>DAOTYI010000047.1:0-40676 GCA_034434895.1 Anaerolineae bacterium
GTGGGGTGTCGGTCGGCTTGGGGAGTGGGGTGTTTGTGGGGGCCGGAGGCACGGTGTTGGTCGGCGCCTGCGCTGCCTGAGTCGGCGATGGCCCGGCTTCTTTCTCTCCGCCACAGGCGGCTATGGGCAGCACCATTGCTGCCAGGATGGCAAAAATCAATAGACATTTCGCAAATTTCATGTTCTCTCCATTTTTTAAATCTCTGCACACAGTTTCAAACAGACAACAGGAATCTTATACCGATCACCCCCTTTTGTCAAATAGCGTCACCACATGTTAAATCAACATAAATTAGGGCCAGGACAGACCTCACCCCATCCCCCAACCCGGAAGGGGGCCAGGGGGTAGGGGTGAGGCATTGTCGAGCTAATTATACCCACCAGGCGTCACAGAAACGTCACGACGGTTGTTCAGGTCAGGTGGTCAGATAGCCGTGAGCATAGATGACTTTGTTTTCCAGGATGCGCACCGTTTTATAGATGGCTACCTGGTCTGGGTCGCTCATATCCACGTGGTCGGGTGTGAACTCTTCCATGCTGGCCACGGCATCGTACAGGGCCAGATAGGCCCGGCCGACGGCCGTGCTGTCATCTCGCTGCTCGACGATGCGGATCACCTCGTTCTGGACGGTATCCAGCGGGTCGGCGATGGCTGCATCCAGGCCGGCGGCCATGAGCATGACCAGGTAGGTGCGGTTCAGCAGGCTGCGTCCCTCGTGGGGCACACTGTTGGAGACGTTGGACAGGCCCACCACGGTCATGGGCGGCGGGTCCCACAGCATTTTGAAAGAACGGATGGCGTTCAGGGTCTCCGGGCCGTGCTCCTGGCAGCCGTTGACCGTCAACACCAGCGGGTCCAGGTAGATATCGTGCATCGGGATGCCCAACTCCTGGGCTTTGGGGATGAGGACCTCCATGGCCAGGGCCACGCGGCCATCGGCTGTGGCCGGGATGTTTTTGTCCATAGCCAGGGCGATGATCTTGCTGCCATACCGGGCGGCCATGGGCATGGTCACGTTCAGGCGATCTGGATCGGCGGAGGTGGAGTTGATCATGGCCGTGATGCCCAGTTCCCGGCACTTTTTCAGGCCGGCCTCGATGGCTGCGGCATTGGTCGTGTCCAGCGACAGAGGCACCGGACCGACCTCATCGTACACCTCGTCTATGATCCACTGCATGACCTCGACGCCATCCTTTTTGCGTGGCCCGATATTCAGGTCGAGCATATTGGCCCCATGCTCCACCTGCTTGCGGGCCAGTTCACGGATATAAGTCGGGTCCCGGTCGGCGATAGCCGCCTTGATCCGGGGCGACAGAATTTGAATGTTTTCACCGATAATATACATTTCTTTCCTCCTTGTTTGTGCCTGTCACTGATCGGCTCTTACCCTCCTTTCCCTTCCAGCAGCCGCATGACAGAGGGAAAGGCGCTGATGTCGGTGTGCGGCAGGAACAGGGCCGACATGAATTGATCGTAGAAGCTGTTGTCAGCCGATAACTCCAGATAGGTCATTTTTCTGGCGGTCTGGATGACCTGGCGGCGCATGGGGCGGGAGACCAGAGAGTAAAAAGCTCCCAGAGCCGAGGTGTTGCCCAGGTACCGAAAGCGGTCCCAGGGCATATCAGGCAGCAGGCCGATCTGGATCGCTTTTTCGATGTTGATGTATTGCCCGAATGCCCCGGCGATGAGCACCTGCTCCACATCGGCCAGTTCCAGGCCCACGCTGCGGACCAGCACCGAGAAGCCGGCATAGATCGCCCCTTTGGTGCGCAGCAGGTTCTGGATGTCCACTTCGTCAAGGACGATGTCGGTGCCGGTGCCCGACTGGTTGGCCCACACCACCACATATTCCCCGCCGTGGTCGCCCACCCGCACGCGGGGCGTGGGCAGGTCGCGTTGGATCTTGCCCCCTTTGTCTATCACCCCGGTGATGAACATCTCGGCCAGCAGGCCGATCATGCCCGAACCACAGATGCCTCGCGCCGGCAGGCCGCCGATGGTCTGGACGGTGGGCTCGTAGGTGCGGGGATCGATCCACACCTCCTCGATAGCCCCGGCGGTGGCCCGCATGCCGTGGCGCACGCCACTGCCCTCGAAAGCCGGTCCGGCCGAGCAGGCGCAGGTGATCAGCCAGTCGCGGTTGCCCAGCACGATCTCCCCGTTGGTGCCGACATCTATGAACAACGTCAGCGCCTCGGTGTCATACAGGCCCGACGCAAGCACCCCGGCGGTGATGTCGGCCCCGACATAGGCGCCAACCCCCGGCAGGCAGTCTACGGTGGCCTGAGGGTTGATGTTCAGGCCGATCTCCTCGGCGGTGATCGGCAAGGGCTGGCTGATGGTCGGGATGAACGGCATCTCGCGGATATAGCGGGGGTCCAGTTCCAGGAAAAGCTGGATCATGGTTGTATTGCCGGCGACCACCGCCTTGCTGATCTGGCGGGGCGGGATCTGATTCCGTTCGGTCAGTTCATCCAGCAGGCCGTTGAGCGTCTTGAGCACCAGCTTTTGCAGGCGTTGCAACCCATCCCGTTTCTGCGCAAAGACGATGCGCGAGATGATGTCTTCGCCGGCCTGGATCTGGGCGTTATAGGCTGAGGCGCGGTCAATCACCTTGCCACGGAGCAGGTCCACCAGGTAAATGACGTTGGAGGTTGTGCCGATGTCTATCGCCACGCCGTAGCAGCGGTCGGTCTGGTCACCGGGCAACAGGTCAATCAGCCGTGGCCGGACACAGGGATCGATCACCGGGTCCCCCATTTCCAGCACGGCAGTCACATTCCACTCGGCGTCGCGCAGATCGCGGGCCAGCGTGCGGAGCATGGGCAGGCTGGCTGTCACCTGCTGGATGCCATGCTGGAGCGACAACGCCCGCAGCAGCCGGTCCCAGTCGGTGGTCTGGTCCTGCAGGCTGGGGGGTTCGATGACCAGGTGCACCCGGCGCACGCTGGGGTCCGGCTGGCCGCTAAATTCGGCAGCCAGGGCGATCCGCTCGGCCCCCACAGCCTTGGGGATAGCCTCGACCCCAACCTTCTCCTGCTCCGGCACCAGCACGACGGCATCCCCTTTGATCACCGTCTGGCAACCCAGTGCCCAGCCCTCTGCCATTTCCGCGTCGGTCAGGCGCACGCTGCTGCGGTGGCTGACCACGCCATGCTCCACTTTGACCCGACAACGGCCACAGCGTCCCTGCCCACCACAGGGCAGGTTCAGCGTCACCCCGGCCTGCACGGCTGCGTCCGACAGCAGTGTGCCGATCTCGACCTCAACCACCTGGCCGGAAGGTTTAAAGACAACGATGGCTTTCTTGTTGCGCCGTTCGACCGTTTCTGCCATGACCTATCAGAAATATCCAATATCCAATATCTAATATTGAATGGATTTGGATAATAGATATTGGATATTGGGTATTGGGTATTGGGTATTGGGTATTGGGTATTGGATTCAGCTCCACGTCTTGAGATAGGCCGGGATGTCTACCGCTTCGCGCGGGCCGACCCGGATCTCCCAGCCGGGCAACTCCTCTTCCAGATCGCCGGACAGGACTGCCACCAGGCCGGGGATGGTGATCTTTCTGTGGCTCAGCCTGTCGGCGATGCCGGTCGTTTTGACCGCCTTGGCGATGGTTGCGGCGTCGAACTTGCCCGCTGCCCAGGAGGTCAAGACGCTCATCCCCTCGGCATCGCAGATCAGCAGCCAGGCAGGCAAGCCGGAGCTATCCAGCTCGCCGGCCACGCTAAAGTAGGTCAGAGAGAAGTTGGTGGTGGTCAACAGCGGCGCCTCGGCTGTCGGGTGGTTGAACTCGTAGATGCCCGGATCGACCGAGATCGGTTTCTGCGGGTCGGTGTAGATGTTTAGCCGCAGGGTGAGCAGCGGGTAGGCCACCGCCGGGTCAAAGTGGTCCAGGACCACAATGCCGGCATATTTGGCGATATACTGGGCTGCGGCGACCACTTCCCCTTCGGGTGTGTCGGCCACTTCGCCGGGGAAGGTGATGATGGGGAAGCCCAGGGGACGAAAGTTTTTCTTCAACGCCAGGCGGCGGAGCTGAGTCAGTTGGGCCAGCGAACCGCTCAGGTCGCGGCTGCCGGGGTCGAGCACCAGGTCGGCCACGCCAGCCTCGCCCAGCTTTTTGGTCAGGTCGGCCAGCTCATCCAGGCCATCCCGGCTGCGCACAGCAAGCGACACGCCGCCGCCCTTGGCCAGGGCGGCCATCTCCTGCCAGTTCTCGGCTGTGGCGGCATACAGAAGGGGCTTGTGACCCCCTTCTCTGGCCAGGGCGGCCTTGAGAGCCTCGGCATTGGGGGAGATCAGCACGAAGGGCAGATTGGTTCTGGCCCGCACCGCCGCTACGGTATTGGCAAAGGTGGTGACATCTCCCGAAGCGTTCTCAATGGCCACCGCGTTCAAAGTCATCTGCATGCCCACCCGCTCAACGCTGTAGGCGTTCACCGTCTCGGCCTTGGCGGCGATCACGTCGGCTGCTTCGGTGTCCTTGATCCGCAAAGCCAGCCCCGGTTTATTGAAAAAGGTCTTTTCGTGGCGGAACATGACCGTCTCGTTGCCCACCTGGAACTCCCGCTCGCCGCTGCCCAGCTTGATCAGGCGGATGGGCGGTGCCGATGCAGCCGAGAGCGCCTCTTTGGCTTCCGCCGACACATGGGGGCAGGTATCCAACTCGGCCTGCTTTTGGGCCAGTTTCATGGCGAAGGCCAGGCAGGTCGGGAAGCCGCACTCTTTGCAATTGGTTTTTGGCAGCAACTTGTAGATTTCAAGCCCTGAAAGTGCCATTTTGCTCCTCTCCTCATTCAGTTGCGACTAGTGGGCCATCAGTCGGGTGATGGTGTCGCGGATGATGCCGACCGTGGCGGGATGGCGTAATACCACAATGTCTGCGCCCGATTCCAGGAGGGCCGTCGCCGTCACCGTTTCCCAGGTGATGGCCCGCTTTTCGATGTCGCCCCATTGGGCAGGGACCCCTTCGGCGGCGCGGGATTCCTTCTGCCGCCAGCTTTCCTCGCCGACAAAGCAGATCATCGGCTGTTGGGTCATGCTATCGCCGGTCAGGGCGGCCAGGCGCAGGCGCTCCATCACCGAGTAGGTGTACTCCAGGCCGTAACCCAGTGCCCCGGTAGTGGGGTCCATCAGCACCCGATCCAGGGGCAGGCGCATGTCGTTGATCAGGATGTTGAGTTGCTTGGCCAGGTTGACATCAATCGGGCTGCTGGCGATGACCAGATGGCCGTGGGCCAACGCCGCGGCGACGATGGTCCGGTAGTTCTTGTCCTCGCACAGGCCCAGAGCCAGCCGTTCGCCAGCTGTGGCCTCGGCCACGGCCACCAGCAGCTCATTGTCCCGCTCAGCCTGGCCCGGCCCGCGGACGATCAACGGCAGGCCGGTGGCGCCCAGCACCGCCCTGACCGTGGCGGCGGCCTGCGCGGCGGTGGTGAGCTGACCATCGGCGTTGGTGCCCCGCAAACGGAGCATGATCAGCCCGGCTCCCAGCTCTTCGGCCTTCCGGGCCCAGGCTGCCGGGTCCTGGAGGGTGTCTCCCCAGGCTTTCAGCAGCACCGGTGACCAGTCGGCCGGGTAGCTGTCCTGGATCTCGACGGCGACGACCGGTGGGTTGGGGATGTCGCCCTCGAAGAACAGGAAAGGCAACGTCGTCTCTCCGCCGACGGTGACCGTTTTGCTCCGGGTGCCGCCTTGGGCCGCGGTGGCCCCCAGGGTTACCTGCCGGATGCTGCCGGTCCATTTTTCTTTTGGAATTTCGACTGTGACTGGCATAGATTCTCCTCCCTATAAAAGTTCGTAACTACCTACCCGCTACCCTCCCGTGGGTTAGAAAGTGGTGGCGCACTTCAATACGGAGATTGCGCCCCAACCTGCGGGAGGGTGGGCAGTTACAAAAGTTCAACCTCTACACAATCAGCAGCAAGGGAGCATCCCTTGCTGCTTTTATCGCTGTTTGAGCGGGATGGTTTAATTTTCTGGGAAATTGGTTTACACTTTTGACGGGCGTTAAAATTCTGCCTGCTCTCACCCCTCCCTCTGCTCCCTTCCCTCTCCCGCTCGCCTGCGGCGGCGGGCGAGGAGAGGGGGTGGGAGGAGGGGTTTTGCGGCGAGCGGCGAAGCCGCCCGCTGCAAAACCCCTTCCTTATCTCCTCTCTCAATAATCGCTGGGGAAAAGGGGATCAGGGGATCGCCCGATCCCCTGATCCCTGGTTCTCTTACATTAACGGTTCCATCGTCAGGGCCGGGTGCCCGGTTTGCTCCAGGTAGGCCAACACCTCTTCCTCGGTCGTGGCCACCCGTTCGTCGGCGATCTTGTCAATCAGGTCGGGGTCCCCTTCGCGGATGGCGGCCTCTCTCAGCTCTTCGGCCATCGTCTCTTTCAGGAAGCTGGACATCCAGACGATGCGCTTCAGGCCGCCATCGGCACGGATGAACTTTTTGCTGACGATAAAATATTTGCCGTGGCCCATCACGCCGGGCGTCTGCAGGCCGCCGCCGGCCATACCGGCCAGGGTGCTGAAGGTCATGCCGGCAGGGGTCATGCTGGGGTCCTCGCGGCTGACGACCATGAAGCCGTTGCACAGCGGCAGGATCATCATGATGCACTCGAAGCAGCCGCAGGAGGTCATGGGCGTCTCCATGATCGAGTACATGGTGACGCTCTCCACCGAACCGTGAGAGGCCTGCTGGACAAAGGCGTTGACATTCTCAAAGACACCTCGCCACGGGTCAATGGCCCGCCCCTTGGGGATCGGCTGGTTGGGTCCGGTGGGGTTGATCTGGTAGCTGGCCTTGCAGTCCAGCCAGTTGTAGGCGCCGCACAGCCCCAGCCGCTCCGGACTGACCACGCAGACATGGTTGGGGGCAAAAGATTGACAGTTCTTGACCACTACCCCATTGGCCAGGTAGTTATGCGTCTCCTCGACGCTAAAGTTGTAAACCTTGCCGTTGGTGCTGGCTATTCGTTCTACTTGCTTCACCTGCTCAAAGCGCACATTAGACCGGCTCCAGGCCAGCAGGTCCTGGTAAATGGGATGGCTGGCCGGTACAACGGGAGTCAGGCCCTCCAGCAGGGTGCTGAGTTTGGCTTTTGAGGCGCGACACCGGCCGCCGGTCCAGGCTTTGATCGTCTTATAGTCAACCGGCAGTTGGGTGATCGGAAGCTGACCTTTGTACTCATCCAGTAAAGCCTGGAGGTACCGGCCACATACCAGGGGGACCACATCGGTTCTGACCGTGTGTTGCGGATCGGACCGCAGCCCGATCTTCTCCAACCGGGCCCGCTTCGCCGGGTGCTCGGAACCGATCTGTTCCCGAAAGCGGGCCAGATCCTGATTCGCCCGGGTCCCAACCTGGTAGCCCCGCGCAGTCTGGCTGATATAGGAAGCAATGCCTAACTTCTTAAAGAGCAGATGGAGGTGTTGGGCCTCTCGATAGGTTCCGGTGGAGATAAAAGCCCGGTTGCCTGCCACGTGGCCGTCACCGTCGAACAACCCCCTTAGAAAGGCAGCCACCAACGTGGGAGGCATCGTCGAGATCACTTCGCCAGTCCATTTCTCTTTCTGATCCGGCCGGCCGATACCCAACCCGGCCATTAAATGCCCTAACAAGGTGTTGTACACGTAGGAGACCTGGCCCGGTTTCTTGCCCACAACCTTCAGCTCGCCAGAGACGGCCACACCTGGTTGGAAGGGATAGGTCGCCGGTTCCTGACCAAAGAGGGTCTTGACGATCTCACCAAAGCGGGTGATCAAGGCCGGCTCGGTGTTGGTAAAGTGGACATACACTCCGCTCTGACCCTCTTGGCCTCTCCAGGTCACGCTGCCGTCGGAGGCGATCAACCCGGCCAGATAGATCACTTCTTCATCCAGTTGCACTTTTTTCAGTTCACAGCCGGCCTGGAAGATGTGAATCTGGGTCTTGATCTCATCCCAGGACAAGCCCGCTGCGGCGGCGATCCGCTTCACCTCGCCCAGAGTAAGGCGCTGTCGAGGGAACTCCTTTTCATACATGGCACTGTAGAGGCGTTGATAGGGGATAGCCAGGGCCTCGGAGGCTGTTTTATAGGAACCGTAGTGGCTCAGAACTGCCGGTTTCAGATAGTTCAGGATAAAGGAGTCGTCCGATACCTTATAGTCGTCGGGCAGGTAGTCAATGATGTAGAGGTTGGTCTGTGAGGGGGGGGCGGCAAGCAGACCTGGTTGACCATCCACCAGGTAGTCGCCGGCCTTAATTTCTCCTGCCGGCACCCACTCCAGACCCGCTGGCGTGTCTACCAGCAGCTTGTGGTTGGCCGTCAGGGTCAGGCTGTTGCCGTTGGAGAGGGTGATCTTGACCAATCGGGCGGGGGAGGGGTTAATAAACAGCTCTCCGACAGGCCGGATCGTCAGACCATGGCTATTAAACGACAAGACCTCCAGGTCCTGTTCTTCAACCACCCTGTCTACTAACCGTTCCACCGGCATGAACGATCCATCGGCCAGGATGATCTGTTCGCCTGCCGGCAGGCACAGCGTACAGGAGTAGAACTCATCTACCGCCTCGTCGGTCATTTCTGCCAGGCGCTTGTTGCGGTAGTCGTAGGCCACACGGGCTTTTTCCAGCCACTCGGCGTGCAGGGCCGGGTCGGTGATGATCTTGACCTGCACCTTGTCCACAATGGCTCCAAAGTCGCTGTGGAAGCGGGCGTACAGGATTTCGCCAAAGTGCTTCAGATTGAAGCCCTTGTCGGCGGCGGTCTTGCTGATGCGGATCCAGGCGATGTCGCGCTGGCCGATGTGCTGGATGCCGCTGGCGCCGTTGATAAAGTAGTGGATCTGGCGCTCCAACACCGGCTCAAAGTCCTCCTGCATCTTGCGCCCGGCCACCTCAACCAGGATGCCCAGGTCCATGGCCCCGCCCACTTTGACCTCCTCAAAGCCAGGGCCGATGACTTCGATCTTGTGGTCTTCGATCTGGTCCAGGTCCACCATGCGCAGGTATTCGAAGGCACGGGAATATTTGCCGCCAAATTCGACGCGCATCTCCTCCTTGCGCACCCGCTCCCCCTCAAAGGCGGAGCCGTAGGGCACCGGGATAGGCACCTCGGTGACCTTGATCTTGACGCCGCGCACCTCAATCGCTTTCTGCACAAAGCGGGCGGCCTTCTCGGCATCATCTGCCCCCTCGATATCATCCCAGGGCATGGAGATCACATGCTCATACTGGGTGATGCCGGTGGGCCGGATTTCGGGGATGACCGTGTCGGCCAGGGCGGGGAAGCCATAGGTGATGGCGCCCGCCGCTGTGGCATACTTCAGGTCGTCCACCTCGCCCAGGGCCAGGGCAAAAGCGAAAACGCGGTATTTGTTGTAGAGCAGGATTTCGCGGGCCTGTCCCCCCTTCATGCCGCCGAAGGTCAGCGCCGAACGGGTGGCAAAGCCCATGGGATAGACGGTGGAGATGGTATCCAGGCCAAAGGGCACGATGTAGGTGTCGTAGCCCATCTCCACCCCTTCTTCCATGAGCTGGTGGATGACGCTTCGGCCATTGACGTTGCCGCTGAGAAAGATCAGGATGTTGCGCTGCTGAAGCTGGCGCACGATCTCGACGGCCGCCTGGTTGGTGCGGGCACAGCCGATGATGGCGGCAAAGCCGGGCATGCGGCCATCCACCAGTTGGATGCCCCAGCTTCGGAGCTGGATGTCATCAATCGGGCCGTTGAGGTAACCATCGGCCGGGGCGCTGGAGCCGGTCAGTTGCAGGCCGGGCATCTTTTGCGGTTCCAGGCCGTAGGCAAAGCGGATGCCCATGATCCCTTCCTCGGCCAGGAGGGTGGCCACGCCGGCATCCAGCGTTTCACCCAGGTAGGGCAGCCAGGTTCTGTCTGCCGGTGGGCTGTGCAGCAGAGTGCGGCAATGGTCCAGCACCGGCTTGAGTCCGCCGATGTTGCTGACCTCGATGCCGGTGTAGCCCAGGATGGTGGGCAGGTAGTAGGCCGTGTTGGTGAATTTGATCTCTTTATCCGGGCCGAGCTCCACCAATGCTTTTTGCAACAGGGCGTCAAACTCATTGACGATCAGGTTTGCGCCGCGCAGAGCCCGGGTGGCGATATAGCGGGACATTGATACCTCCTCCTTTGGATATTAGATAGTTAGATATTGGATATTGGATATTGGCGTTCCCAACCCTTTAATATCTAATATCTAATATCTAATACCTGACATCTATGTAGGCTTTGCGGCTGTACAGGTTGCGCTTTTCGGGCGGCACGGCAAAAAAGGCGGCCAGCGGAATGTCGCCACTTTGTCCGTAGCGGGTCGGGTCATATTCGACCAGGCCCAGGGCAGCCCGCTTTTTGTCAATATGTTCCAGGCTCTTGCGCACCATCTCCTGCGGATCGAGGATGAACTCCAGCTTGCCGCCCACCTTGGACTCCCAGCCTTCGCTGATCAGGCGCTGGATCTCCTCGCTGCCGGCGATCGGGTTCTTGGTGCCAAAGATGACGTACACGCCCGAGGCCACAAAGTAGGCGCCGATAGACAGAGCCTTCTCGCTCATCCACTCCGGAGCCAGGCCCACCGCCGGCAGGTCGGCGATGTCTTCGCCCAGGCCGCCTTCGGTGGCCATCTGCGTGGCCACGGTCAGGATGCGGGTGTTGTCCACGCAGGAGCCCAGGTGGAGCACCGGTGGGATGCCGATGGCCTCGCACACCTCGCGCAGGCCCGGCCCGGCGTAGCGCAGGGCTTCCGGCCCCAGCAGGCCCAGCTTGGCGACCGAAATGGCGCTGCAACCGGTCTGGACGACCAACACATCGTTCTTGATCAGCTCCTGCACGACATAATTGTGGGTATAGTCGTGGGGGGTTCGGGGGTTGTTGCAGCCCACCACCCCGGCCACGCCCCGGATGCGACCGGCGATAATGGCATCGTTCAGCGGGCGGAAGGAGCCACGGTAATAGCCGCCCTGCATATAGCGCAGGTATTCATGGCTGAAACCGGCCACCAACGGGGCGCTGACGTTGGGGATGTACACCCTTTCGCTCTTGCCCCGGTTGGGATAGTTGTCAATGCCGATCTTGACGATCTCTTTGGCGATCTTGAGGGCTTCCCGTTCGTTGAACTGCATATGAATGGCCCCCTTGATCTTGGCCTTGCGGGAGGTGGTGATCAGCTTGGTGTGGTAGCGCTCGGCCATGGGCACCAGGGCCTGCATGATGCACTGGATGTCCACCACCATCGCCTCGACGACGCCGGTGGCGATGGCCAGCTCCTGGCTCAAAAAGTTGCCGGCCGAGCGCACCCCCTGGCGCATCAGCGTCTCGTTGGCCGTGCAGCAGATGCCGGTCAGGTTGATGCCGGTTGCCCCCTTGCTCCTGGCATACTCGATCATCTCCGGGTCCTGGCAGGCCATCAAGATCATCTCCGACAGCAGCGGCTCGTGGCCGTGGACGATGATGTTGACCTGGTCCTCTTCCAGGGCGCCCATGTTGACCTCGCTGGTCAGCGGCACCGGCGTGCCAAAGAGGATGTCGGTGATGTCGGTGGACAGCATCGAACCACCCCAGCCGTCGGCCAGGGCTGTGCGCAGGGCATGGTCCAGGATATGTTCGGCGTCCTGGTCATTGCCGATGTGGGTGCGATGCAGCGTCTCAACCACTTCGCGGTCAATGCCCCTGGGGGCGATGTCCAGCTCTTTCCAGATCTGCTGGCGCTTCTTGGGCGCGCGCTCCAGGTATTTGAGGGGGCCGTGCTGCTGCCCAAACTGGGCCAGGGCGGCCTCGGCCACATCCCGGGTGATGTCGTTGAGGTCCCGGCCCTGCACAGGGACGCCCAGGAAGTGGGCCACTTCGACCAGTTTGCCCACATCGCGGACGCGGTAATCGGGGGCATGGCCTTCGGCCACGGCCAGCAGGGCCAGGGCCATATCGCGCCCGTGGTCCGAATGGGCCGCCGAGCCGGCCGCAATCTGGCGGGCCAGATTGCGGGCCACCACCGTGTCCAAAGTGGCCCCGCAGATGCCGGTGGTGACTTTGCCCACCAGCCGGCAGGGCCCCATGGCGCAGATCTTGCAGCAGACCCCGTCGCTGCCGATGGGACAGGGTTTGATGTTTTCGGCGCGATCGAAAGCGGTCTCGATCCCCTTTTCCCGGGTGATCTCCAACATTTGCTCGACTGCCGGGTCAGCACTTAGTGATGCATATTTCCCCATTTCTTTCCCTTCCTTCTAGAATGGGCAAACGCTCATTCGCTCATTCGCTTGCTCATTCACTCATTTCCTTATTTCCTAATACTTGCGAAAGTCGCCCGACATCTCCAGATCGCGCATGTCGGTCTCGGTGATCCGTTCCTGGAAGCGAAACCAGTCGGATGAGTCGTCTGTGCGCGGCGGATAAAGGGGAAGTGCCGGTTCTGCGGTGGGGGTGTAGCCGGCCTTGACCAACGCATTTTCCAGGGCCTCGGGCGTGACGGCCGCCGGGTCATATTCGACCAACACATCTTTGTAGAGTGAGCTGGCGACGACATTTTGGACGCCGGGTACCTGGCTCAACGCCTCACGCACGGCCAGGACGTGATGATCGGCCCACAGCGCCGGAAGGTTGAAGGTTACTTTCTCCATCTGATTCCCTCCTTGGTGCCAATGGTGAGAGCTTGTCCGGAATGGCAAATCTATTATAGCACAGAGCACCTGTTTCGCAAATTCTGCTATCCAAAAAGTTGTAAATGTAAATTGTCAGCTTTGAGAGATGGGGAGGGTACTCCGCCCTCCCCATCTCGATTAACGCACATTTAGAACAGGCCGACCACGCGGCCGGTCTTCAGATCCAGGTCCACGTCGGTAAAGGCCGGGCGGGTGGGCAGGCCGGGCATGGTGCGCATCGTGCCGCACAGCGGGTAGAGGAAGCCGGCGCCCACGCTGGCCCGGATATCAACGACCGGCAATGTCCAACCGCGCGGTGCCCCTTTGATGGTCGGGTCGTGGGTGAAGGACAGATGGGTTTTGGCCATGCAGATCGGCAGGTGGCTCAGCCCCATGTTGGTAAAGAGCCTGATCTTTTCGTCCGCTTCCGGCGTATAACTGACGGCATCGGCGCGGTAGATCTCGGTGGCGATGATCTCGATCTTTTCCTTGATCGAGATGTCATCTGGGTAGAGGAAGTGGAAGTTGGACGGTTTTTCGCAGGCCTTCATCACGGCCTGGGCCAGCTCGACACCGCCGGCACCGCCGTCGGCCCACACCGTGCTGACCACCGCATCCTCGGCCCCACTTTCCTGGGCTCGCCTGCGGATCAGTTCGATCTCGGCCTCGGTGTCATCCTTGAAGCGGTTGATGGCCACCACCACCGGCACGCCGAACTTGAGCACATTTTCGACGTGCTGCATCAGGTTGGGCAGGCCCTTTTCCAGCAGCTCCAGGTTTTCCTGGGTGTAGGCTTTGTCCAGCGGCTTGCCGGCGACCACCTTGGGGCCGCCGCCATGCATCTTCAGGGCGCGGACGGTGCAGACCAGCACCACGCAGTTGGGCACCAGACCGCTGACGCGGCATTTGATATTCATGAACTTTTCCATGCCGCAGTCAGCGCCAAAGCCCGATTCGGTGACCACATAGCCATCCGGCCCCACCAGTTTCAGGGCGATCCGATCGGCCAGGATGGAGTTGTTGCCCTGGGCGATGTTGGCAAAGGGGCCGCAGTGAACAAAGGTTGGGCTGCCCATCAGGGTCTGCATCAGGTTGGGCATGATGGCATCCTTGAGCAGGACGGTCATGGCCCCGGCCACATTCAGATCTTCGGCCGTGATCGGTTCACCCTTCTTGTTGGTACCGATGATAATGCGCCCCATCCGTTCGCGCAGGTCTTCCAGGCCGCTGCACAACGCCAGGGCGGCCATGATCTCCGAGGCAACGGTAATGTCGTAGCCGGCCTGGCGCGGCGGCCCGTCGTTCACCGTGCCCAGCCCGATGATGATGTTGCGCAGCGAAGCATCGCTGACATCCACCACCCGCCGCCACTGGATGGAATAGGGGTCAATGTCCAGGCGGAACATCCGCTCCCGGTCGGCCTCGCTCAGGTCGGAGGGCCTTTCCGATTGGATGCCCAGTTTGGCCAGGCGCTTGCGCATGGAGGGGGTATAGGTGTCGTCCGGGCAGAGGGCATTGGCCAGGAATTTGGTGCTCCAGCGGGACTCCTTTTGCAGGCGGTTGTCAATGGCTGCGGCCAGCAGGTTGTGGGCTGCCCCCACGGCGTGGATGTCACCGGTCAGGTGCAGATTAAAGTCCTCCATCGAAACGACCTGGGCATAGCCGCCGCCGGCCGCACCCCCCTTGATGCCAAAGGTCGGCCCCTGGGAGGGTTGGCGGATGCAGGTAACGATCTTTTTGCCCAGGTAGGCCAATCCCTGGCTGAGGCCGATGGTGGTCACCGTTTTGCCTTCGCCCAAAGGGGTGGGGGTGATGGCCGTCACGTCAATATACTTGCCGTTGGGCCGGTCGGCCAGCCGGTCCAGGACGTTGAGATGGACCTTGGCTTTGTACTTGCCATACAGGTCCAGATCCTCTTCATCCAGACCCACATCTCGGGCCACTTCTATGATGGGCCGCATCCTGGCTTCCTGGGCGATCTCGATGTCGCTGGGTACGGGGCGCTTGATCTCGACAAGCATGTTAACCTCCTCTGTCGTATTTCTTGAGAATCTATCGTAACCGAAGGTTCTGGGGTGCAATGTCACTGGAGTAGCACAGGCTCTAAGCCTGTGCTACTCATCATCCGTGGCTGATAAGCCCCGGTGTCAGGGCTGAGGTCAACGCGGTCCGCGCTTTGCGAAGCCGGGAAGCGACAACAGCCGAGGCGTTTTTCATCACAATGAATCCGGCGGCCGGGTTCTCTGCCAGCAGGCGCATCAGTTCCTGGCTCTCTATGACAACGACCCTGGTGGGCTCCAGGCACACGGCTGTCGAGGTGTAGGTATACGGTTCGATGATGGCCGACCAGCCAAAGATCTCGCCTGCATCGCGGATGGCGGTGACCATCACCTTTTCCCTGCCGGCCGGCGTGTCAATCCGCAGAGTCACCAGCCCATGTTCCATCACATAGAGATGGCGGGCCGGCGTGCCCTCCTCAAAGAGGATAGCCCCGCGCGGATATTCCGCTTCCTGGCACAGGGCGATGATCTCCTGGAGAACTTCCAGGCTCAAGCCTTTGAACAGCTCCGATCGTTCGATCAGCTCCAGAGACGGCATTTTCTCCTCCTTTTTTTATTGCCGGCAACTATGCCATCGGTTGCATAAACCGGGAAGCTCACGCTGCCAGTTTACCACAGGCACCCTCGCTTGTCAAACAAAGCCTGTTTTATGACCGGCAGTCAGTGATCCGGTTGCCTACCTGACCTGCCGCCGGGCTGCCTCCAGCACGTTCAGGCAGAGCATGACGTTGGTCATCGGTCCGGTGCCGCCCGGCACAGGGGTGATCAGGCCGGCCACTTCGACCGCCTCGGCGTAGGCCACGTCGCCCACCATCTTGCCTTCTACCTCGTTGACGCCAAAGTCTACGACGACCGCCCCCGGCTTGATCCAGTCGCCCCGGACCATCTCGGCCCGGCCCACCGCCACGCACAGGATATCGGCCCCCCGGCAGATGGCGGGCAGGTCTTTGCTGCGCGAGTGACAGATGGTGACGGTGGCATTCTCGCGCATCAGCAGCAGGGCCATCGGCTTGCCGACAATGTTGGAGCGGCCCAGGACCACGGCGTTTTGGCCGTTGAACTCTACCCCGTAGCGGCGCATCAGCTCCAGGCCGCCGGCGGGGGTGGCCGGGACGAAGAAGGGTCCCACGCCCGCCGGACGTCCGGCCGGGGCAGCCATGGCCAGCCGCCCGGCGTTGACCTCGTGCACACCGTCCACATCCTTGTCGGGCGAGAGCGCGGCCTTGACCGCCCCTTCATCCACCCCTTTGGGCATCGGCTCCTGGACCATGATGCCGTGGACGGTGGGATCGGCGTTCAATCGGGCGACCAGGGCGACCAGCTCCTCCTGGCTGGCGGTCTCGGGCAACACGTGAAGCTGGGCTTCCATCCCTCGCGCGGCCATCGTCTTTTTGATGGCCCCGGCATACCATACTGAGCCGGGGTCCTCGCCGGCGCGCACCACGGCAATCGTCGGCGTGATGCCGGTTTTCTCCTTGAACTCGGCCACGGCGGCGTCAATCTCGGCCTGCATCGTTTTGGCTATCGCTTTTCCGTCCAGAAGGGTTGCAGTCATTTGTTTTCTCCCTGTTGTTTCTTACGCAATGCGCAGTACGTCCTGCCTCTTGCCTCTTGCCTGGCTATAGCTTGCTCACCACATAGTCGTAGATCTGGTCGCGCCTGGCCCCTTTGCCGGCCAGCAGGCTGTCCAGGTGAGCGCGCTTTTCGGCGACAAACGCCTCGTCCTTGATGCTGCCCAGGTTGATGAACACATTGAGGGCAGCACTGCGCAGGGCAGCCTCGGCCATCAGCACTGCCACGCCGGCATCGCTCACAGCCCATTTGTTGCCCTTTTCGGCGGTGGGCATGCACAGTTCCATGACCCTGACCGCTGCCTCGGCGACGCGCAGGGGGACCAGGGTGGCGTTCTTCAGGGCAGCCTGCATGGCCTGGTTGCGGGCCGCTTTCTGCTCTTCAGTGTCCCGGGGCATTTTGGCGGCCTGCGAGTAGGCGGTGTAGGCAGCCACATCGGCCTCCAGCAGGTCGGTCAGCTCCTGGCGCAGCGCCTCTGACCGGGCCAGCAGCTCCTGGATGTCGCCCTGCACCTCCTCATAGCCCTTTTTGCCCAGGGTCAGGTTGCAGACCATACTGACCAGCGCTGCCCCCAGCGCGCCGGCCAGCGAAGCCACACTCCCGCCGCCGGGGGCCGGAGCACTGCTGGCCAGCTCGTCAAGAAAGTTGGTAATCGGTTTGTCGGTGAGTTTCACGGTCCTTTGTCCTCCTGTCTGAGTTTTGCTGAATGGGTAACTGTTCAGGCCAGGTAACTACTCAGGCTGGCAACTCGTTAACCACAAAGGACACAAAGGACACGAAGAATACAAGAGAAAACCTTAGCGTCCTGGGTGTCCTTGGTGGTAAAAAGGGTCATGGCTGAGCTGTCAGCAACCCCTTCTCCTTCAGCAGGCCGATGGCGTCGGACAGGTGTCTGTCCAGGCCCAGCGTTTTGGCATCCAGCCCATAGGCCACGCCCATCAGTTGGGTAAAGTACACGATGGGGATGTCGAATCCGCCGCCATACTCGTCGTTGATCTGCTTCTGGCGCAGATCCAGGTTGGCATGGCACAATGGACAGGCGGTGACGATCAGGTCTGCTCCGCGTTCGATGGCGTTTTGCAGGATCTTGTGGCTCAGGTCAAGGGCGATTTCCAGCGTGCTGAGCGACAGGGAACCGCCGCAACAATCGGTTTTATAGTCCCAGGCCACAGCTTCGGCACCCAGAGCAGACATCAGGCGGTCCATGTTGGTCGGATATTCATAGTGCTTCTCGCCGGTGATATCGGGTGGGCGGGTGAGCAGGCAGCCATAATAGCAGGCCACCTTCAACCCGGCCAGCGGTTTGACCACCGGCCGGGCAGCAGCCTGGTATCCCACCCGGTCGGTGATGGTGGACAGCAGGCTATCCACCTGGATGCCACCTTTGTACTCAAAGCCGATCTCCTCTGCGATCCGCTGCCGCAGGTCCGGGTTGTTTTGGACCTCGTGGATGGCGAAGCGGAAGCGAGAAAAGCAGGCAGCGCAGGGCATGGTCATGTAGCTGTGGCCCAGCTCCTGGGCAATGGCCAGCGTCTCCATCGGCAGTTTGATGGCGCGATAGTGGTTGGTATTGTGTGCCGGCGAGGTGCCGCAGCATTTCCAGCCCTCCGGCTCGACCAGGTTCAGCCCCAGCTTTTTGGCTACGGCCAGGGTCGAGAGGTGGAACTCGATGCCGGTGGCGTGCAGGCTACAGCCCGGATAGTAGGAGATGATGTCGCGCCTGGTTGCCGGCAGCGTGGTCACCTTGGGCAGCTCCGGGTAGGCGGGCATGCCGGGGATATCCGGCTCGACAGTGGCGGCCGGTTTACGCCGCCGGCGGGCGATGCCGGGCAAGATTTTCAACTTGCCGCTGCGGAACATCTTGAGGGCCATCGGCAGGTCATACTTGAAAAGCTGTTTCAGGTTCAGCTTGCCGGCCAGAAATTCCCGCACATACAGCTCGGCCATCAATCCCAACTCCCACATCCGTCCGAACCAGTTGATGCCCCGGTTGGCCGCTTTGTAGAACATGGGCACGGTGGGCACTTTCGGTTTGATGCCCCGTTCGGCGGCCATGATCTCCAGCTCGTCCATGATGCGGGCGATGTCAATGCCCTGTGGACAGCGGGTGGAGCAGGTTTCGCACGCAGCACACAGGGAGATGGTCCGCGAGTTGAGCACCATCTCCTCCTGCCCAAACTGACAGGCACGCAGCACCTGGTTGGGGGTCAGGTCGAAATAGGCGGCCACCGGACAGCCGGCGGTGCACTTTTTGCACTGATAGCACAGAAAGACATTTTCCCCACAACGCTGTTTGATCTCTTGGGCCAGGTTGGGGCGAAGTGCAATGGTCATGGGCAACTCCTCGTCAGTTGGCCGGGGTTGGCTGCTGGCGTGCCGGATCGTACCTGGGGCCGATCTGAGCCTGTTTGACGATCTCGTCCACCGCTTCCTCCCACTCGATGGCCATGATGTGGACACCGGCCACCCCTTCGATCTTTTTGCATTCGTTGATGATCTCGACGCAGATCTTGATCCCTTCCGCTTCGGATGCTTCCTGGCGCAGGCGCCGGGCCTCGGCCGCTTCCTTGGGGGGCATGGCCTTGATCTCAGCCGGCGAGGGCAGGCCCCGGGTGCAGTTGGTCATGCGCTCGATATATTCCGGGTCCACCTCCATCCCCGGCACCTTGGTGGCCATATATTTGGCTGCCCCCAGGCTCTTGATAGGGCCTACCCCGGCCAGGATGTAGGCCTGTTCATGGACCCCCAGGTCCACGACGCGGCGCATGAATTCGGCAAATTTGGGCACGTTGAAGATGAGTTGGGTCTGGATAAAGTCAGCGCCGGCCCTGACCTTCTTGGCCAACCGGTAGGGCCGAAACTCGAACGGGTCGGCAAAGGGGTTGGCCGCTGCTCCCAGAAAGAAGCGCGGTTCCTGCCCTTTGATCGGCTCGCCACATTGGAAGATCTTTTTGTCGCGCATGTCACGGCACATCTGCAACAGCGAGATCGAATCCAGATCGTGGACATTTTTGGATTGCGGATGATTGCCGAAGGTCTGATGGTCGCCGGTCAGACAGAGCAGGTTGCGGCAACCCAGAGCGTAGGCCCCCAGCAGGTCGCTCTGGATGGCGATGCGGTTGCGATCCCGGCAGGTCATCTGGATGTTGGGCTCGATTCCCAGTTCCAGGAGGATGACCGCCACCGAAATCGAGGACATGCGCACCACGGCGGTCTGGTTGTCGGTGATGTTGACCGATTCGACCAGGCCCTTCAGGAGCCGGGCTTTGCGTTCGATCTCTTTGCGGTCGGCGTTCTGCGGCGGGCCCAGCTCGCCGGTGGCCACAAAGTAACCGGCCTTGAGGGCTTTTTCCAGATTGCTGCCGACGATATATTCTTTGTCGCTCATAGTCGCAGATCCTCCCGTACGATTTTGCGCTGACCGCCATCACGGCTGGGGTGCCAGTTCTTAGGGGGCCGGATGTCCATGATTTTGTCCAACTGGCCCAGTTCTTTCAGGCGGTGGTAGATCTGGTCCCAGACGCAGGGGGTCTCCCGCTCGGCATATACCTCGCAGATGCCGCGCTGCGAACCACCGCAGGGTCCATTGAGCAGGCTCTTGGCGCAGCGGGCGATGGGGCACAGCCCGCCGGTCAGGGCCAGGATGCAGTCGCCGCAGGCCTGACAGCGTTCGACCCACACCCCCTGTTCGGTCGGCTGGCTCAGGCCGCTGGTGTTCAGGCCGGGCACCGTCAGCTTTTCCGGGAATTGCTCATTCACCGTCTGCACCCCGATGCCGCAGGCCAGCGAGACGATCAGGTCGGCATCGCGGATATAGTCCGCGGCCATCTCGTTGTACTCATACTCGCATTGGCGTTGGACGGTGAACTCGCGGATCTCCTTCTCATTTCCCTCCAGGCGGGTGGCCATGCGGAGCTGCGAAGCCAGGATGGCCACCTCTTTTTCTCCGCCGGCGAAACAGACGGTGACGCACGTGCCGCAGCCGAGGATCAACACCTTCTGGGCATCGGCGATCATGGCCTTGATCTCTTCCAGCGGTTTTTGTTGGGCTACTATCATTCTTTAACCTCCATTTGTGTCCATGGTTTGACACCTGATGATTTTTTCAGCGGATTCGGTCCTAACTGCCTGGCCCGTTCGGTCATGTCGGCGGCAATTTCTGCAAAGTGAACCCCCTCGGCTGAGGAAAGGAAAAAGATCTCCAGCCGCTCCGCCTCCAGGCCGACCTCGGCCAGCAGTTTTTTGGCATAATTCACCCGTCGTTCGGCGTGCAGATTACCTTCCAGGTAATGACAGGTCCCCTTCAGTCAACCGGCGACGAACACGGCGTCGGCTCCCTTCTCGAACGCCCGCAGCAGGTAGATGACGTCGAGCTTGCCGGTGCAGGGCAGGTGCAGCACCTTGACGTTGGGCGGGTAGCTCAGCCGCATCGAACCGGCCAGGTCGGCGGCTGCATAGGCGCAATAGTGGCAGGCAAAAGCCAATATTTGAGGTTCAAAATCGGCCATGATCCGCTCCTACTCACGTTGCCAGTGTCCTATCAATCGCCTCGAACAGCGCTTCTTCCTTTGCCAAGATCTGGTCGTCGGTAAAATGCTGCAACTGGATCGCTTTGGCCGGACACTCGGCCGGGCACAGGCCACAGCCCCGGCAGGCGGCAGCCGTGATCTCGGCAGCGCCGACGATGCCCCCCACCCCGACCAGCGTCGGGTTGATCTGAGGGGCGTTGAAGGGGCAGATGCGCACGCAGGTCAGGCAGCCGGTGCATTTGAGTGGATCCACCACGGCCACAATGCCGCCCACCTCCAAATGGTCTTTGGACAGGATGCGCGCCGCCCGGGCAGCCGCCGCGCCTGCCTGGGCGATGGTTTCGTCCAACAACTTGGGATAGTGGCAGGTGCCGGCCAGGAACAGCCCCTCGGCGGCCAGGTCCACCGGCTGGAGCTTGACGTGGGCTTCCAGGAAAAAGCCCTCCAATGTACAGGAGAACTTGAGCAGTTCGGCCAGATCGCGGCTGCCCTCGGCCGGGACCACAGCGGCGGAGAGCACCAGCAGGTCGGGCCGGAGCGTCACCGGCTGGCCCAGCACCGGGTCGCGCACGGTGATCTGGAGCTGCCCATCGGTGCTGATCTGAGGCCGCTCCCCCTCCCCGTAGCGCAGGAAGAGGACCCCTGCCTCCCGCGCCCGGGTGTACAACGCCTCGTGAAAGCCGTAGGTGCGGATGTCGCGGTTGTAGAGCACATAGACCTGGGCTTCCGGGTTTCGCTCCTTAAGGCGCAGGGCGTTCTTGGCTGCAACCGAACAGCAGATGCGGCTACAATAGAAGTGGCTGTCGTTGCCCTCCTCATCCCACGGGCCGACGCATTGGAGCATCACTACAGATTGGAGGTCAGAGATTGGAGATTGGGGATTGGCCAGCCACTGCTCCAGGTCGCCCTGGGTGATGACGCGCGGGTCACAGCCCAGGCCGTAGACAGGTCCGCGATATTCCTGCCCGCCGGTGGCGATCAGGGTCACGCCATGCTCGATCAGGCGTTGGGTTGGGTCGGAGCGGCTGGCAACGGTCGTCTTGAAATTGCCCACAAAGCCGCTCGATTTCACCACCTGGTGGTCGGTCAGGACCTGGATGCGGGGGTGGCCGGTCACCCGGCCGATCAGAGAGTGCAATAGGGCCTGCACATCGCCGCCGTCGCCGGTGAGGGACAGGATGCGGGCCTGGCCCCCCAGCTCTTTCTCCCGTTCGACCAGGGTCACGTCATACCCCTGCTCGGCCAGGTTGAGGGCGGCCGTCATGCCGGCCACGCCCCCGCCGATGACCAGCGCGCTGTGGAACAGGCTCTGCTGTTGGGTGTAGAGCGGTTTTAATTTCCGCGAGCGGGCCACAGCCATGCGCGTCAGGTCTTGGGCTTTCTGCGTCGCCAGATCGGGCCAGCGGGCATGGACCCAGGAGTCCTGATCGCGAATATTGGCCATTTCGAACAGGTAAGGGTTCAGCCCGGCCTGGCGGATGGTGTCGCGGAAGATCGGCTCGTGGGTGCGGAGTGTGCAGGAGGCGACGATGACCCGGTTCAGCCCCTTTTCGGCGATCCGTTCCTGGATCAGCTTCAGCGAGTCGGCGGAGCAGGTGTACAGGGTGTTCTCGGCGTGGACGACGTGGGGCAGGGTAGCGGCATAGGCTGTCACCCCGGCCACGTCCACCACGCCGGCGATATTGCTGCCGCAGGAGCAGATGAACACCCCGATCCGTGGCTCCTCCTCCGGCTGCACCTCCTTTTCAGGCGGATATTCGGCCGGCCGGACCAGGGTGCCCCGTGCCTGGCCGATGGTCGCCAGGGCAGCGGCGGCTGCGCCTCCGGCCTGGATGACGCTGTCGGGGATATCTTTGGGTCCGGCGAAGGCGCCGCAGACAAAGACACCGGGCCGGCTGGTCTCCACCGGACGGAAAGGTCGGGTCCGGCAAAAGCCATGCTCGTCCAGTTCGATGCCGGTGGCGGCGGCCAATTCCCGGACCCCGGCCGGGGGTTCCATGCCGACGCTGAGCACGATCAGGTTGAAGCGGTCCTGTTCCAGCCCGCCGTCATCGGTTACATAATGGATCAGGAGGTCGCGGGAGCGGGGGTCTTCTTTCAGGCTCGAAATCTTGCAGCGGTGATAGCGGATGCCCTGAGCCTTGCCCCGCTCGAAATAGGCGTCGAACCCTTTGGAAAAGGCGCGCATATCAATCTGGAAGATGTGAATCTCTACACCGGGCAGGTGCTCCAGGGCCAGCATCGCCTCTTTGGTGGCATACATGCAACATACTGCTGAGCAGTAGTCATGTTCTCTATCCCGCGAGCCGATGCACTGCAAGAAGGCGATCCGCTTTGGCTCCTGGTGGTCGGCGGGGCGGATGATGTGGCCCTGGGTCGGCCCGGAGGCGCTCAACAGCCGTTCGAACTCCAGAGCGGTGATGACATTGGCATAGCGCCCGTAGCCGAACTCGCCGGCCCGTTCGGCGTCATACAGCTCGTAGCCGGGGGCCAGTACCACCGCTCCGACCTCCAGTTCCTGCTCGTAGGGAGCCTGTTGGTGGTCAATGGCGTGGGCTTTGCAGGCCAGGACGCACTGGTAACATTCGGAGCAGAGGCCACATTTCAGGCACCGTTGCGCCTCGGCCAGGGCCTGCTCCTCACTCAGGCACAGCTCCACTTCCCGAAAGTCGCCCACCCGGTCGGCCACCGGCGCCTTGGGCGTCTCCACGCGGGGACGCATCTCCACTTCGCCACGGGCCACCATCCCGGCCACCTCGGCCTCGGACAGTTCATAGGTGGGCAGGGGGGTGAGTTCTCGCGGGGTGAGCAGCGGCACACCGCGCAGATAACGGTCTATCGAGAGCGCCCCCCGTCGTCCGGCGGCGATAGCCTCGATAAGCGCCCCCGGTCCGGCCGCTGCGTCGCCGCCGGCAAAGATGCCCGGCCGGTTGGTCTCCAGCGTCTGCGGATTGACCTTAAAGGTGCCCTGGCGGGTGATCTCCAGGCCGTGGTCGGGGTCGAGGAAGCTGATCTCCGGGGCCTGGGCGATGGCGGCCACCAACCCGTCACACGGGATGTCGAACTCGCTGCCCTCAATGGGGACCGGCCGCCGCCGGCCACTGGCGTCAGGCTCGCCCAGTTGCATCCGCACGCAGCGGATGCCGGTGATCTGCCCGTTGGAGTGCAATACTTCCACCGGCTGGGCCAGGATCTCCAGCCTGACCCCTTCCTCCAGCGCCTCGTCAATCTCCCAGGCGTTGGCCGGCATCTCGGCCCGGGTGCGGCGGTAGACGATGGTCACTTCTCTGGAGCCCAGGCGCAGGGCGGTGCGGGCCGTATCTATGGCCGTGTTCCCGCCCCCGATCACGACCACCCGTTCGCCCAGGTAGGCCTTTTCGCCCAGAGCAACGGCCCGCAGGAAGGGCACGCCGTGGAAGACACCCCGGGCCACATCCTCGCCGGGAATGTGCAGTTTTTGCGGCTCGTGGGCGCCGATGGCCAGGAAGATGGCGGCAAACCCTTCGGCAAACAGCCGGTTGACGTCCCGCACCGGGTGGTTGAGCTTTAACTCTACCCCAAGCTTCAGGATTTCGTCAATTTCGCGGTTCAACACTTCGCGGGGCAGGCGGTAGGCAGGGATGCCGACGCGGGCCATGCCGCCGGCCACCGGCAGCGCCTCGAACACAGTGACCCGGTAGCCCATTCGCGCCAGGAAGTGGGCAGCCGACAGCCCGGCCGGCCCGGCGCCGACAATCGCTACACGGCGTCTGTCCTCCGGTGGCAACTCTTCTGGCGCCCAGGGGAAGGGGGTCAGCTCCCGCAGCTCCCCTGGTCCTCCGCGTTGGTCCCAGCGGGCGTACACGGTATCGGCCACAAACCGCTTCAGGGCACAGATGGCGACCGGTTGGTCCAGTTTCCCCCGGTTGCACTGCGTTTCACAGGGGTGGTGGCAGACGCGGCCCACCGTTGCCGGGAAGGGGTTATACTGCTTGATGACCTCCAGCGCCTCTTCGTACCGGCCCTGGGCAATGAGGGCGATATATCCCTGGGCGCTGGTATCGGCCGGGCAGGTGGCTTTACAGGGGCTGGTGCCCCGCTTGGAGATGACATAAGCGCTGGGCACAGCCTGGGGGTAGGGCTTGTAGGTGGCGGTGCGGCTGTTCAGGCCCTGGTTGAACTCGTTGGGCACATGGACGGGGCAGACCTTAGCGCAGTCGTTGCAGGCGGTACATCGCTCCAGGCTGATATAGCGTGGGCGGCGGCGGATGGTGGCCCGAAAGTGGCCAGGTTCACCTTCCAGGCGGATCAGGTCGGATGTGGTCAGGATCTCGATGTTGCGGTGGCGGCCGGCCTCCACCAGTTTGGGCGACAGGATGCACATGGCACAGTCGTTGGTGGGGAAGGTTTTGTCCAGTTGGGCCATCTTGCCCCCGATGGCCGGCCCGCGCTCCAGCAGATAGACCTTGACATCCGATTCGGCCAGGTCCAGGGCGGCTTGAACGCCGGCAATGCCACCGCCGACGACGAGCGCCGCGCCGATCGGTTGCTCGTTCAGCGATTCTGCCATCGGTTTCTCTCCCACAATTTCCCCCTATCCTTCTGGCTCTAAATGTAGGCCAGATTGGGATCGTCGCGGATGTAGGCCAAAGTCCCAGGCGGCGCACAGTCGTGCCAGGAAATCCACCCGGTCGGCCAGAGTTTCCAGACTGGCCGGTGGGTTCCTGTCGGGATAGAGGGCACCATCAGGCCGGAAGCCCATGTGGCCTGTTACCTTTCCTCCCGCTTTCGCAGCGGGCTTGGCCCCAGCCTGCGGACGCGCTCGGTCATCTGTGCCGCCGCGTTGGCAAAAGCATGGGCCTGGCTGCCCGACATGTAAAAGATACCCAGCCGATCCCCTTCCAACCCCACCTGTTCCAGCAATTGGCGGGCGTAGGCCAGGCGTTTGGTGGCCCGCACATTGCCGTGCAGGTGATGGCAGTTGCCGATGGAGCAGGCCACGATATAGACACCGTCGGCCCCCTCTTCAAAGGCTTTGAGGATATATTCCACATCCACCTTGCCGGTGCAGGGGAAACGGAACAGCTTGACGTTGGCCGGGTAGGAGACCCGCAACGCCCCGGCCGTGTCAGCAGCCATACTGCCGCAGTAGATGCAGGTAAAAGCGGTCAATTCAGGTTCGAATTCGTTGTTCCCGTTATCGCTCATCTGTTTCTTTCTGTCAGTTGCCTGGACTGGTTACCAGCCATTGCCCCAGGATCGGTTCTTCGGCCAGCACCAGTTGATCATCGCGGTAGTGGCGCAACTGGATGGCGTTGGCCGGGCACTCGCTGGTGCAGGTGCCGCAGCCGGTACACAGCGACGGTTCGATGTAGGCTGCGCCGACGATCGCGCCGACGCCGATCGAGTGGGGATCGATTTTGGGGATGTGGAAGGGACAAACTCGCACACAGGTCAGGCAGCCGACACACTTGCTCTGTTCGACAATGGCGATGGTCCCTCCCACTTCCAGGCGCTCTTTGCTCAGATAGGTCATCGCCCGCGCCGCTGTCGCCAGCGCCTGGGAGATCGTCTCTTCTATAAACTTGGGATAGTGGGCCAGGCCGGCCAGGAAGATCCCCTCACGGGTAAAGTCCATCGGCCGCAGCTTCAGGTGCGCCTCCATGAAAAAGCCTTCGCTGGACAGCGGCACACCCAACAACCGGGCCAAGGTCGGGTTGCTCTCGGCCGGCATGGTCGCCATGGAGAGCGCCACCAGGTCGGGGGTGAGGGTCAGCTGTTGATTCAGGATCACATCTTTCACCTGCACCTGGAGCTGGCCGTAATTGACCTGTACCTGAGGGGGATCGTCTGCCTCGTAGCGCAGGAACAGCACGCCGCGCTGTCGCGCTTCGGTGTAATACTCCTCGCGGAAGCCGTATGTGATCAGGTCCTTATACAGGACGTACACCTGACAATCGGGGTTGATCTGCTTGATGCGGATGGCATTTTTCATGGTGTTGGTGCAGCAGGTGCGGCTACAGTAGTGGATCTCCTGCGCCGGCGGGGTGACGCACTGGATCATGACCACCTGTCGCAACTCTCGCGCTGCGTCCACATTCTCCCACAGCCGTTTCTCCAGTTCCAGTTGGGTGACGACGCGGGGGTCCTGGCCGTAGAGGAAGACATTGCCTTTGTATTCATAGCCGCCGGTGGCCACAACCGTCACTCCGTGTCTGATCTCCCAGCAGCGAGGGGGCTCGCCGTTGCCGGCGCAGCTCAGGCGGGTGCGAAAGTTACCCACATGTCCCTCGAAGCCGATGACCTCGGTGTTGTAGTAGAGGGCGATCCGTTCGTGGCTGTGCACCCGCTTGATCAGGGTCCTGAGCAACCGCTGGGGGTTGGGGCTTTCGGCCGTCATGTACAGATGGCGCAGGTTGCCGCCCAGCCGGTCGCTCTTTTCCACCAGGTAGACATCGTACCCTTCGTCAGCGATGGACAACGCCGCCGTCATGCCGGCCAGCCCCCCCCCGATCACCAGGGCCGAGCGCTCAAAAGCTCTCTTTTCCTTGCTGTAGGGTTGCAGATGTCGTGCCCGCGCCACTCCGACCCGCATCTCCTCCCTGGCTTTGCGGTTGGCCCCGACCGGATCGTCGCCGTGGACCCAGGCGCAGTTGTCACGCAGGCTCACGAACTCCAGCAGTTGAGGGTTCAGTCCTTCCTGGCGGAGGAGGTGGTGGAACAGGGCCAGGTGGGTGCGGGGTGTGCAGGCGCCGATGACCACCCGGTTCAGGTCATGGTCACGGATGGCCTGGCGGATGGCTTCCGGTCCGCCGGCCAGGCAACCATATTCCAGGGCCTGGACGTGGACCACGCCGGACAGGTTGCGGGCAAAGGACAGCAGGCCGTCTACGTCTATGACCCGGTCAATGGTGGGATGGCAGTAGCAGGCAAAAACGCCGATGCGGGGTTCCTGGCCGCTCACATCCCGTTCGGGCGGGTAGGTGGGGGCCGTGATCTCGGTGCCCGACTTGCCCGACAGGAGGGCCATGCACCGGGCCGCTGCACCGCTGGCGTCCATCACCGTTTCGGCAATCTCTTTGGGGGTGGCAAAGGCCCCGGCCACAAAGACGCCCGGCCGGCTGGTGTCCAGCGGCTCGAACTTGTCGGTGCGGCAGAAGCCGTATTCGTTCAGCTCGATCTGCATGTCCTCCGCCAGGGCGATGGCCTTGGGCGGCGGCTCGCTGCCGACCGATAGCACCACCATGTCGAACCGCTTTTGCCGCAGCACCCCTTTTGTGTCCTGATAGTGGAGGATCAGGTCGTGGGTGGCAGGGTCCTCTTTGATCTCGGAGATGCGGCAGCGGGTATACTCTACATGCCATAGCTCTTTGGACTGATCAAAGTAGGCGGTGTATTCCTTGCTGAAGGCCCGTTCGTCCATGATAAAGATTTCGCAGGTGACGCCGGGCAGCCGCTCTTTGGCCAGAACGGCCTCTTTGGTGGCATACATGCAACAGATGGAGGAGCAATACGGGTGCTCCTGGTCCCGCGAACCGATGCACTGCAACCAGGCGATCCGCTCCGGGATCTTGCCATCGGAGGGGCGTTCGATCACCCCTTCTGTCGGGCCGGACCGGCTGGCCAGGCGCTCGAATTGCAGGCCGGTGACCACGTTGGGATAGCGGCCATACCCCAGCTCCTCGGCGGGTGTGGGATCGTACAGCTTGTAGCCCACGGCCAGGATGATCGCCCCGACATGGATCTCTTCCAGCCACGGCTCTTCGTCCAGGTTGATGGCCCGGGTGGGGCAGATCTGCTCACATTTGCGGCAATCCAGACAGTAGGGGCCTTTTTCGATGACATAGGCGTTGGGGATGGCCCGGACGGAGGGTTTATAGGCCGCCTTGCGTGTCACCAGGCCGGCCTGATAGCTGCTGGGCAGCTCCACCGGGCAGATGTTGGTGCACTCGTTGCAATTGATGCACAACCTGGTATCCACATGTCGTGGCTGGTGATGAACCTGGACGGTAAAGTCGCCGGGCAGGCCCCTGGCCCCGACCACGGTGCTATTGGTCATGATCTCGATGTTGGGGTGCTGGCTGTGGTCGAGCAGAAAGGGGGAGATGGAGGGCCGGGAGCAACCGTAGCCGTGGTCGGAGGTGCCCCGGCACAGAACGCAGTCGTGCGTGGGGAACATAAAGCCCAACTGGGCGACAATCCCGCCGATACTGGGAGCTGAGTCCAATAGATACACTTTGTACCCGGAATCGGCCAGGTCCACGGCGGCGCGCATCCCTCCTACTCCGGCGCCGACTACCATCACCGAACCGAGCATCCTTCGTTGAACCACCACGTTCCTCCTGTCCACGAGATCCTGGCTTAAGCCTGTGCTCCTGAAAAGAACAGAGCCCCTACACCTGGCAAGGGGCTCAAAGGGAATAGAATCCTGGGCAGTGCCCGGCATGACCGGCCTGTCTGGATGCCTGTTGTCTCAGTCCTGTGCATGGGCGTCACCCTTTCCAACTCCCCTTTGAGTCAGTTCCGATTGGCAGGTCCATTATACCTGATTTTTGGGGGGAATGCAAAAGGCAGGTTAGCCGGGGCAACTTTTTGCCGCCCGTTGATTTTTGGAGTATAATCGGTTGGGGATGGAACGCATGAACCGGACGGGAGCTGGGCAGAACACCGCTTTTTTGATGGTGGTTGCGTTTCTTGGGGCGCTGACCTTCCTGGGGGCCTGTGGCGATCCCAGGCCGATCCTGGTCAGGCTGCGGGCCGACGGTCAGGAACAGATGTTGCAGGTGATCGGCCGGCCGCTGTCGGTCGGTGAATTGCTGGGGGCCGCCGGTGTGACGCTGGGGCCGCTGGACCGGGTGGAGCCTGACCTGTATGTCCAGGTGGCCGAGGGCATGGTCGTGACCGTGACCCGCGTCAGCGAGACATTTGAGACCGAGCGCCAGCCCCTCCCCTTTGCCCACCGGACGATGCGCAGCGAAGCGATCCCGGTCGGCGAGCAGCGCCTGTTGCAGCTCGGCGCCAATGGCCAGGTGGAGATCACCTACCGGGTGACACTGGAGGATGGTGTCGAGGTATCGCGTCAGGAGGTGCGCCGCGAAGTCCTGGTCAGGCCGGTGGACGAGATCCTGCTGGTGGGGGTGCAGGGGGAGCTGGCCCCGGTGCCGATTTCGGGGACGATTGCCTACCTGTCGGGGGGCAACGCCTGGGTCATGCGCCGCTCGTCAGACCTGCGGCGCAACCTTACCGGCTCCGGCGATCTGGACGGCCGGGTCTTTGCCCTGTCGGACGATGGCAGCCGGCTGGCTTTCACCCGGGCGATGGTCGGCGAGGGGGAGACGCCGCTCAATTCGCTGTGGCTGGCCCGCACCTGGCTGGTGGGTGAGGAGCCGGAGTATCTGGGGGTGACCGGCGTGATCTGGGCAGCCTGGTCGCCCGACGGCAGGCGGCTGGCTTATTCCACGGCCGGACGGAGTGGGGGGGTGCCAGGCTGGAAGGCCAACAATGACCTGTGGCTGATGACCCTGCCGGAGGAGGGGACCGATGCGGCGGCCACGGTCGAGCTGTTGCTGCCGGCCACAGCCGAAATCCCCTACGCCTGGTGGGGACGCACCTATGCCTGGTCGCCCAACGGCATCTACCTGGCCTACAGCCAGGCCGACCAGGTGGGCATCCTGGCTGTGGCCGACAGGGTCCTTCTGCCACTGGCTTCCTTCCCTCCCTTCCGCACCCAAAGCCACTGGGCCTGGATCCCCGACCTGTCCTGGTCGCCCGATGGCTATTTCCTGGCCTTTGTCCGGCATGAAGGGGACCTGGAGGGGCTGAGCGATGAGGATAGCCCGGTGTTCGGCCTGTGGGTCGTCAGCGCCGACGGCGCGTTGCAGGTGCGCCTGGCCGAGGAGGTGGGGATGTGGTCCGGGCCACGCTGGTCGCCGACGGGGGAGCTGTTGCTCTATGGCCAGGCGCAAAGCCCACGCAACTCCCAGGATAGCCGCTATGAGCTGTTTGTGGTGGACCGCGATGGCAGCAACAGCCGCCGCCTGTTCCCGCCGGAGGGGTGGATGGGGCTGATTGCTCCGGATGTGGCCTGGTCGCCGGCGGGGGATGCCCTGCTGATCGAGTATGAGGGCAACCTGTATCGTCTGGATGTGGAGACAGGGACGCCGGTGCAGTTGACCGGCGATGGGCAGAGCTCACACCCAAGATGGGCACGATGAAGGGTCTGGCCTGGCTGGTGGTGGGGGTGGGGCTGGCGGCTCTGCTGGCCGGCGGGGCGGTAGCAGCCTGGCTGCGGTTGCCCCCTGTCGAAGGGCCGATGCCCTTCCTGCCGCTGGCGGCCGACAAGTCGCTGGGAGTGAACGCCGACCTCAGCCGCTATGATGCCGCTGGCCGCGAGCAGGCGCTGATAGCTATGGAGGCGGCCGGCTTTCGCTGGCTGCGGCACCGTTTCCCCTGGGATGTCATCGAACCACAGCCGGGCGTCTATGACTGGACGGACTGGGACCTTCTTGTCGAGGATGTAGCTCGACATAATCTAAAGCTAATCGCGGTGCTGGACGGCTCGCCGGCCTGGGCGCGGGCCGGGGAGGATGCCGACAACCCGCTGGCTCCGCCGGTTGAAACGCGCGATTTTGGTGAGTTTGTGGCAGCGTTCGCAGCCCGCTACGGTGGTTGGATTGATTACTATCAGCTCTGGGATGAACCGAACATCGCCCCGCATTGGGGGGCGCGGGAGATTGACCCGGCGGCCTATGCCCGGTTGCTGCGCGAAGGGGCGATCCGTCTCCGCGCGGCTGACCCTGGAGCGGTGGTTTTGCTGGCCGCTCTGGCTCCGAACGTGGAGGCGGGCGGGGCCAATCTGAGCGACCTGCTTTTCCTCGACGCTCTCTACCGGCAGGGGGCGGAGGAGTGGTTTGATCTGGTCGCGGCTCAGCCCTATTCCTTTGAGGACCCGCCTGACGCGCCGGCCGATGCCGGGCGGCTGACCTGGCGGCGGGTGGCATTGCTCCGCCAGGTGATGGAGGCCCACGGCGACGTTGAAACGGCGGTGTGGGCGGTGTCCTTTGGGTTGACCGGGGCGACGGTCGAGGCGATTGCCGCGGCTGTGGCCCAGGCCAGGGCAGAGTGGCCCTGGACCGGGCCGATGTTGTGGGCGGCCTGGTCACCTGCCGATCCCCACGGCCAGTATGCGCTGGTGGATGCCGGTGACCGGCCCGGCCCGGCCTACCAGGCGTTGCGGGCGCAGGCTATGGCGCCGATTGTGGCCTGGCCCGGCGTCTATCCGGCTGACCACCCCAGCGGACGCTACGAAGGGGACTGGCGGGTGACCCCGTGGGGCGCGGACATTGGCGGCAGCGGTGACCGGCTGGCGATTTCGTTCCACGGCACGCGGCTGGACCTCACCGTCCACCGGGGCGATTACCGGGCTTTTCTGTTCGTTGCCGTGGATGGGCAGCCGGCCAATGCCCTGCCCCGCGATGAGCAGGGCCGTGCCTATGTTGTCCTCTATGACCCGCTGCTGGAGACAGAGGCCGTGACCCTGGTCCGTGGCCTGCCCGACGGTGACCATCTGGCCGAGATCACCGCCGAGCGCGGTTGGGGGCAGTGGGCCATCGTCGGCTGGCGGGTCTGGCGGGAGGCTCCGCGCCCTGTGCCCTGGCTGCCCATCACCCTGAGCCTGGCCTGCGCCATCGTCCTGGCCCTCACCGTCTGGGGGGGGCGATTGGGAATCGCACCGGGTAGCCGAAGGCAATGCCTTCGGCTACCCGGCCGTCCGCCTGCGCGGACGGAGGCATCCACGCCAGTGGATGCCTGGTCGCGGGCCCCTGAGGTGCGACTTGAGTCGCTTAGCTTGATGTGTATGCGGTCCGGTCTCCCCTCTCTCCCTCTGCTCCTGTCTTCTCTCCTCACCCGCTACCGTGCCCTTGACGATCGCCTGGCGCTGGCGCTCACGGCCGGGGCAGCCGTCCTGTTGTATGTGATGGTGGGCACCCTCCCCACTCTGGCGGCCCTGGGGTTGCTGGCGCTGCTCCTGTTCCTCCGCCCGGAGATGGGGTTGCCGCTGATCGCCTTTGCCTTACCTTTCTACCAGCCCGGCCGGCCGTTGCTGGGCAAGCTCTTTTCGATGGTTGAGATCCTGACCGTGCTGACGGCGGTGGGGTGGGTGTTGCAGGAAGCAGGAGGCAGGAGGCAGGAAGCAGGAGGCAGGAGGCAGGAAGCAGGAGGCAGGAGGCAGGAAGCAGGAGGCAGGAGGCAGGAGGTTACGGTTTTGGACTGGGGGGTCGTGGCTCTGGTCGGAGTGGGAGCGGCTTCGTTGCTGTGGGCTGAGCATCTCCGGGAGGCGGCGCGGGAGTTCCGCACGGTGGTGCTGGAAGGTGCGATCTTTTATGGCCTGCTGCGGGTGATGGTCCGTGGACGGCGTGATGTGTGGCGCGTGACCGATGCCTGGCTGTTGGGGGCAGCGGGCATTGCCCTGGTCGGGTTGTGCCAGTGGCTCCTGGGCGAAAACCTGATCGCCGCTGAGGGGGTATGGCGGGTGAAGGGGTTCTATGGCTCGCCGAACAACCTGGCGCTGTACCTGGGGCGGGCCTTGCCGGGTGGGATCGCGCTGGCCCTGTGGGGACAGGACCGGCGGCGGCGGTGGTTCTGGGGCCTGGCGGCCTTGTTGATGGCAGCGGCTCTCTTTCTGACCTACTCGCGGGGGGCGTGGCTGGTGGGGGTGCCGGCGGCGCTGCTCTTTCTGGCGGCGATGCGCGGCCGGCGGGCTCTGGTCATGGCCGCAGGGGGGTTGCTGGTGGCTGCCCTGGTTGTGGTGTTGGGGATGGGGACCGGGCGGCTGACCTCGCTTTTGGACAGGTCGGAAGGGACGACCTTTTTCCGGCTGCAACTCTGGCGCTCCTCGTTGACCATGATCCGGGACCATCCGCTGCTGGGCGTGGGGCTGGACAACTTTTTGTATCAATATCGCACCCGCTATGTGCTGCCCACGGCGTGGGAGGAGTTCAATCTCTCCCATCCTCATAATCTGGTGCTCGATTTCTGGCTGCGGCTGGGGTTGCCGGGGCTGGCCGTGCTGCTCTGGCTGCTGGCGGCCTTTTTCCGCACAGGCTTTCGGGCATATCGCCACCTGCCGGCGGGAGATCAGCGGCTGCTGGTCCTGAGCCTGATGGCCGGTATGGTCAACTTTTTGGCCCACGGGCTGGTGGATAATGCCTTTTTTCTGGTAGACCTGGCCTTTGTCTTTGTCCTGATGGTGGCCCTGGTGTGCAGGGCGGACGAGGCAAGGGGAATGATGGAGGAAGGAGGAGAAAGATGCGCCTCTTGATCACCGGTGGGGCAGGGTTTATCGGTTCCCATCTGTGTGACTATTTGCTGGAGCGGGGGCATGAGGTGATCGCGATGGACAACCTCAGCACCGGTTCCACCGATAATATCGCCCATCTGGCGGGCAACGAGCGGTTTCACTTTATCAAGCACAATGTGACCGATTATATCTATGTCGCGGGGCCACTCGACGCCGTGTTGCACCTGGCCTCGCTGCCCAGCCCGGTAGATTATCTCAATTTTCCGATCCAGACGCTGAAGGTGGGGGCGCTGGGTACCCACAAGGCGTTGGGGCTGGCCAGAGCCAAAGGGGCGCGTTTTCTGCTGGCCTCGACCTCCGAGGTGTATGGCGACCCGCTGGTCCATCCACAGCCGGAGGACTATTGGGGCAATGTCAATCCGGTGGGGCCACGCGGGGTGTATGATGAGTCGAAGCGGTTCGCCGAGGCGCTGACGATGGCTTATCACCGGTATCATGGCCTGGAAACGCGCATCGCCCGCATCTTCAACACCTACGGCCCACGCATGCGGTTGGACGACGGGCGGGTGGTGCCCAATTTTATCCGCCAGGCGATCCTGGGCGAGCCGCTGACGGTGTATGACGAGGGCACGCGGACACGGAGCTTTTGCTATGTGTCGGACCTGGTGGAGGGCATGGTCCGGCTGCTGTGGTCAGATGAGGTCTACCCGGTAAACCTGGGCAACCCGGACGAGATGACCATCCTGGAGTTTGCCCGCAAGGTGCTGGAGGTGACCGGCAGCCGGTCGGAGATCCGGTTTGTGCGTCCAAACGATGAGCGGACGCAGGATGACCCGATGGTCCGCCGGCCGGATATCCGCAAGGCGCAGCGGGTGCTCGGCTGGGAACCGACCGTGCCGTTAGAAGAGGGGTTGAGGCGGACGGTTGAGTGGTTCCGCCGGCGCCTGGGGCAGTGAGCGGATGAAAAGCCTCGATGTCGCGCTTGTGGGGCTGGCCGGGTTGGTGGCCCTGGCCGTGGCGCTGTTGCCCCTGACCTGGGCGGTGCTGTTGGTGGCGGGCGGCATTGTCCTGGTGGCCACCCTGGTGTGCCCCCGGTTTGGCCTGCTGCTGATCGTGCCGGCCGTGCCATTTAGCTCGCTGCGCCAGGTCCAGGTAGGGGGGATGAATGTCGGCGCGACCGAGGCGTTGCTGGCGCTGGTGCTCGCGGCCTGGCTGATGCGCCGGGTTGCCCGCCATGAAATCCGGCTGTCCCTCCCGCCGCTGACATGGCCGCTGCTGTTGTTCCTGGGAGCGCTATGCCTGTCGCTGTTGGCGACCACCTCGTTGCTGCACAGCCTCAAAGAGGTCCTGAAGTGGATCGAGGTGTTGGCGCTCTACCTGGTGGTGGCCAACGAGCTGGATGGACGCTGGCTCAGGGCGCTGCTGTTTGTCTTCCTGGGGACAGGGGCGCTGGCTGCTCTGCACGGCATCTATCAGTTTCTATTCCAGGTGGGGCCGGAGGGGTTTGTCCTGTTTGGCCGTTTTATGCGTGCCTACGGGACCTTTGAGCAGCCGAACCCGTATGCCGGTTACCTGGGGCTGACGTTGCCGCTGGCGGTGGGGCTGTTGGTGGCCGGGATCGTGCGGGTCGGGGAGCGGGTAAGGGGCGGCTGGCTGGTCTGGGCGGCGGGCTGTGGGGCGTTGATGTCTGCGGCGATGATCATGTCCTGGTCGCGGGGGGCATGGTTGGGCCTGGCTGTGGCTGTGGCCGTCATGGGAGTTGCCGTCGTCGCCCGCAGTGGACGGGCAGCGGTGCCGGGCACGGTCCTGGCCCTGCTTGTTGTTTCCATCCTGTTGGCCGGCGAGCTGGCCCGCATACCGCCTTCTATCGTCCAGCGTTTCAGTGACTTTGTGCCTTATTTGACCGTGACCGATGTGCGGGGTGTCGAGATCACCGACGCCAATTTCGCCGTGCTGGAGCGGATGGCGCACTGGCAGTCGGCCCTGGCGATGTGGGCCGACCATCCGTGGCTGGGGGTGGGGATCGGCAATTATGAACCGGTCTACCCGCGTTACGCGCTGCCGATGTGGCCGTTGCCCCTGGGCCATGCCCACAACTATTACCTGAATATCGGCGCGGAGGCGGGTGTGGTGGGGCTGGCTGCGTACCTGCTGCTGTGGGGGGTGGCCCTGGTCGGGGCCTGGCGGGCCACGCGACGGACCTGGGGCTGGCAATGGGGAGTGGCCCTGGGGGTGCTGGGGGTGCTTGTCCATCTGAGCGTCCACAATCTGTTCGACAACCTGTATGTCCACGGCATCTACCTGCATGTGGCGATCCTGTTGGGGATGGGTGGAACAACGGACGCTTCGAGAATGTTAAATTGACATTTTATGGGCGAGATGGAGGCAGCGTTGCTTCGCCTGGTTGCTACGATTGAAACCGATCCGCGTTTGAGCCGCTGGTCCGCCAGGGTGGCGCGGCTGCCGCTGCTGGGCCGTGTCTGGTGCAGGTTCCTGGCCAGGCCCAGGGAGCTGGAGCGGTTTCTCAAGTTTGCCCTTGTCGGTGCCATCGGTGCAGTGGTGGATTTTGCAGTGCTCAACGTCATGAAGCATCTTTTCGAGAGTGTGGGGTTGGGGGTAGGGTGGGGGCTGCCCCTGCCGCCGCACCAGATTCAGTTGGCGGCGGCCAACACGCTGTCGTTCAGCGCTGCTGTATTGAGCAATTTTACCTGGAACCGGCTGTGGACCTTTCCAGAGTCCCGGCAACGGCCCATTGGCAGCCAACTGGCTCAGTTTGCGGTGGTCAATCTGGTGGGGTGGGGCATCAACACCGTGCTGCTGCTGGTTATGGATCGCTATGTCTTTCAACATTTTGTCAGCGTGCGGTTAAGCTACAACCTGGCCAAGGCCTTTGCTATCGGTGTGGTGCTGTTCTGGAATTTCGGCGTCAATCGCATCTGGACCTATCGCGGGATTGACTGAGGGCGGCAGGGGCCATGCTCATTGGGGTTGACTATACGGCCGCGGTGCAGCAGGGGGGCGGCATCGGGCGCTATACGCGCAACCTGATCCGGGCGCTGGCCGGGGTGGATGAGGAGAACCGATACACCCTCTTTGTCGCCGGTCGAGGCGACGATGGGCTGGGGCCCTGGCCGGCCAATTTCCGGGTTCGATCGGTGCCCCTTTCAGACCGCTGGCTGCATATCCTGTGGCAGCGGCTGCGGCTGCCGGTTCCGATCCAGACTGTGACCGGGCCGCTGGACCTGTTCCACTCGCCCGATTTTGTCCTGCCGCCGGCAGGCCGCACGCCGGCCCTTGTGACCGTGCATGATCTGTCGTTCCTGCGCGTGCCCGATTGTTTTGTGCCCGCCTTCCGCGACTACCTGACCGGGGCGGTCTCCCGCGCCGTGAGGCGTGCCAGGCTGGTCCTGGCCGATTCGGAGAGTACCCGCCGCGATCTGATTGACCTGCTGGGGGCAGAGCCGGGCCGGGTGACGGTGCTGTACCCCGGCGTCGAGCCGCGCTTTCGGACGATCGAAGATAGGGCAGAATTGGAGCAGGTGCGCGCCCGCTACAACCTGCCGATGAGGTTTCTTCTGGGGCTGGGCACACTCCAGCCGCGCAAAAACTTTGAGGGGCTGATCCGGGCCTTTGCCCGGTTGCCGGCGGCGGATGACCTGCACCTGGTCATCGTTGGTGGCAGGGGGTGGATGTACGAGGAGATGCTGGCCCTGCCGGTGCGTCTGGGGCTTGAGGGGCGGGTGCACTTTGCCGGTTTTGTCGCCGACGCCGACCTGCCAGCGCTCTACAATCTGGCGGCGGTCTTTGCCTTTCCATCATGGTACGAGGGGTTTGGCCTGCCGGTGCTGGAGGCGATGGCCTGTGGCACGCCGGTGGTGGCTGCCAATAATTCCTCGTTGCCAGAGGTGGCAGGTGAAGCAGGTTTGCTGGTGGATGCTGCTGATCTGGATGCCCTGGCCGGGGCGTTGGTCCGCCTGCTGAGCGACGGCGAGTTGCGAGCGCGGTTGGTGGCTGCCGGGCGGGAGCAGGCGCGGCGGTTCACATGGGAAGGGGCGGCACGACAGTTGTTAGAGGTATACCGTCTTTTTGACAAGGGGCGATGGAGGGAGGATGAAGGCCATCCGCGTCGTGGTCGTTGACGATCACCCGGTGGTTCGATTGGGCATCTGCAATGCTCTCCGGCAGGAGCCCGACATCGAGATTGCAGGCGAAGCTGCCGACGGTAGCCAGGCTCTGGAGCTGGTCAGAGCCCTCCGCCCGGATGTGTGTATCCTGGATGTGCAGATGCCTGATATGAGCGGCGTCATGGTGGCCCGCCGGCTGCGGGCTCACTGTCCTGCTGTGCATATCCTGGCCTTGTCGGCCTATGCGGAAGATGGTTATATTTTTGGCATGATCGCTGAGGGGGTCGAAGGCTATCTGCTCAAGGATGAAGCCATTGAGAATGTGGCCAGGGCTGTGCGGGCTGTGGCCCGGGCCGAGACCTGGCTCAGCCCCCAGGTAGCGGGCAGGGTGGTGCAGCGGATAACCGCCCGCAAGCCCTTCCCTGTCCCTCGACCGGACCGTCCGACTGAGCGGGAGAAAGAGGTTTTGCACCTGATGGCGGAGGGGCGTTCCAATCAGGAGATTGCCGAGGCCTTGTGCATCACCGATCGGACGGTACGCTATCACATAGCTAACCTGTTTGCCAAATTGGGAACAACGTCGAGGATAGGAGTGGTGGTTGAAGCTATTCGCCGGGGGTGGATCGAGGTGTAGGCGCAGGATGGTTTGCGCCCATCCGAAAGACCGTTAGCCGATATGGCCCGGCTCGGTGATCGCCCCTTTTCTCACCGCAGAGACCGCCGAGTTGTTGTGATTCCTCCGCGTTCTCTGCGTTCTCGGCGGTGAAATCGGAGGGTGGCAGAGCGGCGCTACAAAGCCTGGGGCGAGACCCGCTACACCTGGGGGACGACGCCGACCAGCTTCCGCTACACCGGCCAGTGGCAGGAGGAGAGCCTGGGGCTGTACCAGATGGGGGCGCGTTTCTACGACCCGGCGCTTTCCCGCTGGCTGAGCGCCGATACGCTGGTGCCGGGCACCGCCGCCAGCAGCGGCGGCGGGGCAGCCACCCTGGGCTACGACGAGCAGGTGCGCCTCACGCCGCTGACGGTGGGCTTTCACGAGACGCAGTTCCTCTCGGTGGTGGGGGAGGAGAACCGGGAGATTGCGGCCAGGGGCTTCTGGTTCCAGCGGAGTGAGGAGGAGAAGAGGCAGTCCAGGTATCAGTGGGGGCCAATCAATCCCCAGGCGCTGAACAGGTATGCTTATTGCCTTGGGAACCCTCTTCGGTGGATTGATCCTCAAGGACATAAGACACACGGCATTGGTTTTGGGATTACAATCGGACTTGGAGGTGGGGTTAGTGGGAGCATAATGATAGTGTGGGACGACGAGGGTGATATAGGCCTTGCGATAGGTGGTGGAGGCGGAGGTTATGCAGGTGCAGGTGGAAGTGCAGGGTTCATGTACCAGCAAACCAATGCAGACGTTATCCAAGACTTACAGGGGCCAGTTGTCCAGACCGGTGGTTCATTAGATCTGGGCCTCAGTGTTGGAGGGGAGTGGGTGGTTCAGAAAGGACCCGAGTCCGCAATTTCAGGTTTTAACGCAAATGTAGGCGTTGGGCTTGATATAAAGATTCCATGCCCAATTGAAATGCACAGCATGCTCGAAGGGACTGGGATCATTGTGTTCCCCGAGCCATCTCCGATAGAAATGGACCAATTAGAAGAACTAGGGTATTTTGGAATATAGCGGTAGTTTTCGAGGAGGGTGCTGTGTTCTACATAGGTTTGCTGCTTTTCTACGGCATCGGGTTTATACTTGTTGCTTTCCCTGCCCCGATCGTCAGGTGGCAGGCCAGAATGTATGCACGTCATTACCCTCAGAAGGAGGAACGGGAACTACTTGATCGTCTGCAATGGTTTAATCCACTTAGCAGACTTATCTACGGAAAGATGAGCGATTTCATAGACACGGCGCCTGATCATCCAGAGGCTTTTCCTCGTGCCATATGGTTTGTGCGGTTGCTCGGTTTGATTCCCTTGATAGGTGGCACAGTCATTTTGATCTATTTTACGGCTGTGATATAGTCTCCAGTCCTTTAGGCCGGGTCTCGTACCTGTAACGTTTTCAATGGCTTGTGGGCAGGTGCAACGCACTTCCAAAGTGCATTGCACCTTTTCGGCAGCAACGGCGCGCTGGTCAAGAAGGTGGCCGGCGGGGTGACGACGGTGTATATCGGCAACCACCACGAGAACAGAGAGGCACCGTCATCAAGGACTATTCCTTCCACGGCCGGCGGATTGCCATGAACAAGGCGGGGGTGGTCTACTACCTGCTGGGGGACCACCTGGGCAGCACAGTCAAGGTCCTGAACAGCGGTGGGACCCCCTGCCCATACGCATCAAGTGAAGCGACTCAAGTAGGGGCAGAGCGGCGCTTGGCCCCATACGCATCAAGTTAAGGATGACAAGAGGGAGATTTTGTGGTATGATTGCAGGTAGCAAACCAAATCAGGCCGGAGGTCTCCCTCATGAGTACTATACCACAGGTAGCCC
>DAOTYI010000048.1:0-2050 GCA_034434895.1 Anaerolineae bacterium
GGCTACCTGTGGTATAGTACTCATGAGGGAGACCTCCGGCCTGATTTGGTTTGCTACCTGCAATCATACCACAAAATCTCCCTCTTGTCATCCTTAACTTGATGCGTATGGGGCACACTGCCGGTGTGCCCCCTGCTTTCGGCGGCGCTGGCGCCGTCGAAGGGTGAGAGTATCGCTTCGGCAGGCGCGACGGATGGCGGCGACCGCCCACAGGTCAGCAGGAGGGCCAGACAGACTATCCATGCCAGCCGCGCGCTTTGCCTGTTCATTTTCCCCCTTCATCAAGGCAGTGCAGAAGAAGCACGGCCGCCTTTGCGCGGGCTCAGCCACGGCAACGATGGAGGGTGCGATTCGCAGGATGACAGCAGAGGCGATGAAAGAAGCGGTACTACCGAAAAATCTGGCGGCGCCGGTAAGGATGCGATCATCCTGTCTGACACCACGCAGACGGTTCGTTTAAAATTATAACAGATGTGGGGGATAAAGTCAAATTGACCTCTTCCCGTTCCAGGCCAGAGTCGCCAGATGCCCCTGTGCTGAGCCACGCCGCAGGGAGGCGACCGCCGCTTCGGCAGGCGAGGGGGGCAAAACAGCCAGGATCTCGCCATCGCCCAAAAAACCAGGAGTTCGCCAGGTGGGGGCAATCCCCATACGCATCAAGTGAAGGGCCCGCAGCCAGGCATCCACCGCCGTGGATGCCTCCGTCCGCGCAGGCGGGTAGCCGAAGGCAATGCCTTCGGCTACCCGGTGCGATTTCCTTGATGCCAAGGGGGGCAATCCCCCTCACAGAAGCAAAAGTCGGAGCAAGATTTGACGAACGGCAGAAGCTGTGGTATAGTCTGGACCGTAGTTGGGGGCGTAGTGTAGCGGTCAACATGTCGGCCTGTCAAGCCGAAGATCGCGGGTTCGAATCCCGTCGCTCCCGCCTCAGTAAAAATCCTTCTCAGGATAGGGCCTGGCCGCGAGCTGGTTGTCAAATCCTGAGGGGAAATACTTGATCAAGCCACCTGGCCGCAACCCAGGTGGCTTACTTTTTCCCCTCCCAGGGCAGGCGTGGATCACACCCTGTCAGCGCTTCCTGCCCGTCAGCGTCCCTTTCGTCGCCTCGACCTCGAACACGCACAGATGCGACGGCCACAACGCCTCCGCGCCCCTGGCGGCCAGCTCCCCCTCGATGCGGGCCACCCCGGCCTGGTAGGCCTCGTCGGTGATCAGCGCCAGCGGGGGAATGCGCTCCCGCTGCGCTACCATCTGCCGGATGGTCCCCAGGCTGACCGCCTGGTCGTAGGTCCAGCGCTGCAGCTTGACCTGGAAGCCCCGCTCCAACAACGTCACGAACAGCGCCCGCGGGTCCAGCGTCCGGCCCAGGTCCACCCCCCGCGCCTCGGGGAAGAAGCGGTACAGCCAATGATCCAGCATCGAGGCCGGCATCAGGTCCTCTACTACCCACCAGCCCACGCGATCCAGCACCCGCTCGATCTCGTCCAGCCAGGCCGCCTTGTCCGGCGCCCACTGGAACAGGAATGACGTGCGCAGGAAGGACACCGTGCCGTCGTCGTAGGGCAGCCGCGGCTGCTCCGGATCCAGGGTCAGGGTCTCCGCCTGCCCCTCCGGCCAACTGCGCGGGTCGATTGGCAAGAGCTCAATGCCGGGACGCTGGTTTTCCACGGCCACACTGGCCTCTACCCCCAGGGTGCGCCGCGCCAGCAGAAAACGGTTCAAGACCGGCGTGATGCGGCGCGGGCGCTCGTCCTGCGGCAGGCCAAAGACGAACGGCCACAGCACCGAATCCCCGGCGGTTGGTGTCTCTCTCACCGGCTCCAGGACCGAGCCCCGGCCTTCCTCCCCGGCTGCGTCCGGCGGCCAGAGGGGCGTGAACAGGCCCGGCTCGGTTTCGACCAACGTGGGCAGCTCGCGGAAGAGGGGGATGAAGGGCGGATAGGGCTGCAAGGCCGTGACCCGTCCTTGCGCCACGTCAATCTGCACTTCTTTCAAAGCCAGGCGCAGCAGGTCCCGCCGCTCCTCCAGCCCGGCGCCGTCCCACACCTCG
>DAOTYI010000049.1:0-5164 GCA_034434895.1 Anaerolineae bacterium
TGACCACGTCACAGCCATTCTCGGCCAGCACTTCGACCGTGGCATTGGCCCCATCGCCCATCATCGCCCCTTCGACGCAGCCCAGGAAAAAGGCCACATGGGCGCGGCGTTCCCCTCGGGCCGGGATCAGGTCGGGCAGGGTCCGGCGTGTGCTGCGCAACGGCAGGTGGTTGGGCAACATCCGTTCCATATCCCGCAGTTGCGCGGGCAGCAACCTGGTGATCCCCACCGCATTGAGCAGGGCACGCAGGCCACTGCGCTCGTACATGGCCACCGGCCTGGTCAGCAGTTCTAGCAGGCCGGTGCGCGGAAAGAGGCCGCGAAAGAGGAGCGGCTTGAGCGGCGGTGTTCCCAAGGCCTGCTCGATGGCATAGCGCGCCTCCAGACACAGATCGGCCGGCCGGATGCCCACCGGGCAGATCTCCTGGCAGGCCAGGCAGTCCAGGCAGCGGTAGATATGGTCCTTGAAATTGCGGGTCAGTTGGAGCTCCCCCTCGATGGCCTTGGCAATCAGCGCCACCCGACCGCGGGGCGATTCAGTTTCGCGCAGGTTGGCCTTGTAGGTCGGACACACCGACAGGCACAACCCGCAGCGGATGCAATAGTTTACCTCCTCCTGGGTCGGGCCTTCAAAGCCCGCCCAGGCCGATTTCGGCTCGTTCTCCATACTCTTAGCTCTTTGGGGTTTGAACAATCGGCAGGGTCAGCAGGGCATGGGGCACAATCAGCACCTCCAGGTGATCGCCCAGCTTTTCCCGCACCAGGGCAAAGGCCGCCTCCATCGTCGGCGCGGCCAGCAGTTTGGCCGAACGGATCAGGTCCGGGTCCTGAGCTCCGACGATGATGACCTGGTTCTGTTCCAGGACTTTGGCCAGGACAAAGGCCCGCTGCTGGCCGGGTGGATAGCCATGTTTCCGGGCATCGTCCAGGATGAACTGCACGTCGGGTGCCTCCTGCATCGCCTTCAGGAAGCGCTGCTCGCCCACCCCCTCGCCGGCCCCCTCGCCGCAGGGAGCGGGGACGATGAAAAAGCCACCCGGCCTGACCACCGGCGTCGGCGCGAAAAAGAGGTAGCTGGCCGCCCGGCTGGCCTGATACAGGTTGGCGTCCTTGGGGAAGCCAACTCCGGCCACAGCCACGTCATACTGGCGCGGGACCGGCACCTCGTACAGCGTCCTGGCCAGGGCGACCAGTTCCTGGAAGGTCGCCTCCGGTTCGCCGGCCCGGACGTAGACCACCCGCTTCCGGTCGTCCTGGACGACATTGAGGATAAAGCGCAGGCCCGCCCGCCGCGCGGCCTCGCTGATCGCTTCGTGGAAAGGGTTCCCCTCGATGCGGCCCAGGCGTGTGCCGGGATGGTCAATCATGTGCGGGCCGTGGGTGTAGGCGATCATCTTTTCCCCGGCCGCGCCGACGGCCAGCGTCTTGCGCCCACCGGAATAGCCGGCGTACTGGTGCGGCTCGACGATACCGGTGGCGATGAGCAGGTCGGCCTCGTAGGCGGCCTTGTGCACCGACAACGGGATGCCGCTCTCGGTCGTGCCTAGGTCCACCAGCGCCTCCGGGTTTAGCGGTTCGTTGTCTATCACCCGGTACCGGTCCACCACGGCCCGGCCCAGCTTGGCCCTCTTTTCCTCCAGCGTGCTGGGGCGGTGCAGGCCGATGCCGCACAGCAGCGTCACATCCTCATCGCGGATGCCGGCCGCTTCCAACTCGGCCAGAAGCGGGGGGACCAGCAGATGGTCCGGGCTGGCACGGGTCACATCGGTAAAGACGATGCACACCCGGTCGCCCGGCCCGGCCAGCTCGCGCAGCGGCGGCGAGTTGATAGGATGGGCCAGCGCTTCGGCTACCGCTGCCGGCACGTCAGCAATGGGCGGCACCGTTTTGGACTCGACGACAGTGCCCTGCCAGCCGGCGGGCAGGTCAAAGGTCAATTCGCCTCGGTCGAAAGGGACTGTGTACATCATTACTCCCAATCTACGAAGGTGCCAGGCACTTGAGAATTCGCCGAAGGGCCTGGCCCCCGCCTATGCGGCTGCAACTTCAGGCACAACCTGGTATTTCACCGGCAGCAACCGCTCAAGACTGAGATGCCGCGAAGCGTCAAGGATCTCGATCCCTACAATCTTGTCTCCTTCGCCCATATCCAGGACAATGTCCTCTGCAACCCGCCTGTTTATGACCGGCTGCTTCTGGTCATCCAGACGGAGGTAGAGCAGGTCTGTTTTGACATTATACAGAATGTGCATCTGGTTCCTCCCATTGTCCATAGAATACATAGACCGTCACGGTGACAATGCTCCCTTCCTCAATAGCGTAAATCACTTCAACTCTCTTTTGCTCGTAATACTTTCCATGCCGTTGCTGCCTGAAATCATAGACTTTAGCCTTCCCCCAGCGATCATACCTGGCTGGAATGGGGAACCCGCTATGGATCACGTCTTTGATCTCTTGCACGTTGGTGCCGCGCTCCTCAGCGCGTTCCGAAGTGTGTGGATCGATCCGGATTTCCATCCTGCACTCCCCTGAGAGCCAGTCTGAAAAGCTTACCACAAAGACACAAAGGCCACAAAGGAACACGAAGGAAACGAATAAAAACCGCATGGTGCCCTTGGTGTCCTTGGTGGTTTTCAGACAAGCTCTGAAGCCTCGCCGGCCACTGCGGGCTATGGCTCAACAGGTCACAGAGCTGCTGCACAAACGCACAACGCCCTGGCCTGGCAGGGCGTCGTCGCTATCACCTGTCACAAGCCGCCGTTGGCCTGGTTCCCTTGTCCGACGCTTCCCAGTATACCACAGGGTTGGGTTGCTTACAAAAACGGTGGGGGGGGCTGACCCGGACCGTTATTCATACTCCTGCACCCTTTCCCGCTTCCGCTTGATTTCGCCCCGCCGTTTCTTGATGCGCAGCCGCCGTTCCTGCGAGGCAGCGGTGGGATGGGTGGGTTGGCGGCGTTTGCGGCGTTTGAGCGCCTGTTGCATCAATGCCTGAAAGCGGGCGAGCACCTCCTGGCGGTTGCGCCACTGGCTCCGCTCCGACCGGGCGACCAGGTGCAGCACCCCGTCCGCGTCCAGGTAGCCGGCCAGCCGCTTGAGCACCCGCGCCCGTTGCTCGTCGCTCAGGCTGGGCGAGTGGGCCACGTCGAAGAGCAACTCCACCCGGGTGGACGATTTTTGCACATGTTGGCCACCCGGCCCGCTGCTCCGCGAGAAGCGGAAGTTGAGCTCGGCCAGGGGGATGCTGACTTGATCGTTGATGGACAGGCTGTCGTCGTCCACGGTTTCCCGGTTGTCACCGGGGCCTGCCGCCAAACCGCGGCAGATACCCGGCATACTCGGTCAAATAGGCCTCCAGGATGGCGCGGGCGGTGTCCAGGTCGTTGATACACGGGTCGAGCAACAGTGCCTGGAGCGCCTTTTGCCGGTCGCCGCAGGCAGCCGCATCCACCGCCAGGCTCGCCACGGCGATCTCGCGGCGGCACAGTTCGGTGACCATTTCCGGCAGCGGGCCGACCTCCAGCCCCCGGATGCCCCCGCCATCCACCACGGCCGGGACTTCGACGATCGCCCCTTCGGGCAGGCCAGCAATGTAGCCCTGGTTGGGGAGGTTCACCGCCTCACGGCGGGTCTGGTGGCCCAACAGCCCCTCGATGATCTCGACGGCCCCCTCGCCATGCGCCTTCCTTAATCCATCTATCGCCGCCTCTCCACGGGCCATGGCTTCGATGGTCTGCCACTGTCTGTCGCGCTCCAGCCTGGCCCGTTCCCAGTCGTAGAGAAAGAGGTTGTACTTTTCCCAAGGCCGGGTCTGGGGATCGTGACACCAGGGCAGGTATTCGGCCAGATGGCTGTCGCCGGGCACAGGGCACAGGCCGGTCGCCTGCCACACGGCGCGGGTCAACGGCTCGAAATCGGGCGGCAGGGCCAGGAACGCCTCCCGGAAAAGGGGGTACAGGTCTTCACCGCTGCGCCGGTCGCGCACCTCCAGGATCCAGGTGAAGTGGTTGAGGCCGGCGGCCTTGATCTCGACCAGCGGCCGGACCTGACGGGCCACGATGCCGGCCAGCGGCCAGATGTCGGGGTGGGCATTGCTGTTCACGCCGGGCGGCACCTCCACACCCAGGCGGTCGGCCAGCGCCACACCGACCAGCATGTAGGCGATTTCGATCTGGTGGCACAGCCCCACCGTCTTGATGGAGCTGTAGCGGCTCACCGCCAGGCAGAGGCGGGGCAGCGGGTTGGCAAAGTTGATCAGCCAGGCTGCCGGGCAGAGGCGCTCCATATCCCGGGCGATGGCCAGTATGGCCGGCACCTGGCGCAGGGTGTGAGCCAGGCCGCCGGGTCCGCCGTTCTCGCCGTAGGGCTGGCGCACGCCGAAGCGAAGCGGGATCTCCCAATCGCGCTGCCACAACCCCTCCCGCGGCCCGGTTTCAATGGCGACGATGACAAAATCGGCCCCCGGCAACAGCTCCTCGCGCCGGGTTGAACTCTGAATGGTCAGCCCGGCATCCCATTCGCGGTTCAGGCGGCGGGCCAGAGCGTCAATCAGGCTCAGCCCCTTGGCGTTCGAGTCCACCAGGGCCAGCCTGCTGCCGCGCAGCCGCTCACTGTGCAGCAGGCTGGCCAGTGTGCCCAGGCCAAAGCTGGCACTCCCGGCGCCGATGATGACGATCTGGCAGGCAGCCATCTTGCCTCAGGCTGCGCCCAGCGTCTTGCCATAGGCGAACAGATCGCCGGCCTGGTAGATGTCCATCTGGACCCTGGACAGCGGCTCGGCCTGGAAGGTCTGCTCGCCGTTCAGGACCAGGCGACCGGTCTCCAGGTCAATCTCCAGGATGTCGCCGTTGTGGAACCGGTCGTAGAGCCAGGTCAGGTCGGGAAAGGTGACGATGGGGAACCCGCTGTTGATGGCGTTGCGTTTGTAGATGGCCCCAAAGCTGGCCGCCACCACTGCCCCGATGCCCAACGCCCGGAAGCAGTCCACCGCTTGCTGCCGGCTGGAACCGGCCCCAAAGTTCACCCCGGCCAGGAGGATGTCGCCCGGCCGGGCCTTTTGGGCGAAATCCTCCCAGCCCTTCAGGTTGTCCAGGGCATACTGGCCCATCTTTTCCACCTCGGTGATGGCCAGATAGCGGTTGTGAAAGATCATATCGGTGTCAAT
>DAOTYI010000050.1:0-5180 GCA_034434895.1 Anaerolineae bacterium
CGTGGGCGACGGCCGCAATCTGGACCTCGGTGCCGGTCAACTGTGAGGCGATCTGAACCTCAGCCCCTTTGCGGACCAGGGTGAGATAGTTCTCTCTGGCCAGGTTGCAGGCGTCTATCAGGTCCTGTTTGAGCGCCTGCTGCTGTTGCAATTCCGCCTGCAGGCGACCGATCTCCGCCTGCAAAGCGGCAATCTGCTCCAAAGTTGCGCCGTCCTGCCCATAGGCCAACAACTCCTCCCCCCTGAGCAGGGTCAACGACCGGTCGGCGATCTCGGCCTGAGCTGCCGTCCGGTCGGCTTCCAATCGGGCGATGAGGCGATCCAGCCGGGCAGCCCCCATCGAGAACGAACCGGTACGCAGCGACCTGCCGACGCTGATCATGGCCGGCGAATACGATCCCATCACCCCGCCCGACTGGGGGCGACATGCCGCAGAAACGCTCAAGAACAGCTTTTTCTTCGAGTATCCGGGGATGGGGCATGGCACCAGCCTCGGCGGCGGCTGCCCGACCGAGATGATGATCGCCTTCCTGGAAGACCCAACCAGGGCGCCCGACGACACCTGCATCGGGGAGATGGGGGGGCCGCAGTGGGCTGTGCCGGCGGAAGGAGCAGAAGCCATCGTCCTGGAACCGTTCACCAATACACAGATGGGCATCCAGGGCGTTGTGCCGGCCGGCTGGACCGAAACCAGCCTCGGCGTCTATGCCCGGCGCAGTTCGGGGCTGGACGCAGCGGTGATCATCGCCCAGGCCGCGCCGATGAGCGCCGACAGCCTTCTGGGGCTGTTGGTCGGGCAATTGGGGCTGAAGGCGCCGCCGGCCAGTGTCGGCGAGCGCCAGGCCAATGGCCTTACCTGGACCCTCTATGCCGTCGAGGTGCAGGGGCTTTCGATAGATTTCGCCCTGGCGGAAAGCGGGAAACTGGGGCTGATCGTGCTGCTGCAAAGCACCGCCGAGGAACACGATGCCCTGTACCAGGCTGTCTTTCTGCCGGTGATTGATGCGCTAAAGCCGATCGCCGGGCCGGGATAGGAGCCCGACCTTCGGGTATATACCTGCAATTGCAAATAAATTCGACAACCGGGAAGGCAAGAGGATGGCCTGCGAACAGATCTTTCTCCAACAACTGCGCAAGCGAGGGTTCCGATTGACCCCGCAACGGGAGATCATCCTGTCGGTCTTGCACGAGATCGAGGGGTGGGCAACCGCCGACGAGATCTACAGACAGGTACAAAATGTCAGCGGTTCCGTGGATGTCTCGACCGTGTACCGCACCCTGGACCTGCTTCAGGAACTCGGCCTGGTTGCGTGTGTGGATGCCGGCGATGACCAACGGCGCTACCAACTCCTTGGCATCCACGGCCCCCACCTGCACCTGGTCTGCCAGGCCTGCGGCCAGGTCATCGGCGCCGACCTGGAGAGCGCCCAGGCCTTCGCCCAACGCCTGCAAGCCGACTATGGCTTCCGGGCAGCCCTTGAACACCTCTCTGTGCCAGGGCTGTGCCCGACCTGCGCCGCCGGCGACAGATAGCCCCTCTGCCTGTTCCTCCCAACCTTCATCCCACCACGTCACTTGATCCGGCCACCCTCCCGATTTGCCAGGACACCCTTGTTGTGCTATACTCTTATTGCAACCAGTTGCAATAAGAGGCGGCTCGGAGGGGAGTCCGACGCGACAAGGGAAGGGGGCAGATGACGAACCTGGGTTCGGGAGTGGCCTTGCGCCGGTGGCAGGAGCAGGTGATCGCCTGCCGCGAAGCACGGTGGGAAAAGGAAGAGGAGGCCTGGCAACGCGCGGCGGGATGGTACCAGGACTGGGTACAGCACAACGACTATGTGGACCTTGTCCTGCCGCGCCTGCTGTCGGTTGTTGGCCCCAAGGCGCGGGTGCTGGAGGTTGGCCCCGGCAGTGGCGCCTTCACCCTGCCGCTGGCCCGCGTCGTGCGAGAGGTCGTCGCCGTGGAGCCCTCGGCACCCATGCGCGCCGTGCTGGTCCGCAACCTGTCCCACGCCGGTATTTCCAACGTCTGCCTCATCCCCCAGCCGATAGAAGAGGCGGTGACCACCCTGGCCGGGCCGTTCGACCTGGCATTGGCCTCCTATTCCCTCTATAACGTGGAAGCGATCGATCTGGTGATCCGAAACCTGGTGCACCTTTCCGGGCATGTCGTCGCCCTGATGGGCACCGGCGAGCCGCGGGAGTGGGAGCAGGAGCTATACCGCCGCTTCCGGGGTCGGGATCGGGTCGCCCCGCCCCAGATGCAGTACTTTTACCCGCTGCTGTTGGAGATGGGCATCTATGCCGACGTGGAGGTCTTTTGGACCAGTTACAATTATGTCTACGACTCGGAAGAGGCATTGGTCGAATGGTGGCGGCGCTATTTCCACCTGTCCGAAGCCGGGTGTTCGGACCTGAGGGCGGCCCTGTTGCCTCTGATCGAACGGCGGGATGGACAGATCGGCATCTATCAACGCAGCCGCACCGCCTTGGTGTGGATCGAGCGGGGGCGCAACATCGGATAGGGGAAATACCATGCTGAGCAGGGAGGCCATCTTTCATCAGATCGACGCCGACCGGGTGGAACCGATCCAGCAACAGATCGAAGTAGAGTATGACAACGCCCTGCAGGTACCGGTGAGCTTCCGGCGTGCCGGCCGGCGCTACGAGATCACAGAGGTAATCGCAGCGTTCCACGAGTCGGCCGAGGACCCCTCGGCCCTCTACCTGGTGCGCACCGGGGAGGCGGTCTATGCCCTCTATCTGGATCCGATCCGGCAGGAAAGCCCCTCTGTGTGGCGCTGTCAGTGGGTGCTCCACTTCCAGGTAGAGGAGGAGGAAGAGGAGAGGGAAGCGATGCTCGTTGACTGGAAGCTCAAACAGGTGGCCGATTTCCACGGCCATCTCTGCCCGGACCTGGCCATCGGCTACCGGGCCAGCCGGTACGCCCTCGACACCCTGGCGGTGGAGAGGCTGTGGGGGGAGGAACTGCGCGCCATCGTCGAGAACACCACCTCGGCGGTGGATGCCGTGCAACAAGTGACCGGTTGCACCGTGGCCAATCGGCGGCTGCACCTGCACGACCACGGCCGGCACATCTATATCTTTGCCTGTGGGGAGGGGCCTGGCCTCCGGCTGGCCCTCAAACCGGGGGTGCTGCCCGCCGATCCCGAGTTTCTGGCCCTGGAGCAGGCCATCCAGAGCAGGCAGGCGACTCTGGCACAAACGGCCCGCTATCAGACCCTGCTGGACCGACGCATCGCCACCCTGCTCCAACTGGCGCCGGAAGCCCTCTTTGAGGTGACGCGCATAACCGTCGAGTGGCCGGAGGTCTCCTTTACCTCAGCCCTCATCCCCTGCGATGCCTGTGGCGAGCTGGTCGTCGAGACCCACCTGATAGCCGACGGGGAAAGGCGGCTCTGTCGGCCATGTAGCGAGGGGGAAAAGGGGGACCGCCCCCCTGCCTTTCTTGCAGAACCACCTTGCCCACGGTAGCAACCCATGAGACAGCGATTTCTGATCACCGGCGGCGCGGGCTTTTTGGGGATCAACCTGATCCGCTTTCTGGTCAGGCAGGGCCACGCCGTAACCTCTCTTGATATTGCCGATTTCCCTTATGCCGACGTCGTGGACAGGATCCAGGTTCTCCAGGGCGACATTCGGGACCCGAACGCCGTTGAGCGGGCGCTGGAAGAGGTAGAGATCGTGGTCCATGCTGCCGCCGCTTTGCCCCTGTACCCCCGTCAGGAGATCTATGCCACCAATATAGACGGAACGCGAACGGTGCTCGAAGCGGCCTATCGGCGTGGGGTCCGGCGACTGATCTACATCTCCAGCACGGCCGTCTATGGCATCCCCGATCACCATCCACTTCTGGAAGACGATCCGCTGAGCGGGGTAGGCTCTTACGGCGAGAGCAAGGTCGAGGCCGAAAAGATCTGCCATGAATATCGCCGCCGGGGCCTGTGCATTCCGATCCTGCGCCCCAAGTCGTTCGTTGGGCCGGAGCGGCTTGGAGTGTTCGCCCTGTTGTACGAGTGGGCCAGCGAGGGCAGGCACTTTCCCATCCTCGGCAGTGGCCGCAACCGTTATCAACTCCTGGATGTCGAGGACCTCTGTCAGGCAGTGGTCCTGGCCGCCAACGGGCCTGAGGAAAAGGTCAACGACGTTTTCAACATTGGCGCCACCCAGTTCACCACCGTGCGCGAGGAGTTCCAGGCCGTTCTGGACGAGGCCGGGTATGGCCGGCGTGTGATCCCCCTTCCTGCCTCGCCGGCACGGGCGATGCTCCGCCTTCTGGAGCGCCTGCACCTGTCCCCTCTGTACCAATGGACCTACGACACGATCGTCACCGATTCGTTCGTGTCGGTAGAGAAGGCCAGGCGGCTGTTGGGGTTCCAGCCGCAATACTCCAACCGGGATGCGCTCCTGAGGAACTATCGCTGGTACCTGGAAAACAGGGCAACCCTGGGCGCTGACGGCATCACCCACCGGGTGGCATGGAATCAGGGGTTGCTGCGGCTGGCCAAACTGTTCTTTTGAACCAACGGGAGTTTACCGATGTGCCAGGCAACGGTCTATCTGGACGGTGATAAGGTGATGGAAGAAGTGATCTGGCTGGAACCCACACCCGATGGGTTTCTGTTGAGGTCCCTGTTCGAGGAACCCCGCGAGATTCGGGGCAAACTGGAGGGCATTGACCTGCTCAAACATCGGGTCTTGCTCACGTCAAAAACTCACGGCCAAAAGGAGGAGCCATGAACGACATGGAGAAGCTGCGCGCTCTGCTGCCCCACTGGATCGAACACAATCAGGAGCACGCCGGGGAGTTTGACGCCTGGGCCGAAAAGGCCATCGCCGCCGGCCACGAGACGGCTGCGCATCAGATGCGCCATGCTGCCGAGGCGATGCACCAGGCGACCGGGGCGTTGCAAGCGGCCCTGGCAGAGTTGGGCGGGGCCATCGCCCTGGACCACCCCATCCATACCCACTGACTTGTGCTCGCGGTGGCCCTCCTCGCCCTATTGATCCCGCCGGGGCCAGGCCGCCAGGAGAAAGGCCAGCCCCAGCCCGGCCAGGCCACCGGCCACGATCCCCAGCCCGGTGGTCAACAGAGGACGGGGGAAGGCCGGCTCATCCGGCTCGTGGGCGACGGCCGCAATCTGGACCTCGGTGCCGGT
>DAOTYI010000051.1:0-13395 GCA_034434895.1 Anaerolineae bacterium
GGGGGATGGGGTGAGGTCCGCCTTGACCGCCATTGACGTTCATTTAACATTGTCGAGTTACCCGCTACCCTCCCGCAGGTTAGAAAGAACCTGTGGGAGGGTAGGCAGTTACCAACAGGATTATATCACGGACCGGGCCTGGATGGAAATCTCAGAGCTTGTCTGAAAAGGTGTCTGCTTACCGCAGAGCCCGCGGAGAACGCAGAGAATCTGGAAAGTCATTCACCACGCGGCGAATGCCATCTTTCAGGGCCCTGACATTGACTGCTCAGCGCTCTCTGCGTTCTCGGCGGTAAACAAATAGCTTGCACAGCTACTTTGACGAGAAGGAACGGCTGTGTTAAAATGGGGCCGTTTTGGACCGGGGCCCGGCAGGGTGGCGGTCACAGACCGCTGAAGAGAATGGACTTTGACAGGTGCCTGGCACCTGAATCTCTGTATGGGAGGCGTAACGCGACAATGGCGTCCATCGAAACACCAGAGTGGGTGCGAGACGCAGTCTTTTACCAGATCTTTCCCGACCGTTTTGCTCGAAGTGAACGGGTGCCCAAGCCCTCGAACCTGGAACGGTGGGAGAGTCCACCGACTGTATATGGTTTCAAGGGCGGCGACCTGTGGGGGGTGGTCGAACACCTGGACTACCTGCTGGACCTGGGGGTGACAGCCCTCTACTTTACCCCCATCTTTCAATCGGCGGCCAATCACCGTTACCATACCTACGACTATTATCGGGTGGACCCCATCCTGGGCGGAAACGAGGCGCTGCGCGCCCTGCTGGACGAGGCGCACCGGCACAACCTCCGCGTCATCCTCGACGGAGTGTTCAACCACACCGGCCGGGGCTTTTTCCAATTCCACCATATTGTGGAGAACGGAGCGGCATCGCCTTACGTAGACTGGTTCATCGTCAGGAACTATCCGTTGCGGCCCTATGAGGCTCCCAAAGGGCAGCATGGCTACGAGGCATGGTGGAATATGCCGGCCCTGCCCAAGCTGAATGTGGCCACGCCGGCTGTGCGCCAGTTTCTATGGGATGTGGCAGTCCACTGGATCGAGTTCGGTATAGATGGCTGGCGGCTGGATGTGCCGGCCGAGATTGATGACGATGAGTTCTGGCGCGAGTTCCGCCGCCGGGTCAAACAGGCCAACCCCGAAGCCTACATTGTGGGCGAAATCTGGTTCGAATCGCAACGCTGGCTCCAGGGCGATCAGTTCGATGCGGTGATGAACTATCTGGTCGCCCGGGCCTGCCTGGCCTATTTTGTGGGTGATAACCTCTCGCACACCGAGGTGGCGCAGTGCGGCTACAAGCAGATTGCCCCCCTGGACGACCGGGCCTTTGCCGCCGAGATCACGCGCAACCTGAACCTGTATGCCCGCCCGATCACAGAGGTGCAGCTGAACCTGCTGGGCAGCCACGACACGCCGCGCTTCAAAACTCTGGCCCGGGGCGATCTGTCGGCCTACCGTCTGGCCCTCCTGTTCCTGATGACCTACCCCGGTGCGCCGTGCATCTATTACGGCGATGAAATCGGCCTGGAAGGTGGCCATGACCCGGGCTGTCGGGGCGCATTTCCCTGGGATGAGGCGCAGTGGGACCGGGGGTTGCGCGACTATGTGCGGCGTTGTATCGCGCTGCGCAAGGCCCATCCGGCGCTGCGGCGGGGTGATTTCACCTGGCTGTTCGTCGGGCATGGCGTGCTGGCCTACGGCCGGCGGTTGGGCGACGAGACGTTGCTGGTGGTTTTGAACAACAGCCGCCGCCCGGTGACGCTGAGTGTGCCGGTGACCGGCTACCTGGATGACGGCACCCTGCTCCGCGACGTGTGGGGGGACCGGCCACTGATGGTCGCCCAGGGGCGCGTCGAGGGGGTTCGGGTGCCGGCGCGTGAGGGGAGGGTGTTCAAGGCAGAGAGGAAGCCATAACCTGGCCCGCCGTGTCTTTTGACCCCGGTGGGTGTTTTGTCATGTGTGGACTGGAGGAGGAAGGCGCGATGAGAATTGCCGTGGATGCGATGGGTGGCGACCATGCTCCGGCGGTCGTGGTGGATGGGGCCGTCCAGGCCGCCCGTGACCTGGGCCTCGAGATCATCCTGGTAGGGCCGCAGGAGGTGATCCAGGCGGAGTTGAGCAGGCACGAGACAGCCGCTTTGCCCCTGACCCTCTATCATGCCGGCGAAGTGATTGGCATGGACGAACACAACCCGGCTGCCGCCGTCAAGGCCAAAAAGGATTCCTCGTTAGTGGTGGGCATGGAGCTGATCAAACGCCGCCAGGCCGATGCCTTTTTCACCGCCGGCCATTCGGGCGCGGCGTTGGCGGCTGCCCTCTTCCGGCTTGGTCGCCTGCAGGGCATCAGGCGGCCGGCCCTGTCCACGGTCTTTCCCAGCCAGACCCCCCAGGGCCATTGTTTTGTGCTGGACATCGGGGCTAACGCCGATTGTAAGGCGGAATACCTGCTCCAATTTGCCATCATGGGTGCGGTCTATGCGGAGCGGGTGCTGGGGATACCCCATCCGCGCGTGGCCATCGTGTCCAACGGAGAAGAAGAGGGCAAGGGCAACCAACTGGTCCAGGAAACGGTGCCGTTGCTCAGAGAAAGCTCCCTCAACTTTGTGGGCAATGCCGAAGGCAAAGACATCCCGGCGGGCATCGCCGATGTCATCGTCACCGATGGCTTTACCGGCAATGTGATCATCAAGCTGTCGGAAGGGGTGGCGAAATTTTTGCTGGACCTGCTGAAGCAAGAGATCACCGGCCGCACCCTGTCGAAAGTCGGGGCGTTGCTGGCCCGGCCCGCCTTCGACGAGATCCGACGGCGGCTGGACTATCGCGAGTATGGGGGCGCGCCGCTCCTGGGTGTGGATGGGGTGGTGATCGTCGGCCACGGCCGGTCCGATGCCTATGCGGTGCGAAACGGCATCCGTGTGGCCGCCCGGACGGTGGAACAGGGTGTCCTGGATGCCATCTGGGAGGGGATCGCCCACTACGAGCAAGAGAAAAAGCACCTTCCCGCAGGTTAGAAAGTGGCCGGCAAAAACCTGCGGGAGGGTAAAAAGGTGAAGGAGACAGGATGAACAAAAGAGAGATCCGGCAGCGGGTCGTCATCACCGGCATGGGGGCCCTGACCTCCCTGGGCCTGAGTGTGGAAGAGACCTGGTCAGGGTTGATAGCCGGCCGGTCGGGGATCGGCCCGATCACCCGGTTCGATGCCAGCAACCTGCCGATCCGCATTGCCGGTGAAGTAAAGGGGTTCGATCCCACGGCCTATATAGACCTGAAGGAGGCGCGGCGCATGGCCCGCGCCTCCCAACTGGCGGTAGCGGCCGGCGTGCAGGCCATGGCCGACGCCGGGCTGGGGGACCAGGCGCCCGATCCGGATCGGGCCGGCGTGGTCATAGGCACCGGGATCGGCGGGTTCGAAATGGCGCTTGAAGCCTGGGAAACCTTCAAGAACAAGGGACTGAAACGGGTCAATCCGTTCACGCCTATGGCCATGCTGTGCAATATGCCGGCCCACCACCTGAGCCTGCGCTTTCAATGTCGGAACTACAACAACACGGTCGTAACCGCCTGCGCAGCCGGCACCCAGGCCATCGGCGAGGCAGCTCTGGCCATCCGGCGTGGGGTCACCGACCTGATGTTGGCCGGCGGTGTCGAGGGCATGATCCATGAGGTGATTATCGCCGCTTTTACCGCAATGCGCGTCCTGGCCAACGACAACGAACACCCGGAGCGGGCGTGCAAGCCGTTTGATGCCCGGCGGGACGGCTTTTGCAGCGCCGAGGGAGCGGCGGTGCTGGTCCTGGAACGGCTGGATAAGGCCCTTGACCGGGGGGCGCGCATCTACGCCGAGGTGCTGGGTTATGCGGCCAACACCGACGCCTATCACGTGGCCATCCCCGATCCGGCAGGGGCCGGAGCCTTCCGGGTGATGAAATGGGCGCTGGAAGATGCCCACATCTCACCTGACGAGGTGGACTATATCAACGCCCACGGCCCTGGCACCGAAGTGGGCGATCCGATCGAGACCAAAGCCATCAAAGACCTGTTCGGCGATTATGCCTATCGCCTCCCCATCAGCTCCACCAAATCCATGGTCGGGCACGCCTTGGGAGCTGCCGGGGCCATCGAAGCCCAGGTCTGTGTCAAGACCATCACCGAGGGGATCATCCACCCCACCATCAACTATGAAGTGCCCGATCCAGAGTGCGACCTGGACTATGTGCCCAATGTGGCCCGCCGCGCCGGGGTGCGCACCACCCTGTCCAACTCCTTTGGACTGGGTGGGCAGAATGCCTGCCTGGTGCTGCGACGCTTTGAGGAGTGAGGGGCGCCATGCGTGTGTACACCAACGAACCGTTGATCCTCCGCCGGGCGCGCCTGGGCAAGATCGCCACCTTTGTGGGGTTGGGGTTCTTGATCGGCGGACTGGTGATCTCGTTGACCCTGCAACAGTCTCCCTGGTTCTGGCTTTCTTTCGCCTGCCTGCTCCTGGGTCTGCTGGCTTCCAGTATCGGCACCTTCAACCTGAGCCGTTGGGTACGGGAGCCACGGGCCGATCAGGCGCTGGCCCTGGGGTTGAAAGGCTTTGACGACCGCTACCGACTGTACAACTATCTCCTGCCCGCCCCGCATGTGCTGCTCAGTCCGGTGGGTCTCTATGTGCTGACGGCGATGGGGCAGGATGGGGTGATCCGGTATGAAGGGGGCAGGTTCCGGCGCGATTTCAGCCTGGGGCGACTGCTGCGCTTCATGGCCGACGAAGGGCTGGGGCGTCCGTTCGAGATGGCCGACGAGGAGGTGCGCGCCCTGCAGCGGTTCCTGGCCGCGCACGGCGTCGAAGGGGTGGAGGTCCAGAGCCTGGTGGTCTTCTATCACCCCCGCGCCCGGCTGGAGCTGTCGGAGACGCCGCGGCCGGTCGTTGAACCCAAGAGGCTGAAAAAGGTCATCCGGGCGCAGTCAGGGAGCAAACTTTCTGGCAGCCAGTATCAACAACTGCTGGACCTGTTTGAGGGGGTAGCAGCTTAAACAAATAAACAGCTCTTCTGGGCGGAGCGGCCCCCCGCCCCGACCGGCGAGCGGAGAGTTCCAGGCTCACGCCGGGGCTGTGACCCGGTGGCCCTTTCGGATCGGCCTGGCCGGTCTGTCGCGGTGAGTTCTATTCGACGGCACCGGCCAGGCGTTGCTTGAAGCGATAAGTGATCCGCCCCCGCGTCAGGTCGTAGGGTGAAAGCTCAACCATCACCCGGTCGCCCAGCAACACGCGGATGTAGTAACGGCGCATCTTCCCCGACAGGTACGCCAGCACCTCGTGGCCATTGTCCAGCCGCACCCGGAACTGGGTGCCCGGTAGCGCCTCGACGATAGTGCCCTGCAATTCAATTTTGTCTGCGCTTTCTTTGGCCAAACGATCCTCCTTGCCGCGCAGTCGCTACCTGGAATTCTGTCTGGCTTCTCGCTGCCGCTGCCGACGGCGAGCCCGGCGGATGGAGCGCTGGCGCTCGATGCGTCGCATCTCGCTGGGCGAGATGTACCACCGCTTACGCCGGGCATCGCTCAGGATCCGCTCCTTCATGACCTCTTTGCGGAAGCGCTTGAGCAGGCTTTCCTGCGACTCGCCCTCCTTCAGACTTACGGTCGCCAATAGTTTCACCTCCTTTTTGGCGGAATCACCGGTCCGATCCCTGTCTGCGCCGGGCAATAAAAAACCCGGCCTGCCCAACCTACGCCGGTTTGCAGCCGGGTTGCGTTCAGCCCCAATGCCTCAAGAAACCGTTGCTCGGTGCCTTTGACCAACAGCCTCGTGATGACGCTGCTGTGGGCAACTTTCGTCTACATGGTGACTGTTCTCCCCAACCAGGTTCGCAGACAAACCCAACCGCCCGCGACCTTGTCCGCCGTTCACCCAGGCGCAGATGGCTTTTTTATTGTACCAGATTCCTGTCAAAACGTCAAAATAGAGGACCCGTCAGGTCTTTCGCCTGTGATCCCGTCACCGATCAGGCCCCTGCCGGTGTTTTTGTTGAAAATAGTTCCATGTCCGGGCCAGCCCCTCCCACAGGCTCACCTCCGCCCGCCAGCCCAGTTCGCGCTCGATCCGGGTGCAGTTCAGGCAGGAGTGGCGGACATCGCCGGGGCGACGAGGGCCACGTCGGGGGACCATCTCCCGACCGGTCACCGCCAGCAGTGTGTGAAAGAGCTGGTTGATGCTGGTGCCCACTCCTGTCCCGACGTTGTAAGCCCGCCCATCCCCGCCGGTCAGGGCCAGCAGGTTGGCGCGGGCACAGTCGCCGACATAGACGAAATCGCGGCTTTGTTCCCCATCCCAGTGGATTTCGGGAGCCACCCCCTCCAGCAGGTTCTGACAAAACAGGGCGATAACCCCCGCCTCACCCAGCGGGTCCTGGCGGGGACCATAGACATTGGCATAGCGCAGGCTGGTCCAGCGCAGGCCCTGTTCCTGACCATAGAGGCGCGTATAGCATTCGCCGGTGTATTTGCTCAGCGCATAGGGCGAGACCGGCTTCGAGGGGTGATCCTCGTCGGCGGGCAGGTATTCCGGGTCGCCATACATCGCTCCACCGGAAGAGATATAGATGAACTTGTCCACCCCGGCCTGGCGGGCCGCCTCCAATACGTTCAATGTGCCCAGGATGTTCTGCGCCGCGTCGAACAGCGGTTCCCGGACCGACAGGGAGACACTGGGGTTGGCAGCATGGTGGTTGACCACCTGCGGCCGCTCGGCCCGGAACAGATCGACCAGGGACGGATCGTTGATGTCCATTTCCACCAGCCGGGCAGCAGGATGGACATTCTCCCGTCGGCCGGTGCTCAGGTTATCCACCACGATGACCTGATGACCGGCGGCTATACAGGCCTCTACGACGTGGGAACCGATAAAACCGGCTCCTCCGGTAACCACAATTTTCATGGTGTTTGCCCGTTCGACGCTTGCCAGTTCGCCCGGCGTCGGGTATAATAGGCCCGCCGTAACTACTACCCGCTACCCTCCTGCAGGTTTGGAACTTGCAGGAGGGCAGGCAGTTACAGAATGCGGGCGACCAACCGTGCCTGTTTCCACAGCTCTTCCAGGTTATAGTAGGCGCGGAGTTGGGGGTCAAAGATGTGGACGACAACCGACCCATAGTCGAGCAAGACCCAGCCGGATTCCGGTTCCCCTTCGACATGCAAGTAGCGGTTGCCGGCCGTTCTGGCCTGTTTCTGCACCTCGTCGAGGATCGCCCTGAATTGGGGGGTGCTCCCGGCACTGCACAGGATGAAATAGTCGGCCAACAGCGAGACGCCCTGCATGTCCAGGATGAGGATATTGGACCCCAGGCGGTCGCTGATGGCGTTCGCAATCAGGTGAGCGAGTTCGAGCGATTCCAGGTTTCAGCCTCCTTCGAAAGGTTTGGACTTTGCACCCTCCCGCAGGCCTGGAAGAAATTACAGCTTGAAATCGCTTGAAATATCCAACGGACTGGCGATTTCGATCGGCCTGTCAGCCTGCGGGAGGGTCTGATCCAATTTGTTCAAAGTCCAGGAAAGGTGCCAGGCCCTTTGGCAGGTGCCTGGCGTTACCGATCTTGTAGCCGGTCGAGAAACTCGACCATCTGTTGCCAGTGGCTGCCGCGCCAGTAGACCCGCTGACAGCCGGGGCAGGAACGGAATTGATCCTGGGTCTGGGCCACGTAGGCCGGCACCCGTGCCGCAGCCGTCTGGCGGTTGATGGCTTCCAGCGGCGTGTTGCACACCGGACAGCGGGAGGGGCCTTCCGCCCACGGCTGACCGAGCGCCAGGTTCAGGTCGGTCAACACCTGGCGGATCTGGTCCTCCAGCCGCTCTCCGGTCACGAACAGGGTGCGGACTCCACGCCGTCGGGCCAGTTCCCGATCACGGGTGAGGAGCACGCGGTTCTCAGCGCGGGCCAGGCGCAGCAGTTGATGGTCGTCCAGGCCGGGATCAAAGCGGGTGTCGTAGCCCAGGATCCGCAGCCACCTGGCCAACGTGCCGAGCATGCCGTCCACGACAAATGAGCAATTCACGTAACTATTCAGGCAGGCGACTTGTTAACCACAAAGGACACGAAGTACCTGCCTACCCTCCCGCAGGCATTAAAGTGCGCTGCAATGAGCGGCTCGCCCTGTTGCCGGCCACTCTCTAACCTGCGGGAGGGTAGCGGATAGGTAGTTACCAATGGACAAAATCGTTCGCACCGGGTAATACACGATGAACAATGAACAGTGCGCCGTGGGTTATGCACCATTTGCCATTCTGGCGTTGTTGTTGCCTGTCGGTTTGATCCTGGTTGCCGGTGGGGGGCTGGCGGGCCGTCGCCCGGCCAGGTCGGCGGTGGCCGGGTTGGGGGCGCTGGCTCTGGCAGCCATCAGCTTCTGGGCCTGCGGTTTCGCCTTTCATCTGGGCGGCATCGGCCTGGTGAGCGCCCTGCCCGGCCTGGAAGGGCTGGTCTGGGAGTGGGCCTCGCCGCTGAACCTGGACTGGGGCGTGATGGGCCTGCGCGGCTTTTTCCTGCTGAAGGAAGCGGCCACCCCGACCGCCCTGGCCCTCTACCTGGCTTACCTGCCGGCGCTGACCGTGGCCGTGCTCCTGCCCCTCCTGTCGCTCCGCGAGCGGATGCCCGGCTGGATGGCCGCTGTGGGTGGTCTGCTGGTGGCGGCGCTGGTCTATCCGCTGGCCGGCAACTGGTTTTCCGGCGGCGGCTGGCTGATGCACATCGGCACCACGTTGGGCCTGGGCCACGGCTACATAGACCCCGGCGGGGTGAGTTCTGCCGCTGTGGTTGGCGGGCTGGCCGCTCTGTTGGGCATCCTCTTTTTTGGCCGCCGCCTGCCCCCTCTGCCCGCCGGGGAGCTGCCAACCCTGCCGCCCGTCCACCTGCCGGTGCTGGCCGTGGTGGGGGCCATTCTGACCGTGGTCGGCGGAGCAGGGCTGGCCGGAGCCAACCCCATCCACACCCAGGCCGGCCTGGCCACCCCGCGCCTCATGGTCAACCTGCTGTTGGCGGCCGCAGGGGGTGCCTTCCTGCCCTGCCTGTATAGCTGGTTCACCACCGGGGCCGCCGATTCGCTCCTGGCGGCCCGGGGCACGGCTGCCGGTGTGCTGAGTGTTGCGGCAGCGATGGCCTTTATCCCGCCCTGGGCAGCGCTGGCCTTGGGTGCAGCGACGGGGCTGCTCGTGCCGCTGTTCACCTTTGTCGTGCGTTACCTGCTGCGCATCGAAGACCCCACCGCCGCCCTGCCGGTGGGCCTGCTGGGCGGGGTGTTGGGGGTGCTGGCGCCGGGCCTGTTCGCCGACGGCCTGATCGGCCAGGGCTGGAACGGCATCGGCTCCGAGTCTTACCTGGGGGTGGCCGGGCAGGGCGTGACCGGCTTTTTCCCTGCTCCCGGGCTGGCTCCCGATTGGCCGGGACAGATCAACGCCCAACTGCTCGGCCTGGCAGCCATCACCGGACTGACAGGGGTCCTGGTCGGTGCTCTGTTCCTGATTTTGAAGGTGCTGCTCCTCCTCTGGCATGCGGTCCCCTCGCCAGAAGAGTAGACTGCAAGCGCTATTTGAAACCACAAAGACACGAAAGCACCAAGATTTTAGAATTCCTGGTGGTTTTGTGTCTTTGTGGTAAGCTTTTCAGACTAGCTCTTAGCCTTTGACCGGCGGCAGCTTGCCCGTCTGGCGCAGGGTGTCAAAGATCCACCCCACACTTTCCTGGGTGTGGATGCGCCAGATGGCATGGGCCAGGATGCGGGCGGCCGACAGAATCTTGATCTTGCCCCCCTCCGCCTCCAGGGCCGAGACGGTGGTGTCCGACAGCACCAGGGTCTTGAGCGGCGATTCGGCTAACGCCTGTAAGGCTCCAGAGGTAAAATCGGCATGGACGGCAGCGGCGTGAACCTCGGTGGCTCCCTTTTCCAGCAGGCGCTCCACAACCTGCAACAGCGTCCCCCCCGACTGGATCATGTCGTCGTAGATGACGGCCGGATGGCCGGCGACATTGCCCACCAGGTCAATCACGGTGGGTTCGCCTCTGGGTGTGCGCCGCTTGAAGGCGATGGCCATCTCATCGCGGACAATATCTTCCACCAGATCCCGCTTGAGGATATCGCGGAACTCGGTGGCCCGGGCCACCCCCCCGGCGTCGGGCGAGACGACCACCGCCTCAGCCAGGCCTAGATCGTCACGAAAATGGGCACCCATCGCCAGGGCCATGCGCATATGGTCCACCGGGATATCGAAAAAGCCCTCGATGGCCGGCGTGTGCAGGTCCACGGTCAGCAGGCGGTCGGCCCCGGCGGTGGCGATCAGGTTGGCCACCAGCTTGGCGGTGATCGGCTCGTGGCCTTTTTTCTTCTTCTCCTGTTTGGCGTAGGCCATATAGGGCACCACGGCGGTAATCCGCCCTGCTGAGGCCCGGCGGGCGGCATCAATCATCACCAGCAGCTCCATCAGGTTGTCGTTGACCGATTGGTAGGTGCAAACCTGCTCGCCGGGATCTCCGGACACGCCGCTGGCCAGACAGGGCCGCGTCAGGGTGCTGTGGTGCGCCTGGCAGACGGGCTGGATGATGAACAGATCGGTACCCCGCACCACGCAGTCCAGGTCCACTTCGACCTCGCCGTCGGGGAAGCGCCCGACTTTGGAGCTTCCCACCTCCAGGCCCAGTTCTGCAGCGATCCGGACCGCCAGGCGTGGATTGGCATTGCCGGTAATCAGCTTAATCTCGCCAAAGTGCCGCCTCTGATCGGTCACTCTCCTCCTCCTTTCGGCCCTTTTCAGCAGCCAGAGCGATAGCCAGTTCCACGGCCTGGGTCGGCGTATCGGCCCGAACGATGGCCGGCACCGGCCGCCCGCCGTGGCTCAGTTCCCAGGTATCCAATCCCACTACCGGCCGACCCATCTTGAGCGCCAGCCCGATCTCCGACAGGGTGCCATAGCCGCCGCTCACGGCGATCACCGCCTCGGCGGTGCGGACAATGAGAGCATTGCGCGCCTCACCCAGGCCGGTGACGATGGGCACATCTACAAAGGGGTTGGCCTGGCGGTGATCGGTGCCGGGCAGGATGCCGACCGTGAGGCCCCCCTCTTCCTTGGCCCCCCGGCAGGCTGCCGCCATCACCCCGCCGCGCCCACCGCAGACCAGCACCGCCCCTCGCCGGGCAATCTCCCGGCCCACCGCTTCGGCTAGAGCCTCTACCCGCCGGTCACAACAGGCCGAACCGATGACGGCCACGAACACCGGTTTCCCTCCTCACGCCAGAGCCTTCAACCCTGGCCCAACCTGGCCTCAAACAGCGTCGTGTACACTGCGCCGCTGGGCCGCAGGTCGCTCTTGATGTACGAGACAACGGTGGCGGTCATCTGGCCGAGGGTGCCGACCGGGCTGGCCGTCACCACCTGGCCGATCTGCTGCACCTCCGAGCGGGAAGCCTCCTTCCGCACCCGCCCCAGGGTCAGGTGAGGGCTGAAGGGGCGCTGTTCGGTCGGGAAACCCAGCGGGGCAATGTGCGCCTCGACCGCCCGTTGCAGATGGGTCAATGCCCCGGTCGGCTCCTGCACGCCGACCCACACCACACGCGGCTGCCGGGTGTTGGGGAAGCAACCCAGCCCCCCCACGCTGAAGGAGAACGGCTCCGACCCGGCCGCAGCCCGGGCCAGGGCTGATTTGACCTCCTCCACCCTGGCCAGCGGCGTGTCGCCCAGGAACTTGAGCGTCAGATGGAGGCCATCGGGCTGCACCCAACGCACGCTGTGCGGCGGCACCTGCTCGCGGAGGCGCTCCTGCAGCCGGTCCAGCTCCGCCTTCAACTCCTGACCCAACTCAATGGCGATAAATGTCCGCCAGGTCACCATTGCTCTGCTCCTCCAGCCTCAACACCCGCCAGGCATTGCCCCCCAGCATCCGTCGCAGGGTGGCCGTCGGCATCCGCACAGCGCACATCCGCTGGATCAGACGCTCCGGGGCGATGAGGGGGTAGTCGGTGGCAAACAGGACCTTGCCCGGCGCCCAACGCGCGGCCAGCTCAAAGATGTCGTCCTGGTAGAGGTACAGGGAGGCGGCTGTGTCATAGTAGACGTGGCGCATGATGCGGGCGATTTCGGGCATCAGCTCGTAGAAGATGGTCCCGCCCCCCCAATGGGCACAGACCAGCGTGGCCTGGGGAAAGAGGCGGGCAAAGCGGATCACCTCGTCCGGGGTGACCGTGCCTTTGCCGGGGTACAGGTGGCCGACCGGTTCGCTGCAATGGGTCAACAGCAGCAGGCCATGGGCCAGGGCTGCCTCGACGATGGGAGCCATGACCCGCTCGTCGTCTAGGCGATACCCCTGCCCGTCGGGCATCAACTCGCCGATGCCGCGCAACCCTCCCGCCGCACAGCGTTCGATCTCGCGCACCGCTTCTTCACCCGCCGCCGGGTTGACGATGCCAAAACCGATGAGTCGGTCGGGGTAGCGGGCCACCGCCTCCATGACATAGTCATTATCCCGCCGGCAGAGGTCCATGTCACGCCAGCCAAAGCCAAAAGCGACCGAGCGGGTCACGCCGGCCCGGTCCATCTCGGCGATCAGCTCCTCGGCCGAGATGAGACGGGCGTTGGGATTGGCATACAGGTCGCGGAACCAGGCATCGCGGATCAGATATTCCTCCCGCCGGGCGATGATCTGCGGGGCGGTGATGTGGGTGTGAAAATCTATGATCACGGCCTGTCTCCCACATGCCTGACACCTGTGGCCCGGATTCTACCCCAAGATGCCGAAAAGCGCAAGTAGGGCAACTGCTCGCAGTTGCCCTACAAACGCACCAGCCTTGCGCCCAACACTGGCGGGGGTCACAGACCCCCGCTGAGCAATGAAGATGCCGAAAAGCGCCTGTAGGGCAACTGCTCGCAGTTGCCCTACAGGCGGATGCTATACGGAAGTCTGGCGTTACTTGTGATGCAGGCGGGTGTAGTAAGCAGCCCCGATGGCGCCCAGAAACAGGCCGGCGACCGAAGCGGTGAACGATAAAAAGTTCAGCGCCCAGGTGGAGCGGATCACGTGCAGGACCATCAGCCAGGGCAGGATAGCCCCGGTCATCACCAGGACAAAGCCCAAAAGCAGAATGGCCCGATAGTCCAGATGGATCACTTGTACAACCAGCAGGCCACAAAGTGGCCAGGCTCCACCTCAAAATCGGGAGGATCTTGCACGTCACACAGGTCCTTCATAAAGTGCCGGCAGCGCGGATGGAAGCGGCAGGCCGGCGGCGGCTTGATCAGGCTGGGCGGTTCGCCCGGCGGCACCTCTTTGAAGGTGAGCAGGTTATGCGGGTCTGGATCGGGGCTGGCTTCCAGCAGCGCATGGGTATACGGGTGGCGGGGATTGCGCAACAGATCGTCCAC
>DAOTYI010000052.1:0-8246 GCA_034434895.1 Anaerolineae bacterium
GTTCCGGTTCGGGGCGGGCGCGGCAGAGGATGAGGATGCGGTCGGCCCGGCGGCGCTGGAGCAGGCGGAAGAGGATCAGGCCGGCCTCGGCGGTCTTGCCCAGGCCGGTATCGTCAGCCAGGAGGAGGCGGGGGAAGGGAAGGTTCTCTATGCGGCGCAGGGGCACCAGTTGATACGGCTCCAGCACCAGGCGTCCCCAATCCACCGCCCCCAGGTGCCCCCGGCCGTGGGAGAGGGTCAGCCGGAAAGCATCGTGCAGGGCTTTCCACTGGAGAGGGTCCCAGCCCGAGGCGCCCAGGGTCCAGTTCAGCCCGGGGACCTGCGCTCGCTCGATGGATTCCAGGTCAGGGATGATACTGATGCGCAATCCCTGGTTTTCCCGGCCCCGACCGAACAATTCTATGGAGGTGGCGGAAGAGACGTCGGCGACCTCCCAGGGCAGGCTACGGAAGATGACACGCTCACCAACTTCAAAGGGCATAGGCCATCCCTTTATATCCTTCATTTTGGCGCCTTAACTCCTGGAAGCATAAAAAAAGCCCGCCCGGGTTTGACGCCAGGCGAGCCCTGGTGGTAAAATAGCTATCGCCGAGGTGTCCGTCCTGCACCCTGCGGGCTAAGCTGAGGGCGAAGCCTTGGCCGCGTCTCGATGGTCCGGCAACCAGTCGAGGCTTTTTTGCGAACCGGTCCTCAATGTCTAAAGTGCATTATACTACATTTCCTCACTTGTGACAAGGACAGCAACATGTATAAAGCAGGTTCCATCAGGCGCGGGCTGCTGCCGGCCAGCGTAGTGTGGAGGATAAGGCCTGTTGCCGAGGAGGTGCAGACGGCGCAGCATTTCAGGATCGGCGGGGGGGCGGAGAGGAGCAGCGGGGAGAGGAAGGCACACTCATCTGATCGCTCAGCCAGCCATTGGCCTTGCGCCGCGCCGTGTTGGCATCCACGACCGGGACGGCGACGTTGGCCGGGACAACCAGGACTGTGACCAATGTTCCTGGCTCGATATCGGGCAGTTCCATCACAAGTTGGCGGTTGCCGGGAACTGCTCTAGTGGCCACAACAGTAACATGGACGGACAACCGTCGTGGCTGGCCGGTAATGCCCCCCTCTGGGCTCGACCCGGCCCCAGACCTGTGGTGGAATGGCGAGGGGGAGATTTGAACTCCCAACCAAGGGCTTATGAGTCCCCTGCTCTGCCATTGAGCTACCTCGCCACTATCTGCTATCCAATACCCAAGGGGGATCGGACATTGGATATCAGTAGCGGGGAGAGGATTCGAACCTCTGACCTTTGGGTTATGAGCCCAACGAGCTGCCTCTGCTCCACCCCGCATCCTCGTCTCAAATTATACTCGACTTTGGCTCTGTCGTCAACTTGAGCACCCGCCGTGGTCTTACCCCACCGATAGCAGGGTGGCTACCGTGACAAACAGCCAGGCCGCAACGGCCAACAGGAGAAAAAAGGCCGCACCGACGCTCAGCCTCAGCCACAGCCGCCGCTCCACCGCCGGGTCAAGTGGCTGCGCCCCTTCTCCCACTTCCTGGGGCACCTCCCCCGGTTCGAGCGGAGGCGGCAACGGCCCCGGCCCGGCCCCCGACTGCTGCTCCATTTCGGCCAGCTCTCGCAGCCGCATCTCGGCCTGGCCGCGAAGCGCCGCATCATCGGCCATCTGCGCCGCCATCTTGAAGGAACTGCCGGCCAGGGGCAACCGGCCCCTGGCCCAATAGGCCAACCCCAGGTTGTACCAGGCCAGGGCAAATCGTTCATCCTGGGCTATTGCCTGCCGATAGCGGACAATCGCCTCGTCCAGTTTGCCCTGTTTCTGGTACTCCAGGGCGATGGTAAAGTGAATCTGAGCCGGACTGAGGGTCGAGGCCGCCCCTCCGTCGCCAGCCGGGGCCGGTCGCCAGGCTGGCCTGTCCTGTCGCTCACCCCTCAGGGCGCTATACAACCCATTGAACAGACTTATCAGCGCCTGAAAGCCATCCAGCGGCGGCAGAGGCAGCAGGTTGAACAAGGCCAGCAGCAGGTTGACCGTGATCATATCATAGGTCAAGGCCACCACCATCCCTTGCACATCCGGCCTGGGTTGCGGACTGAGCAGAAAGACGAGGATGGCATCAAACTGCGCTCCGCCGAGCAATGACACGACCATCACCATGCCTGTCACACCGGCCAGCACCGCCAGAGCGGTCAGCAGATTGGCTGCTGCCCCAGAGATGGATACCAGAAACATGCCCCAGGCCCGGTTCCTGAGCCGAAAGCGGCGATAGTCCACCCACACCGGCCTGGCCCAGCCGATGCCAAACAGCAGAAAAGCAACCATCCCCAGCCACGACACATGGCGCAAAGGATTGAAGCTCAGCCGTTTGCGTTCCACCTGGCTGGTATCCCCCAACAGATAGGCTACCAGCGCATGGGCCAGTTCATGCACCGTAAAGCCGACGAACAGCGCCGGCAACAGGAGCAAGGTGGCCCAGCTCGGCGGCCAGTGGATCCAATTTCTCATCAACACTCCTATCCTGCCCGCCCCCCAGGCTCTGACAGCGGGAAACAGAACACCGTGGCCGCCCGGGCGACCAGTTGCCCGCCCCAAAATATCCCGACATGCAGCGTGTGCTCACCCGGCCCGGCATCCTGCCGCAGATGCAGAACCCTGTCCAGCATCCAGTCCCGGTTGTGGACCAGCAGGATACTGCACAACTCGGCCTCATCCGGCCCGACAATCACCATCTCCACATTGACCGGCTCCTGACAGGGCGTCAGGTCCACAGCGACATCCACACGACGCCGGTCCAGGGGGTTTACCCCTACCCCTTCCACGCGCATCTCTGCCGGTGGCACCGGCACCCGGTCAGCAAAGAAAGACAACCCCCACCCCCGCTGACTCTGACAACCCACTCCAATCCGCCCTGAACTGCCTACAGTTCGCACACCACAAGGGCCCGCCTGAAGGCTCAACTCCGGAGTTGTTCAAAATCCCAAACTGCCGGTCGTCCCTTTCACATTATACACCCCATCCCCCTCCTGGTCAAAAGCGTGGCACAGGCTCAAGCCCGGACTATTTTACGCGGACCGTCGCCAGAGGATAGGTTGTGCCCAGGGGACAGAGACCCCGACGGACCGGCAACCAGGAGCCAGCAGGCTGCCGCCGTCCCAGCGACAGGGTATAGACGCCCGGCGGCAGGTCGGTCGGCAGAGGGAACAGGCGCGGATCGCGGATCACCTGCCCGGCAGCAAGCAGGGCGAAAGGTGCCCGCCCCCCAACCGGCGCAGAGGAGATCTCGGCCAGCACCTGGCCGGCCTCGTCGGCGAGTTGGAGCACCGCTGCCCCCTGTTCTGGACCATCCCGCAACGCCTGCCAGAAAAGGTCCAGGCGTAACACCTCACCCGGCTCCCCTGCCAGCGACGAGACCTCAAAGCCCAGGAAGCGCACGCTACCCAGCCTCACACCGGCGGGATAGGCCACCTCCGGCAGGGGCAGCGCCCACCAGCCTGCCGGAGCCACCACCTCCACCAGGCCGAGGAGCAGCCGGTCGTCACCGCCGGCCCACGGCAGCCAGAACGGCTGGCCCTCTACAAAGTGATACCAGCCTGCTTCCAGCCGATAGCGCCCAGGCGGTGTGCCGGGCGGCACGGCCAGACGCAGCGGCGTGCGCACTCTGCTGCCGGTCACCCAGGCCCCGACCGGATAGAGAGGACCCGGCGGCCGCTCGTCGGTTTGCGCCCAACGCTGCCCCTCCTCATCGAACAGGCCGGCAAACAGAATGGCCTCCTCCCGCAGCGGCGATTTCACCTGCCACACCAGCGCCAGGTCCAGCGCCCCCCCGACCGGCACAGCCACAGACCCCAGATGGCTGGCCAGCAGCCCAAGCGAACCGTCGGCCAACACCGGCCAGGAAGAGGGCTGAGCGCCGTCCAACGGATCGCGTCCGGTCAGATAACCCTGCACCCGAAGCTGGCTCTCGCCGGTGAACACCCGATCCTCGAATTTCGTGCCATGCTCCTCCAGCCAGGCGCGGATCAGGCCATCGGGATCGGTCACCGTGTCGTAGATGCGATAGACCCACACCCGATGGGCGCTGTCAAACAGGCGCTCCAGCGCAGCCTCGGTCTCGGCACGGCTCATGGCATAAAAGTCGGAATGGACATCCCCCCAACCCAACCCCGCATCGCCGTCCACCGTTCCTGTCTGGACCACCACCGGTCCCTCGTCTACCCACTCATAGGGCGGAGGTCCTTTCTCATCCCCTACCAGTCGCCCCCGCCAGGCAAGGGGATCGCCATGCCAGTAGGTCAGCAGCGCGGTGTAGGCATAGCCGGCATTGACCAGCACCGCATCGCCGGGCCGCCACCGTTCGGCCAGAAAGTGGACGGCAGCGCGGTGGTCGTCCGCCGCATAGTGGGGATCGGTATGATAGGCAGAGATCGAGGCGCCCGAAAAAAGGACAACGATGGTCAGGCTCAGCCACAGCGCCGGCCGCCAGCGCCGCCCAAGCCCTGCCAGGCCATTGCCCATGAGGATGAAAAACGGGGTTGAGCAGATAAAAACATAGCGCACATGGTACAACGGCGTCATGAACGAGCCCAGGTAAATGAGCAGGACCGGCAGGAATAGAGATCCAACCGGCAACCAGACTCCAGGCCTGCCAGGTCCGGTCAGCAACCCCAGGGCAAACAGGGCAGCAAACAGAATCAGCACCGGCCACACCGCCTCAGGTCTGACCGACTGGCCCAGGCTCAGCGCCGACCAGGTTTCCGCCAGGAGCCTGCCCAGGGGGGTGAACTCCCGCCAGGGGGGGACCGGCGGTGCAGTGGCCTGCCGCCAGGCTACCGGCAGCCACGGTGCGTAGAGGGCCAACAGGATGCTCTGAGCCAGCGCCCAACGCCCCAGCCAGCACCAACCCACCTGCCGCCGCTCCACCAGCCACCACAGGCCGACCATCAGGTTGATAGCAAGCAGCAAAAAGGCGAAATAGTAGAGGGTCCACAGCCCCAGCGCGCCGCACAGGGCATAGGTCCCCAGCGCCCCCCAGCCTGGCACCCGACCAGATGTGACCCGGACCGTCGCAGCCAGCAGCCCCATGCCCAGCACTGCGCCCAGGGTGTACATCCGCACCTCCTGAGAGTACCACAGGTTGTAGGGTGAGATGGCCGTCAGAAAGGCGGCCAGCAGGCCCGTCTCAACCCCAAACAGGCGTGCTGCCAGCCGCCAGGCCAGGGCCACCAGGAGCAAGCCGAAAAAGAGGGAGAGGAAGGCTACAGCAAACTCGCTGCTGCCCGCCAGCCGCACCCAGGCGTGGAGCAGCAGGTAATAACCCGGCGGGTGAATATCGCCGGCGGTGTGGGCGATCAGCGCCGGGAGGCTCTGGCCGGCCAGGTAAACGCTGACCGTCTCGTCATACCACAGGCTCTCCGCTCCCAGGCGATAGAGCCGCAGGGCAAAGGCCAGCAGCAATACCACCAACAGAGCCCACCGCCGCCGTCTGCTATTCATCATCTATCGCCCGCCGGCCTCCCGCCGCATCCACCACCGGCCAGGGAAAGAGCTGCCGGGTCCATTGCAGGGGGTCCACCGCCACCCCCCACACCCGCATCTCCCAATGCAGGTGGGGTCCGGTAGAAAGCCCTGTGTCACCTACCTGGCCGATAACCTCGCCCCGGCCGACCACCTGCCCGGTCACCACCTCTATCTGCGACAGGTGCCAGAAAGCGGTAAACACCCCCCAGCCGTGGTCCAGGATGACCGCATTGCCCCGCACCTGCAACGGTTCGGCCAGAGCCACTGTGCCGGTCATAGGCGCGAACACCGGCGTCCCCTCAGCGGCGCCATAGTCAATCCCACTGTGGTAGCTGCTCACCGGACCGCCGTTGTAGGAGCGCCGCTGCCCAAACGCCGCCGTGACGCGCAGCTCACCGGCCAGCGGATAACCAAAGGCGCCCTGCCACCGCCGCACACGGCTCACGCCGGCAAACACAGCCCGGACTCTGGCCCATTCGGCCTGACTGATCTTGGGGTCCAGCAGGTTGCTGCGGCCCGGCGGGATGACGATATGATAGGTGGTGAAATTGCCCACCGTGACGGTCAGGGTCTCGTGCAGGGTCAGGCGGTCGCCGGTGTCGGCCTCGGTCGCCGTCAACACCAGGGGGTAGCCTCCCGGCGGCGTCAGAGCGTCTACCCCCAGCAGCGCCCAATACCGCTTCCCCTCTTCCACAAAGTGCAATTCCTGGCCCAGGAGAGAGCCGTTCAGCTCCAAAGCCCCCTGCCCACTCACCGTCAGGAGCAGGGTCTGGCCTTGGGCCACCGGCATGGGGCTGAGGCCGATCTGGGGGAAAGCAGGGGTGCCGGCCGTCGGGGCGATGGGCGGGGGGATGGTCAGCTCCTGGCCCGGCAGCAGCAATCCCAGCCGGTTCAGCCTGTTCGCCTCGCGCAATGTCCAGACGGTGGTGCCATAGCGGAAAGCCAGGGAGGGTAACGTTTCGCCGGGACGCACCGGGTGCAGCCGGCTGTCGGCGACCGGCGCCGGGGAAGGCACCAGTTCCGGTCGTGCGGTGGGGATGATCAGCTTCTGACCGACGCGGATCAGGCCTGGGTCGGCAAGGTTGTTGGCCGCGACAATGGCCTCGACCGTCGTGTCAAAACGCCGGGCAATGTCGTAGAGCGTATCGCCCGGTTGCACGACATAGACCGGTGGTCCGGGCGTCGGCGTCGGCTCCTGGGCGACGGCAGGGACAGCAATGACCAGCAGGAGCAGCAGCGCCAGGCAGAGAGGATATCGGGTATTAGAGAGAGGGTGTTGCCTCCTGGGTTGCATTTTTCATGACTTTGTGGTGAATTGTCAAACAGGTCTACCACGAAGGCACACAGGAAAGAAATGTCATGAAATTGACAGAAATTATTTGTGTCCTTCGTGTCCTCAGTGGTTTTCAGACCAGCTCTAAAGGAATTGCAGTTGGTCGCCGGGACTCACCCGTTCCAGCAGCGAGGGATGGCCCTCAATGTAATATTGGGCCGGGCGGCAGGGTGCGTAATAGGGCCGGAACGGGCGGGCCAGAGCTTTATCCACCACCCGTTTTTCGCTGTCCAGCCAGATGACGGCGATGGGGAAAAAGACAAAGAGCATATGGATCGCCGTCTGGGCTATCCCTTCATGCCGCTCGACAAAGAGAAAAGCCCGGCCGTCGGCGATGGCCTGGTGGCGGCGGAACATCAGCCCCCGCCCCCGTTTCCAGAAGGTATCGCAGCGCACAACCTGTCGGGCTATGATCTGGCCGGTGGTCAGGTTGACGATCATGTTACCCTTTTTCCTTACCTGGAGATTGCTTTTGATCATCAACTCTGAACCCCCAGGCAGGCCAGAATGGCCGGCGTTACGTCGATGATAGCCCTGGCCTGATGGAACTGCCCGGCCGCCGGCCCGATAGCCAGCAACGGCACCGGGTTGGTGGTGTGCAATTTCGTCGTGGCATCCTCCAGATTGCCATGATCGCTGCTCAGCACCAGGGTTGTGTCGGGTGGCAGGTGGGCCAGCACACTGCCCAGAAACGCATCCAGCCGGGGCAGCACCCATTCCGCTTCAATGCGGCGGTGGCCGGCCAGATCGGGCAGGAAGGTCTCGTACAGCACCAGCTCATAGTCGGCCATCAGCCCGGCCAGCCGCGCCCCTGCTTCCTCAGGTGATACCAGGGGCAGATTGTAGCCCAGGTGAGCCGTAGCCACCTCATGGGTAATGTCCCATAGCACCGCCCGGCCCGCCAGCAGGTCGGCCAGGGTGGGGATGGGCGCAGCGGCGGCCAGTGCTGTCAGCGTGGAGGCACCCAGGCTGAGCCTGCCGTCGCGCACCGCCTGCCAGAAGCGCTCCGAGTGGGCGTTGGCAAAGAGCACCTGCACCCCGGCCTGGGCAGCCCGCTTCAACAGGCTGTGTTCGGCGATGATCGCCCGCAGCGCCCGGGTGGGATGGGCAGTCACATGTTCACCCACCAGAAACGGAGCATTGAGGCCGGTGAACAGCGCCGTCTGGCCGGTGGCGCTCTGGGGCAGGCCAGGCACTCCCAGGCAGGCGTCCAGGGCCATGCAGGCCAGGTCGGGGAGCGGCTCCTGCCCCACACAGTCAAGAACCAGCGGCCCGCCCAACCGTTCCCGCAGGCAGGGCATGGCCACCCGGCTCAAAGGGTTGTCCGGCCCCGACGGCGCCAGCCCCACCCCGTCGAGAAAGAGGAACAGGATCCGCCCCCGCTTCCC
>DAOTYI010000053.1:0-4495 GCA_034434895.1 Anaerolineae bacterium
TCACCGTGGGCGTCTACCTGGAGCGTCAGGGGGTCGCCGTGTACCGCGTCAACGGTCAACAAGTGGCCGACCTGCGCAAGGTCTACCAGCGCCACGCCAAGAGTGACCGCATTGACGCCCGTGTGCTGGCCCGGCTGTACGTGACCCATCCGGAGCAACTCCATCGGGTCTTTCTGCCCACTGGCCCGCAGATGGCCCTGCAGCGCGCCTGTCGTGAACTCCATCGCTTGACCCGGCTCATCGCCGCCAGCAAGCAACGTCTCCTGACCACCGACCAGTTCGCCTGGCTGGGCCTGCCGGACATTCTCTCGCCCTACGCCGACATCGCTCGCTGGCTGCGTGAACACTGGTATGACCCCTGGCGCGTCTACGAGGCCGGAGAAACCGCCCTCGCCGAAGCCTGGGAAGCCGCTTCGCCCATCCAGCCGGCCGACACGGCCTGGATTCCGGCTCTCTATGAGCGCGCCCGGCAGGTGATGGCGCTGTACGACGACGCCCACCGCCCTGACTACTCCCTCTTGCAGGCCAGCGTGGCGCGTGAACAGGCCCGCCTCAAGGCCGTCGAGGAGCAAGCACATTTCCTCCGCCTCAAGGTCGTGCGCCCACTCTACCGCCAACTGCACCCCACACGCCATCTCGAAACCCTGCGCGGCGTCGGCCAGGATAGCGCCGCGGTCTACATCGCCTTCATCGGCGACATCCTGCGCTTCCCCTCCCTCCACGACTTCCGCGGCTGGAGCGGGATGATCCCGTTCAGCCGCCAGAGCGGAGAGGCCCAGGTACGAGGCCTCCATATCACCCAGGCCGGCCCTGATCTCATCAAGGCCACAGCCTTTATGGATGCCAACGTTGCCCGGCTCTACGACCCGCAGATCGCCGCCATCTACTACGAGCAGATGGTCGAACGAGGCAAACATCACCTGCAAGCCGTCTGTGCCTGTGCCACTCACCTCCTCGACCGCATCTACGTCATCCTCAAAGAAGACCGCCCTTACGAACTGCGTGACGTAGATGGCAAGCCCGTCACCAAGCGACAGGCCCGTGCGATCTGCCAGGAACGTTACCACGTCCCTGACGAAATCCGCCGCCGCAACAACGTCCGCCAACGCCAGGCCCGCGCCGAGGAACGTACCGAGCGCCGCTACCAACGCTGTCACAAAGACGAGTGAGGTGTTGATCCCGTGAACGCCATCGTCTGGCTACGCGCACCACCCGTGATCGGATAGCTACACTCTCGCCAGCCCTGAAAACTCGCCCTCTCACGGTGGCGCAAAGACGCTCAAAACGCCACCTATAGTTCAGTGCGGCCTGTGCCCGGCTCAGACTATTCAGGTTGTTCAGGTTCTGCTACTTGACAAGATTTAGAACATCTTCGTGTCCTTGGTGGTTTACCTGCCACGAAGGCACAAAGGACACAAAGGCCACAAACGCCCCCCGGTCAGGCCCCTTGCCGGATGGGCTCTGGCAGACCGGCGGGAGCGCTTGAAAGGCCCGCCAGGCCCCTGACTTACGGTTGCCAAGTTGACACATCTCTGCTTTCTGGCTATAATGACCCGGCCTGCTCTGGCTATCCTGGCGGTGTTCACTGACGTAAAGTGGGGCAGGACGGACCTATTCTCACCGGGCGGGGAATCGGCTACCGGTTTCAACCCCCGCCATGGATTCCAGGAGGAGGGAGTATGTCAGAGGATGTCTATCGCCGCCTGGCGCAGCGTCTGGATGCGATTCCCAACGGCTTTCCAGCCACTGAAAGCGGCGTTGAGCTGCGGCTTCTGGCCAAAATCTTTGCCCCTGAGGAAGCGGCGCTGGCCAGCGTGATGCGCCTGAGCTGGGAACCGGCCGAGGTCATCGCTGCCCGTGCCGATGTGGAGGTGGAAACCGCCCGCCGCACCCTCAAAGAGATGGCCCGCAAGGGGCAGATCTATGCCGGTCGGAAGGAGGGCAAGCTCTGCTTCAAATTGATGCCCTTTGTCGTCGGCATCTATGAGGAACAGCTACCCCGTCTGGACCGGGAGCTGGCCGGGCTGTTTGAACAATATTTTCAGGAGACGCGGGGGGCGATTTCCCGTTATGCACCCCCTATCCACCGCGTCATCCCCGTGCAGGAAGCGATCCCGGCCGGGATCGAGGTCTTTCCCTACGAGCAGGCTGCTGAACTCCTGGAAAACGCCAGGGCGTGGGGGGTACGCGATTGCATCTGCCGCGTCCAGCAAAAGCTCATCGGCAAAGGGTGCGACCGTCCGGTGGAAACCTGCCTGACCTTCGCGCCGGTGGAGGGCGCTTTTGACCACAGTGAGGGGACCCGTGCCATCAGCAAGGAAGAGGCGCTTCAGATCTTGCGTCAGGCGGAGGAGGCCGGACTGGTCCACTCACCGGGCAACTACCGGGATGGGCATTTCTACATCTGTAACTGTTGCACCTGTTGCTGTGGAGTACTGCGCAGTGTGGCTGAATTCAGCATCCCCACGGCCATTGCCAGGGCCGACTTTGTGTGCCGTGTGGAAGAGGAAGCCTGCATCGGCTGTGGCGGCTGTCTGGCACGTTGCCAGTTCGGGGCCCTGGCCGTTCCCGGCGAAGTCTGTGTGGTGGATGCAGGCCGCTGTGTGGGGTGCGGGTTGTGTGTCATCGCCTGCCCCAACAGGGCGTTGCGCCTGGAGCGCCGGCCTGTTGGGGAAACCCCCCTGCCGCCGGCCGACCTGAAGGACTGGATGGCCCAGCGTGCCCTGGCGCGGGGCCTGCCTGAGCCTGTCTGACAGGTCTGCCACGAAGCCTCTTTATAGCCGGTTAGCCTGCCGCTCTTTGACCTCAGGGTCGGGGCGTCGGCACCCCCTTGCTGCGCATCATCGCCTCGCTCTGAGCGTGCTGCAACCCGGCCTGCCAGCCGACATGCTTCTCCAACAGGTCGAGCGGGTAGATCTGGGCCATGGCCTCCCACCAGGTCAGTCCATCGGTGCGTTCATAGTGCCAGTACTCGGTGCCGTTGCTGTCGGTTTGCCAGTGGTAGTCGCCCACAATGCGGTAGGAGGCGATCCGCTCCCAGCCATGACGCCTGGCCAGGGCGGTGATGTCGGCGTAGTAGCCGGCGGGGATGGGCAGACGTTTGCCGCCGGCGGCGTAGGCTTCCGGCTCTTCAGCCGGGACGATCTGCCACCAGAACAGCCAGGGGTTCTCCTTCAGCGGCTCACCCTGGGAGCCATCCTGCCGGGCGGTGCGCAGGTAGAGCCGCCAGTATACCTCCTCGCCCAGGTCCTCGCGGACCCGGACCATCTGGTCCACGCCATCCACTTTGTATTCCAGAGGCAGGTCCAGGGCGCGGCCGGCCTTGTGCCAGCTCAGGTAGCCGTAATCCCAGGTATAGAGCTTTCTGCGGCGCACCTGGTCAATGTTCCGCCACGAGCCCAGGGTCTCGCGCAGCAGGTCGTAGCCGCTGGCCTCTATCACCTCCTGCTGCCAGGCCAGCAGCGAGGGGACGACCAGCTCGTTGACCTGGATCGGCCGGCCACCGACCAGGATGCCCGGCACTTCCACCACCTGAGCCAGGGTGCCGGGGGCCAGGGTGGGGGGGAACGGTGCCGGCGGCAGGGGCGGAAGCAGGGCGGTCAGAGTGTCCAGGGAGATGACCTGCGACGGGGCGGGGGCCGGGCGGCGGTCATCCCCGCCGGCGACAGGCTCCGTCGAGTCATTCCTGTCGGTCAGACGCTCCGGGCCGGCCTGACCCTCACGGTAGAGATGGGTGTGGCCGGGGCGATAGGGGTCGTAGGTCTCGAACGGCTCGCCGGGGTCGTAGGCAGCCCACACCAGCCGGTTTTCGGCATCCCAGGCGGGATCAAGATCGGGCCAGGGGTTGTCGGTCAGGCGCTCGATGGTGCCATCTTCAAGGGCCAGGCGGTAGATTTCGGCGTTGCGGTTGCCGCTCTTGGGGTCCACCTCCCGCCAGGAGACAAAGGCCAGCGCCGAACCGTTGGCGCTCCAGGCCGGGTCTTCGTCGTCGGCGGGGTTCTGGGTGAGGTTGCGGGCTTCACCGCCTTGTCTGGGGAGGAGGTAGACCTCCTTGTTGCCATCGCGCCAGGAGGTGAAAGCGATGAACTGACCGTCGGGGCTCCAGGCCGGGCCATAGTCACCGGCCTTGTTCTCAGTCAGGCGGCGGGGTGCTCCGCCGCCTGCAGCGACGAGATAGATTTCAAGATTGCCGTCGCGGTAGCTCTCGAACGCCAGTTCGCTGCCGTCGGGGCTCCAGGCCGGCGCGCCGTCGTAGGCCGGGTCATCTGTCAGGCGGGTGAGGGAACCGTCGGTCAGGTCCACGAGGTAGATCTCCCAGTTGCCGTCACGGTGGCTCTCGAAGGCGATCCGGGTTCCATCAGGGCTCCAGGCCGGGGCGCGGTCGTCGGCCGGGTGGCGGGTAAGGTTGAGCCTCTCGCCGCTGCCGGTGTCCAGCAGGTAGATCTCGGCGTTGCCGTCACCGGTTGTCTCGAAGGCGATGAGGCTGGCGCGGGGC
>DAOTYI010000054.1:0-8591 GCA_034434895.1 Anaerolineae bacterium
TGGTTGAGCGGGGCGAGGGCGCTTACATTTTCGATGTCAACGGGGAGCGTTACCTCGATTTCACCTGCGGCATTGCCGTCACCAACACGGGCCATTGCCATCCGCGGGTGGTCGCCGCGGCCAGGGAGCAGATCGGCAAAATCATCCACGCCCAGGTCAACATCCTCTACCACCAGCCGCTGCTCCGCCTGGTTGAAGCGCTCCGCCAGGTGGTGCCGCCGGAACTTGACACCTTTTTCTTCTCCAACTCCGGCGCCGAGGCGGTGGAGGCGGCGGTCAAACTGGCCCGACACGCCACCGGCCGGACCAACCTCATCGTCTTCCAGGGTTCCTTCCACGGCCGCACCAACCAGGCGATGGCCATGACCACGTCCAAAACGGTGTATCGCCAGCACTACCAGCCGCTGGCTGCCGGGGTGTTCGTTGCCCCCTATCCCTACTGGTATCGCTACGGCTGGCCGCCAGAGGAGACCAGTCAATGGTGTCTGAAGGAGCTTCGCCACCTGCTTGCCGGCCAGACCGCTCCCGACGAGACGGCGGCCATTGTCGTTGAGCCGGTGCTCGGCGAGGGCGGCTATGTGGTGCCGCCGCCCTCCTTCCTGCCCGGCCTGCGCCAGATTTGCGACGAGTATGGCATCCTGCTGGTGGCCGATGAGGTGCAGACCGGCTTTGGGCGCACCGGTCGGTTCTTTGCCGTCGAACATTTCGGCGTGGTGCCCGACGTGATGATCATGGCCAAAGGGCTGGCTTCGGGGTTCCCGCTGTCGTGTGTGGCCGCGCCGCGCGCGCTGATGGACAGGTGGCTGGTCGGCAGTCACGGCGGCACTTACGGTGGGAACGCCGTCTCCTGCGCTGCCGCCGAAGCCACGATTCGGGTGCTCCAGGAGGGGCTGGTGGAGAACGCGGCCCGGCTGGGGTCGGTGCTCATGGCCGGCCTGCGTGACATCCAGCGCCGCTATCCGCTGCTGGGGGATGTGCGCGGCCTGGGGCTGATGGTCGGCGCCGAGTTCACACGGCCGGATGGTTCGCCGGCGACCGAGGAGGTCAAAGCGGCGCTGGACGAATGCCGGGCGAACCGGCTCCTGCTGCTCAACTGCGGCACCTATGGCAACATCATCCGCTGGATCCCGCCGTTGATCGTCACCCAGGAGCAGATCGAGACCGCTTTGCATATCTTTGAGCGAGCACTGGCAACTGTGGCGTAGGACGCAACACTACAGAAGCAAGAATTGATGTTGCTCGAATCGTGCAGGCCGTTCAAAAAGTCGAACAGCAGCGCGATGGCAATGATCAACACTACAACCATCCTTGCTGTCCAGAGCAATTCTCTGCCCCATGCCGGAAAAATGGGTTGTAGGACAGGCCAAAGGCTTGCCCCACATGCACCTCGTTGACTTTTTCCAGGCTTGCCGCTATAATTGCAGATGAGAGAGGGGATGGTTCATAACAGGTTGACACCTGATGGGACACGGATAGCACGGATGGGACGGATAAACACCGATTTTGCCTTAGATCATCCGTGTCCTATAAAATTCTGCCGGTGTGAAAAGTGTCAACCAATTTTTGCCGATCATTGAACCATCCCTGAGAGAGGATGTTTTTTGCCGGGTTGCCGGGCGTGGGCAGGCCTGGGGGAGGTGGACCATGCAACGTCGAGTAAGGTGGGTGCATCTGTGGGCAACCATGTTGTTGCTGGCCGGGCTGTGGCTGGGCGCCGCAGCCATCCAGGCGCAGCGACCGGAACCGCCGGGGGAGGCTCAGCCGTCCCTGGCCCCGACGGGACTACGGGACGGGGCGCCCCTACCGGGCGCCGGCTATCCCCGGCAGCGGGTGGCGCGCGCCGCACCGCCGGGTTGGACCCCCGCCGCCCCGCCGTCCGGCGTGGACCTGGACGTGACCTACATCCACCGCGCGCCGACGTACAAAGCCTACTGCGTGGATTATCTGGGCGGCATCCCGATCCTCTGCCCCGGCACCGAAGACGAGCCGCGCTGGCCTGCCCCCGGCCAGGTGGTGACCTTTACCGCCCACATCGTCAACAAGGGCGCCATCGCCAGCCCGGCCTTTGCCTACGAGTGGACGATAGACGGGCTGGCGGTGCTGTCCGGCACGCTGCCGGGGCTGGCCCCTGCCGCCGAGATCACGACCATTTACACCTGGACCTGGGCGCACGTGATGGATGGCGAGCGGGTGGTGGATGACCACACCGTCGGCTTTGCTGCCGACCCCGACAACCTGATCGCCGAGGCGTATGAAAGCAACAACAGCCTGGTGGATCGGACCAACGCCCTGGCCCTCCGCTTCGCCATCACTCCCGAAATGTACGAGGCCTACAACACCCCCTGGGATCCGGCCTTTTCCTACTCGGCGGAGGACTGGCTGCAACGCCAGGTGGCGGCCATGAACTGGGCTTTTGCCAACTCGACCTATCCCACCACACCGGCGGGAGCCACCGAGCGGGTGCGTATCAACGACATCCTCATCACCGCCAGCGCCCCGCCCTGGGACCGCGCCGAGGACGGCGGCTGGTTCGTGGACGCCGACTACCGGCTGGTGAGCGGCGGGTACGACCCGGCGACCGACATTGACTGGGCGCTGGTCCATGAGCTGAGCCACCAGGTAGGCCTCATTGACCTGTACAACTACAACGTCGTCCACAGCAGCGTGCTGGTGTTGGACCAGGATGGGGCAGCAGTGAACATGGGCTTTGGCTGGCCGCGCCCCGACCTGATGGGCGGCGGCGACATCGCGCCCCACACCGACCCCCACCTCTACTCCAGCCACAGCGCCGGAGGCATTTCCTCGACCAAAGGTTACCGCCGGGGCTACTATGGCGAATACCAGTTCGACATCCCCCAGGACAACTACCTGCTGGTCCTGGACAACCAGGGCCAACCTGCCGCCGGCGTGCAGGTGAGCCTCTACCAGCGCACCGGCCCGCCCAACTGGGTGGGGGAGCTGGACCTGGACAACACCGCCGAGATCACCGGTACCACCGGCCTGGATGGCCGTGCCCTGCTGACTAACCGGCCGGTCGGCGGAGGAGTCACCACCCGCACCGGCCACACCCTGCACGACAACCCCTTTGGCGTCGTGGACGTGGTGGGCAACCGCAACACCTTTCTGCTCAAGCTGAGCCAGGGCGACCACGAAGAGTTCGCCTGGCTGGACGCCACGGCCTTCAACCTGGCCTTCTGGCAGGGCGACACCCTCAGCCATACCTTTGTGATCAGCAGCCACGTGCCGCCACCCGGTGCGCCGACGGCCCCGCTGGCCGCGCCCGGCCTTGTCCAGGGCGAGCAGGCGACGGTCTGCTGGGACCCCAGCCCTTCGCCGGACGTGGTGGGCTACTATGTCTACCGGGCCGGCGTGCCCTACGAGCGGGCCAGCGGCCTGTTGAGCGGCCCCTGTTTCACCGAGAGCTACGGCACGATGCGCGTCTATGCCGTCACGGCGGTGGACAGCGCCGGCCGGGAGAGCGGCTTTAGCAACTTTGTCTGGGCGCCGCGCCTGCTCAACCCCAGCGCCGTGGCCGTGACCTCCGATGGGCTGCGGACCATCCTCGACCCGCAGAACGGCTATGCCCTCCTGCGCCAGCGGTCCGACGGGCGCTACCTCCAGAATTTCGGCAGCCCGCATTATCACCTGGAGTACAGCCGCTTCCTGGCCATAGACAGCCAGGACCGCCTGCTGTTCAGCCATCCGGGCGACGAATATGACGCCCGCCACTCGATCCGCGTGGCCGACTATAACGCCAGCCCGCTCTTCGAGTTTGGGGAGCGGGGTTCCGGCCCCGGTCAGTTCGAGACGCCGGCCGGCGTGGCCGTCGTCGGCCAGCCGCCCGACATCGAGGGGCCGTACCCCGTGGACGAGCACACCCTGCTGCTCCTGCACCTGGACGGCAGCTACGACGGCGCCCAGGGCGAACCCGGCATCCCCACCGGCACGACCTTTGTCCCCGGTCGCTACGGCCAGGGCGTGCTGGTGGACATCACCGACACACTGGTCTATTCCACCGCCGGCAACCTGGAGCGCACCCAGGGGGCCATCGAGTTCTGGCTCCAGCCCACCTGGAACGGCAACGACGGACAGAGCTACACCTTTTTTGAGGTCGGGACCGGGTGGTTCAACCGGATGCGCATCCTGAAGGATGGGGCCAACAATCTGCGCTTCCTGGTGTGGGACAGCGCCCACGAATATGGCGTGGCTTACAATGTCGCCCACTGGCTGGCCGGCGAGTGGCACCACGTGGCCGTGACCTGGCAGGGGACCGACCTGGCGCTATATGCCGACGGCCAGCTCCGCGACAGCAGCCACATCGCCCACCCGCCCGACCTCCTGGCCGAGACGATGACCGTCGGCTCGAGTCACTGGGGCGACCAGCAGGCCAACGCCGTGCTGGACGAGTTCCGCATCAGCGATGTGCCGCGCCTGGGCAGCAGCAGCGGCTTCCCCTACCGCATTCTGGTGGCCGACAGCGGCAACCACCGCCTCCAGGCGTTCGACGACCTGGGGAGCTTTGTGACCGGGTTTGGCAGCTACGGCAGCGGGCCGGGCCAGTTCGACAACCCGCAGGGCCTGGCGGCGGACAATGAGGGCCGGGTGGTTGTGGCCGACAGCGGCAACCACCGGCTCCAGGTATTGAACTTTGACGGATCCGGCCTGACTTTCCAGCGGATCATCACCGCCGGGTTCAATACGCCGGTCGGCGTGGCGCTCTACGGCCCAGACCGCATCCTGGTGGCCGACACGGGCAACAATCGGGTCGTGGTGCTGGACGGCGCCGGCCACCTGCTGGCCCAATACACGCAGCCCAACGACGGCCATCCTGGCCCCTTCAACCAGCCGCGCGGCCTGTACGGGGAGGCCAACGGCAACATCGTCGTGGCCGATACCGGCAATCAGCGGGTGGTGACCCTGGTGGGCGCCCTCGCGGAGCGGGAGCACGTGGTGTATTTGCCCCTTGTCCTGAAGAACTATCTTCCGTCCCCTCCTGCCTGCGAAGAGCTGATTGAGAACGGCGGCTTTGAAGACAACACAGCCTGGCTCATCGGCAACACGCCGCGCCCTGCCCGCTATACGGACGAGCAGGCGCACAGCGGCAGCCGCTCGTTGTTGTTGGGCCTCAGGCCGGGCGAGGGGGATGTCCGCAGTTATTCCTCGGCGCGGCAGATTCTCAGCCTGCCGCCGGACGTGGGCAGCCTGACCCTGACCTTCTGGTACCTGCCCGTCTCCGACCTGGACGAGGGGGATCGTCAGGAGTGCCTGCTTCTGGATGAGGGCGGTCACGTGCGGGCGACCCTGATGCGGGGCAACATCAACGCCGCCGATTGGAGCCAGAAGTCCTACGACCTGAGCGCCTATGCCGGCCAGACGGTGGCCGTCTATTTCAATGCTTACAACGACGGCGACGGCGGCGGGGTGACCGGCTTTTACCTCGACGACGTGTCGGTGGAAGCCTGCCCCTGAACATGATTCACCGCAGAGACGCCGAGTTCGCAGAGGTTTATAGCGGTCTTCTGGGCGTTCTCTGCGCCTCTGCGGTGATCCGGTGGCCGACCTATCGAGTCATGCCGGAAAATTCAGCGCGCCCCTGGTATAACAACGCCCGGAGCGCTGCGACCAGCGCGTCTATATCGGCCTGGCTGTTGTACCCCTGCACCGACACGCGGACGAATTGCCGTCCGTTCCACTCGATGATCGGCACCTCCACCCGGTACTCCTCATATAGCCGCCGCTTCAGCTCTTCAGCATTGCACGCCGGCAGCGGGAACGCCGCCATCTGAGCATACCAGTCGGGCGAATCGGGGCAGATCGGCGGGAGGTCGGTCAGTTCCTCAATGCGCCGCCTTGCCTCCTGCAGCAGGCCGTGACACTCCGCCCGCACCCGCGGCCAGTTGTGCTCCGCCTGGAACTGGATGGCGGCGGGGACCGAGAGGTACGCCGCCGGATCGCGTGTGCCCTGCCACTCATTCTCCTCCACGAATCGCGCCGGCCTTCCCCTGAAGTCTGGCTCTTTCACGATCTGAGAGGTCGGGGTGAGGGGGGGCTCCCAGCCCATAAGCGACTCAAGTCGCACCTCAGGGGCCTGCGGCCAGGCATCCACCGGCGTGGACGCCTCCGTCCGCGCAGGTGGTGCGATTTCCAATCGCCCCTTGATGCCAACGGGCTCCCAGCCCCAACTCACCACCAACGGCTCCAGCAAATGTTGCACCTCGCGCCGGGCGTGAAGGAAGGCCGCGCCTTTGGCTGAACATAACCACTTGTGGCAGTTGCCGGCATAAAAGTCCGCGCCCAGGGCATCCAGCTCCAGGTCAATCTGGCCGGGGGTGTGAGCGCCGTCAATCACGGTGAGAAGGCCCGCCTGTTTCGCGCGGCGGACCAGCTCCGCCACAGGCAGGATGAGGGCCGTGGGTGAAGTGATATGGCTCACAAAAAGAACCCGCGTGCGGGGCGTGACCCCGGCCCAGATGGCATCTACCGCCTGCTCGGCTGATTCGAGGGGCAGGGGCAGCGGCTGATTGACATAACGTGCACCCCGCTTCTGGCATACAAAGCGCCAGGTGCGGTCCAGCGCGCCATATTCATGGTCGGTTGCCAGCACCTCGTCGCCCGGCTGCAAAGGCAGCGAACGGGCCACGAGGTTGAGTCCGGTGGTGACGTTGGGGACGTAGACCAGGTCGTCGGCGTTGGCGCCGACGCAGGCGGCCAGCGCCTGGCGGGCGGTGCGCATCAGGTCGGTGAAGCGGCGTCCCAGGAACTCGACCGGCTGGCGTTCGAGCTCCCGTTGCCAGGCCTGGTAGACCTCAAAGACCGGGCGCGGGCAGGCCCCGAAAGAGCCGTGGTTCAAAAAGACCACGTCTGGACGCAGGAGGAATAGCTCGCGGAGATCGGTTTTGACCTTTCCCCTGCCCCCTGGCCCCCTTCTGGGGGTGGGGGATGGGGTGAGGTCCGTCTTTGTCGCCATTTGTAACTACCTGCCTGCCACCCTCCCGCAGGTTAGAGCTTGTCTGAAAACCACCAAGGACACCAAGAGCACCATGCGGTTTTTATTCGTTTCCTTCGTGTTCCTTCGTGGCCTTTGTGGTAAGCTTTTCACTAGTTCTTAGAAAGTGGCCGGCAACAGGGCGAGCAGCTCATTGCAGCGCACTTAACCTGCGGGAGGGTTGGTGGTTTTCAGTCCGGCTCCCGGCGATGCAGGGCCCAGAAGATCTTTTCTGCCGACAGCGGCAGCTCGTTGAAACGCACCCCCAGCGCGTCGTACAGGGCATTGGCCATGGCCGGCGCGGTGGGGACCATCACATGCTCGCCCACCCCTCGCGCCCCCCAGGGGCCATCCTCCAGCGGCGTTTCCACAAAGCTGCCGTGGATCTCCCCCGGAATGTCCATCGCCGTGGCGATGCGATAGTCTACCAGGTTGTTGTTCAGCGGCCGGCCCTGGGCGTCGAACCTGAGCGCCTCAAAGGCCGAGCTCATGCCGTGGACCGCACCGCCCTCGATCTGGGTCAGGATCAGGTCGGGGTTGATGGCCTTGCCGACGTCATAGGCGCTGGCGATCTTCAGGACCTCGATCTCGCCCGTCTCGGTGTCCACCTCCAGGTCCACCGCCTGGGCGCCGACGGTGTAATGCACCACGGCGCGGGGGCCCTGCCCGGTCTCGAAATCCAGGTTGGTGACGTAGGTGGGCATAAAGTGGCCCTGGCCGACGATGGGGCCGCCTGTCCAGCCCTCGAAATTCTCGTTGGGCAGGCCATAGACTACCATCCCTTTGAGCGGCTGCTCCTCCTCGGTGCGGTAGGAAAAGACCACGCCGTCTTTGATGTCGAGATCTTCCGGCTTTTCGCCCCAACGGTCGGCCACGATCTGCAAAATCTGCCGTCTGGCATCCAGGGCGGCGGCGCGGACGGCGTTGCCGGTGGACCAGGTGATGCGGCTGGCCACCGTCTGCCATTCGTAGGGGCTGTAGCGGGTGTCCACCGGCACCGAGACCCGCACCCATTCATAGGGCACGCCCAACGCCTGGGCGGCGATCTGGGCCAGGACGGTAAAGGCCCCCTGTCCCAGGTCCTGCGCGCCGATGGAGACATTGACCGTGGCATCTTCATTGAAGCGGACGATGGCCGCGCTGCCCGGGTTGGGCGGCATGGCCGGCGCTTTCCACATGATGGCCAGGCCCTTGCCCCGCCGCTTGTGCGGCGCCGACGGGCGGGGAGGAACCCCGCCCCTACTGCGTTCATGCCAATCAATCGCCTGGGTCACCCGGTCTATGCAGGCCACCAGGTCAACCGGCGGCATCTCCATGCCGGTCAGGATCGTCTGGCCCGCTTTGATGCAGTTGCGGCGGCGGAATTCGGCCGGGTCCAGGCCGATCTTTTCGGCCAGCTGGTCCATGATCTGCTCGATGCCCCAGTGGATCTCCGGCATGCCAAAGCCGCGCATGGCGCTGCCGATCGGCTGGTTGGTGTAGACGCAGTAGGAGTCGCCCTTGACGTTGGGGATGAAATAGGGGCCGGTGCAGGAATAGCCCGCCGCACGGACGATGTTGACCCCATAATCGTTGTAGGCCCCGCCGCCAAAGTAGTAGGCCGTCT
>DAOTYI010000055.1:0-10003 GCA_034434895.1 Anaerolineae bacterium
CGCCGCCTGACAGGAGCCGGGGCGGAGAGGGCGCTGCCGGCTTCGCTGCTGTTGGGCGGCATCTTTGCCCTGGTCTGCGACGATCTGGCCCGCACCCTGCTGGCCGGCGAGATCCCGCTGGGCATTCTGGCCTCCCTCTTTGGGGCGACCCTGTTCCTGGCCATGATGCTCAGCAAGAATATCCGGGTGCAGCGATGAGCCTGTCCCCTTCTCCTGGCATCCTGTCGGTGTCGGGGCTGTCGTTCCGGTACAACGGCACCGGCCAGGCGGTGCTCCGCAACCTGTCGCTGGAGGTTCCGGCCGGGACGATCACCGCCATCCTGGGGCCGAACGGTTCCGGCAAGACAACCCTGCTGCGCCTGCTGTTGGGCATTTTGCAGCCCCAGGCCGGCAGCATCCGGCTGGCCGGCCGGCCCCTGGCCAGCTACTCCCCCCGTGAGCGGAGCCGGTTGCTCGGCCTGGTGCCCCAGGAGGAGCATATCCCGTTCGATTTTTCCGTCCTGGAATATGTGTTGCTGGGCCGCGCCCCCTACCTGCGCCCCCTGGAGATCCCAGGGGAGGCCGACCGGCAGGTTGCCATAGAGGCGCTGCGCACAGCCGGGCTTGAACACCTCCAGGACCGACCCCTGCCTACCCTGAGCGGCGGGGAGCGGCAACTGGTCACCATCGCCCGCGCCCTGGCTCAGCAGCCGCGTGTCCTGCTGCTGGACGAGCCAACTGCCCATCTGGACCTGGGCAACCGGGGGCGGGTGCTGGACATCCTGCGCCGGCTGGCTGCCCAGGGCATCACCCTGCTGCTGACCAGCCACGATCCCGGCCTGGCTGCCGGGATCGCTCATCGGGCCGTGCTGTTGCGCGCCGGTCAGGTTGTCGAGGCCGGCCCGGTGGAGGGGGTGTTGACGGCGGAAAGGCTGTCGGCGACCTATGGCGTGCCGGTCCAGGTCTTTCAGGTTGAGGGCAGGCGGGTGATCATCACGAACTGAGGATGGAGATGATCGATCTGCTGACGACCATGGAAAATTGGCTGGCGGATGGTGAACAGGTGGCCGTGGCCACGGTGGTCCGGGTGATCGGCTCGGCGCCACGGCCGGCGGGGGCGCGGCTGATCGTCTCTTCAGGTGGGCGGATGGCCGGCTCGGTGAGCGGCGGCTGTGTGGAGACCACGGTCTATGGCGAGATGATGGAGGTGCTGGCCGGGGGGATGCCGCGCCTGTTGCGCTTTGGCATCACCGACGATATGATCTGGGACGTGGGGCTGGCCTGCGGCGGGACGATTGAGGTCCTGGTGCACAGGCTTGACCCGGCGCTGGTCCGCGCTGCCCGCCGGTGCCTGGCATCGGGTGAGCCGTTTGCCCTGGCGACCGTCATCGCCGGCCAGGCAGGGGTCGGCGACTGGGCGCTGATCACCCGCAACCAGATTCTGGGTCCAGGCGAGACCTGGGTTGCTTCCCTCCCCCTGGATGGGCTGTGGAGGCAGCCGGCGGTCGGCCGGGTGCACACCGTCGCCCCAGGGGTCGAGCTGTTCATCGAGCCGTTCCTGCCGCCCCCCACGCTGATCATCATCGGCGGGGTACATGTCGCCATCCCGCTGAGCCGTTTTGCCAGAGAGCTGGGCTTTCGCGTGGTCGTGACCGACCCACGGGCCACCTTTGCCAGCCGCGAACGTTTCCCCGACGCCGACCAGGTGCTGGTGGCCTGGCCGGACGAGGCGCTAGCCCGCCTGCCGGTGGACAGTTCGACCTATCTGGTGTTGCTGACCCACGATCCCAAAATTGACGAACCGGCGCTGGCAACGGCGCTCAAAACCGAGGCAGCCTACATCGGCGCCATTGGGAGCCGCAAGACCCACGCCCAACGGTTCGAGCGCATGGCCAGATGGGGCGTCACGGCGGAGGAACTGCAACGTGTCTATGCCCCCATCGGCCTGGACCTGGGCGGGCAGACGCCAGAGGAGACGGCGCTGAGCATCATCGCCGAGGTGGTGGCGGTCAAAAATGGGCGGCAGGGTGGGTTTCTGCGCCAGGCCGCCGGTCCGATCTCACCCTCTTCTAACGGGCCGCGAGTGCCTGGCAGTTGTAATCTGTAAGAGCGGGTCTGAAAAGCTCACCACAAAGTTCTCTTCGTACCTTCGTGTCTTTGTGGTAAAAAAAGAACCACCAAGGCACCAGGACACAAAGAATCACCGGAAATCCTGGTATCCTTTGTGTCCTTGGTGGTTTCCAGACTACCTCTAACGAGTTCGACCAGGCAATCAGGGATCATGAGCGACCTCTACACCGATCGTCTGCTGGATCACTATCGCCGGCCCCGCAACCGGGGGCATCTGGAAGCCCCCACCCTGGCGGCGGAGGAGTACAACCCCCTGTGCGGCGACCAGGTGCGCATCGAGGCGCGCGTGGAGTCGGGGCATATCGTCGAGGCGCGTTTTGAAGGGCGGGGCTGCGCCCTGTGCCTGGGAGCGGCCTCGATCCTGACCGAGGTGATCCAGGGCAAAACCCTGGCCGAGCTGGAAAGGATGGGCCGGGAGGAATTCCTGGCCGAATTGCAGTCGGTTCCGCGCCCGGCACGGCTCAAATGTGCCCTGTTGCCCTGGCTGGCCTTTCGCCGGGCTGCTTACGGGGAGGAGAGTTCACTGTAGCCAGCCACCGCCTGCCGCACGGCCCGCAGGTTGGCCCATGGGGCGGTGATGGGTGTGACGCAGCCGGTGCCCAGGATGAACCGTCGCCCGCCGGTCTGAGCGATGGCCTGCCGGGCCTCCCGGCTCACATCGTCGGGGGTGCCGCGCACCAGGGTTTCCCACCGATGCAGGCCCCCCAACACGGCCCCCCGGACCCGTGTCTGCCCCTCTCCCAGCGTGGGCGGCGTCTCCCGGTCATGCCAGTTGACCACCTGCACCGGATAATCGGCCAGCAGGTCGAACATCACCCGCTGGCCGTGCAGGTGCAACAGGTTGAGCCACAACCCGTCAGCAGCCTCCAGCAGGCGCAGGTCGAAGGGGAGGCCGAACTCCCTGTACTCCTGCTCGCTCAGCAGATCGTAGCTGGCATGTTGCACGGCCAGAAAGATGCCGGCGATGCCCCGTTGTCGCGCCGCTTCGATGAAGCGCACGGTCGTGGCCGTGATCGTCTCCAACCCGGCCCGCACGGCCGCCGGATATTGCCGCAGGTGGGCCAGCAGATGGTCCTTGCCGACCAGATTTTTGGCCTGGGTCAGGGGGTTAAAGATGGTCTGGATAAAGGGCACTTCATCGCCCACCGCCTGGCGGATCAGCTCCAGGCAGCGGAGTTGTGCCCCCAGCGCCCCTTGCTCCGGGTCAAGGGGCCGCAGGGTGTACCACTCCCCGGCGGTGCGGATGGGGTGACGGGTGTATTCTCGCGTCCCCTCCTGGTTGCCCAGCCAGCGGTCCTCCGCGCCCCAGTCGCGGACACAAAAGCTGCTGGCCGGCATCAGTTTGATAAAATCAAAGTCGTACTGGCGCTGAAAGGCCAGCGTCGAGGCGGCCAGTTCATCCGGGTTCTGGTCGTCGCCTGGAAAGTGCCGCCACAGGGCCACCGGCACGCGATCCACCGCCTGGCCCTGGATGGCCGCCTCCAGCCGTTCCCGTTTGCTCATCTCAGACATCTGATCACCTCCAGGTCTTTGTAGGCAACTGCGAGCAGTTGCCCTACATCATACCGGTCAAAGGCCAGTTCGAGGGGCGAGTTGATGTATGGGTCATGGTTGTGCTTCTTGCAGTCTGTGCAGAAATTCCGCCGCTGTGAGGATGGGAATGCGCCCCACCTGGCCCAGCGTCAACAGATCCCTGTCGCCGCTGACGATGACGTCGGCGTGGCCCACGATGGCACAGGCGATGACCAGGTCATCGCCGGGGTCACGGCTGATGGCAGGGATTTCGGCGGGCAGTTCGACCAGGGCCACAAAACGGGCAGAATTTTACAGGACACGGATAAGGTTTTACAGGTTTTCTCCGCAACCTCAGCGCCTCTGCGGTGGGTTCAGTCGCCCGGACACCAATACACGGGCACGGCTTGCGTGCCTGGCGTGAGTCGGGTATACTACATCGGACCTGGCCAGTCGAAAAAATCTCTGCGCTCTTGGCGTGCTCTGCGGTGAATTGGAACCTGCTGCCCAGGTCGGGACTTTCACCGGCCGAAAGGAGGATAGAAGCCCATGAGCCTGCAAATCGGCATCGTCGGTCTGCCCAACGTGGGCAAAAGCACCCTGTTCAACGCGCTGACGCGGGCCGGCGCGGCGGTCGCCAAATACCCCTTTACCACCATCGAGCCCAATGTCGGTGTGGTCGAGGTACCCGACAGCCGTCTGTATGAGGTGGCAGCCATCGTCCGGCCGGAGGAGGTCAAGCCCACCACTGTCGAGTTTGTGGACATCGCCGGGCTGGTCAGGGATGCCCACAAGGGCGAGGGGTTGGGCAACCAGTTCCTGGGCCACATCCGCAATGTGGATGCCGTGGCCCTGGTGGTGCGCTGTTTCGAGGACCCCGATGTGGCCCATGTCAGCGCCGAACTGGACCCTGTGGCCGACTGCCAGGTGATTGACCTGGAGCTGATCCTGGCCGACCTGGCCACGGTGGAACGCCGGGAGGAAAAGGTGCGGTCCGCGGCCAAGGCGCAACCCAGGGAGTATGCTGCCGAGCTGGAACTGCTGAGCCGGCTCAAGGCGCATCTGGCAGCCGGACACCTGGCGAAACAGTTGCCGGTCTCCGCCCAGGAGCAGGAGATGCTGCGCCCTCTCTGCCTGTTGACCGCCAAGCCGCGCCTCTATGTGGCCAATGTGGGCGAAGACAGTCTGCCCGACGGCGGCCCGCTGGCAGAGGAGGTGATCCGGCGGGCAGAACAGGAGGGGGCCCAGGCTGTGGTCCTGTGCGCCCAACTGGAGGCTGACCTGGCCGACTGGGAGGCCGCCGAGGCCGCCGAGTACCGCGCCGCACTCGGCCTGCAGGAGACCGGCCTGGTGCGGCTGATCCACGCCGGCTATCGGTTGCTGGACCTGATCACCTTCTTTACCGCTACCGGCACCCGGGTCGTCCGCGCCTGGACGCTCCAGCGCGGCCAGACGGCATTCGATGCGGCCGGTAAAATCCACACCGACATGCAGAAAGGCTTTATCCGCGCCGAGGTGATCTCCCACTCCGACCTGATGGCCGTTGGCGATTTTCATCACGCCCGCGAACGGGGGCTGATCCGGTTAGAGGGCCGCGACTATATCGTGCAGGATGGGGACATCCTCCACATCCGCTTCTCACCGGCCCGCTGAACTCTCCTCCCGCAGGTTTGGGCGCAATCTCCGGATTGAAGTGCGCCGCAATGGGCTGCTCGCCCTGTCGCCGGCCACTTGCTAACCTGCGGGAGGGCAGCGGGCAGGTGGTTACCGCTACTTCTTCTCCAACTGCACCGGCAGGTCCACCACCGACGGGGCATCGGCCCCGACACACACATCGTCTTCGCCGTAGGGCCAATAGCCCTGGGCACCGATGATCATGGTATAACACTCCCCCCGCTGCAACAGATCGGGCAGCCTGTAAAAGCCGTTGCGGTCCGTCTCGGCAGAGGTATAGACTTCGTCGTCGGTCCACCGGAACGTGTCCAGGGTGATGCCCGGCTTGAGCACCAGAAAGATGGCCCCGGCGATGGGCCGGTTCGTGTCCAGATCGGTGATGGTGCCCTGCACCTGCACACCATCCCTGGGTGGGGGGGTCGGCGTGGGCCTGGCGCCGATCCCCACCGTCGTCGTCCCCCGCTGGAGCACCTGACCTTCCACCAACAGCTCCACGCTATATTCGGCATCAGGCAGTACGCCCTTTGTGGAATAGAGATAGTCGTGCCACGTTCCCGATTGGCCGCCATCCCAATCAAAGGGGGATTCGATCACCTTCTGGCCATCTACATACCAGTTGATCTGGAAGGACAGGCCATCATTCATGCCGCTATAGTCGGAGAAGGCGTGCAGCTCCTCCAGGCCGGAGGGGAAACTCGACGCCGCGCCCACCGGCCTGCCCTGGCGGTCTATCCCTTTGGCAAAGAGGATCGGCGAGAAGGAGGCGCCGACCCCCTGCTCACCGACGATCCAAAAGTTCGACAGCGCAGCCAGCCTGCCGTCAATATACAGTTTCAGGCGATAGGCCCCGGCCGGCAGGCCTTTGGAACTGGTCAACTCCAGCACATAACTCCCCGCCCGATCCTCGGCCCATGACTCATCTTTGGTCAGGACCGGCTGGCCGTCGGCCAGCCAGGTGCGGGTCCATTTGTTCATGCCGGACATATTCTGGTAGTCAAAGAAAGCCAGCAGCCGTTTGGTTCCGACCGGGAAGAGGACCGCCGGCCCGGCCGGCCTGTCCTGGGCGGTCTTGTCCAGGCTGAACAGGATGTTGGAGAAGGAGGGCCTGTTCTCGGCCGGGCCGCCGATCTTGATCTCGGCCTCGGCCATCCTGGCGCCATCTACATAGAGCGCCATTTTGTAGGTGCCATCGGCAAAGGCCGCATCATCCCAGCCGATCCACCACATCCCCCCCTCACTGCCTCTCCACGGCCCGGCCGGCAGGCCCCAATCGGGCAGCTCTTTGCCGTTGAACGACAGCCTCATCTCCAGCGTCCGGCTGGGGCTCATGTTCTCATAGTCGAAGAACAGGTACAGGCTGCGGCTGCCCGATGGCAGGCTGGTGACGACCGAGATCGGCTGATCGAACTCGTTCACACCCGGCGAGAAAAAGAGGTTGCTGAGCCTGGGCTGACCGGTCGGCGTGGCCGTCCCCTTCTGACCGTCTGTTTTGTTGGGATCGGGCAGGCCCTGCCGCGCCGCCTCGATGAGCGGTTTGGCCAGATTGACCGGCCGCAGGTTGTTGATATAGCCGCCGACAGGGACGCAACTGTCCCTGTCGTCCAGCCGTCCATCGCCATTGGTATCGGTCACCACCCGGCAGTCCACCTCGCCGCCCCGTGTCGGCACACCGACCAGCAGGCCCTCCTCGTCCACCGCCGTCCCACCGCTGTTGCCGCCGGAGATGCTGGCATCGGTCTTGATCCAGGCCGGGCCTTGAATGCCCGACTCCATGCTAAAGCCGCTCACCACCCCCCTGGTAAAAGTCACCGTCTCGCCACCGATGCCGGGGTAGCCAAAGATGTTCAGATCATCGCCCACGACCAACGCATCCGAGTCCCCCAACCCCACGTAAGGCAGGTTGAGGGTCGTCGGTTTCACCTCAGTCCCATCGGTTTTATAGCGGATGCGGATGACCGCCAGGTCGAGGCGGGGATCGGCCTGCTCGACCGTCGCCAGGTAGGCAAGCTGGGGGGGCTGGTCGGAACGGACGGTCAGGGCGACCCCCAGGTAATCATAGTCGGGGATCTGATCGGGCGGGAAGCCGTAGCGGATCGGGTCGGCCACGTGGCAGTTGGTCAGGATTAACCCGTCGGCCGAGACAATGGTCCCCGACCCCCACGGCAGGTAATAGACCTGACCGCTTTCGATCTTGACCAGGGAAACCTGCACCACAGCCGACATGACATCCAGCCGGGTCTGGCGGTCCAGCGCGAACGACGGCCCCAGGCCGGACAACAGCAGCACCAACAGCAGCGGTATGCTGAGCCATCGGCAAGTTCGGTCCATCATCTCCATCCTTTCCCTGTCCTTTTATCACCTGATCTCAGCCGATTTGACAAACTGGCGGAAGGCCGGTTCTGCCTTCTTGAAATTGTCCTCGGAGGCCAGCAGGCTAAAGATATAGGCCCGGTCGCCACGGGCCAGGGCCACGTCCAGGCCCAGGATCACCGCCGGCAGGCGCTGGGTGAACAGGTTGCTGCTTTCTACCACATAGACATAGGTGGCTTCCATGGTCGGCTGGCCGCCGAGCTGCCGTCCCTCGACAATGTCGAACAGCCGATAGGCAGTTCCCTCCCGCGCCCGGGCCAGCGAAGCGTTGTTCAACACCGAAGCCAGGGTTGGGGTAACGGCCGCCGCCGCGTCAATCGGCACCAGCCGCACCTGGTAGGTGGTCTTGAAATCGCCCGAAGCCGGGTCTACCGCCTGGAAGGCCAGGTTCTCCCCGGCTTTGAGCAACCAACCCTGCGGGTAACGGACCGTCAGCCCGGTCCGTTCGTCGGCGTAGAGGCCGCGCTGCCCCTGGGCCAGGGCCATTACCCCCCAGCCCAAAAGCAGGGCGACCACAACCACACCGATGACGGCCCAGTCGGCCCAACGGTCGCGGGTCATACGCACAGAAACCTTCTTTGCCATTGGACTTTCCTTTCCCCTGAGATCAGGCTCCCTGCTGACCGGTCACGGTCAGGCGGATGGCCCGACGGATGAGCCGGATCAGCAGCCCAAAGACCAGACTGGCGATCACGGTGGCCAGCAACAGGCCATACCATGGATTGGCCGTCTTGCCGGCCAGCACCGAGCCGACGCGGGTGACACTACCCAGAATCACGGTGAACAGGCCGTTGAGCACCGCCGCTACCGTCACTCCCAGCGGGAGCCACCAGACCGGTTCCTCCTCAAATTTGGCGCGGCCCAGGAAATAGCCGGTGATGCCGGCAAAGCTGGCCTGTGCCAGAGCCGTCACCACAATGCGGATGACCCCTACCCCCAGGTCCACACCGCCGCTCTCGACCACATAATTGATGTTCAGCATCGTGGCAAAGCCCAACCCGGCCGCCGTGCCGTAGAGGATGCCGTCCATCCGCTCGTCAAATTCTGGCAGCAGGTAGATGCTGTAGCGCACCGCCGCATATTTGAGGAACTCCTGGACAAAGCCGACAACCAGGATCGAGCCGAGGAGATTGGTGAGCAGGTTGCGGCCCAACCAGTCCTGCACCCGGAACAGATCGCGCACCACCGGGATGCCGACAGCGCTGGCCAGCAGCGCGCCCAGAATAAAGATGCTGATGACGAAGGACTTGGGCTCCGGTTCCAACCGATCCTGGGCGTAGAAGAAGGCCAGCCACAAAGCCGCCGGTACCAGGGCCAGGACCACACCGGTCAACACCAGCGCCGGGCCCTCAATCGCCGGCCTGATCGCGCCGACGATCAGCGCCACCACCACGGCAAAGGCCACAACGGCCACGATCTGCACCACCCCCGACCGCCCCACACTGCGGCGTTCCCGGGCCGCTTTGGCATAGTGTTGCGGACAGTAGGCCCGCCCACCCAGGCGGGGCGCGTCGTCAGGCACCGGCCTGTGGCATACGCAGCAAACCAACTGATCCATGCACCCTCCCCCTTTCACTGATTTTGACTTGTGGGAAACCGGTCGGATGGAAAAGCGGAAGATCCTTACGAGTTCCCCGGCCTTCTCTGCGGCCCCGGCGGTGGAGCCTATTGGCTTCGGCATGAGACCCCGGCGTGAGCCCGATCGAACACTCAGCCGAACAGCTCTGGCGAGGAGTTCAATTCATGCGGAGCAACCAGGCCGGGCATAATTATCATCAATTTCTGAGATTTGTCAAATCGCCTGCTGGCTGATGAATCTTCACCGCTCGGGGCGGAGCGCCACTTCGCCCGTCATTACATAAGTCCTGTCAAAGGACAAGAAGGGGTGAGGCACCGCCTCGCCCATCCAATCTTGTGCCTTTAGCGGGGCATTATCCCCATTGGCATCAAGTTAAGGCGCGGACGGAGGCATCCACGCCGGTGGGACGCCTGGCCGCAGGCCCCTGAGGTGCGACTTGTTGATGCGTATGGGCATTACCCCGGCAGGGCCTCCAGCTATGAGCTGGGCGTCGGGGTATCGGTCGGCGCAGGCGTCGGGGTATCGGTCGGCGTAGGCGTCGGGGTATCGGTCGGCGCAGGCGTCGGGGTGTCGGTCGGCGTAGGTGTGGGGGTATTGGTCGGTGTAGGTGTCGGGGTATCGGTCGGCGTAGACGTTGGAGTCGCAGTTGACGTAGAGGTCGGCGTGATGGTCGGCGTGGACGTTGGGGTAGCCGTAGGAGTCGCAAAGAGCACCCTATGCACTGGCGAGGCGGGCAGGAGCACCGACAGCAGCCCCAGC
>DAOTYI010000056.1:0-19806 GCA_034434895.1 Anaerolineae bacterium
TACGACCAACCCTACCGCCTGTACCGTTCCGCGAACCGGGGGGCTACCTGGGACGACCTCAGCGGCGGGTTGCCGGAGTACAACGGCAAGAGAATCAACCTCACGGCGCTGCTGATGCCGTGAGCCGGGCCGATGCGGCCCAGGGGAAAGGGACCCATATGCGTCAAGTTAAGCGACTCAAGTCGCACCTCAGCGGCCTGCGGCCAGGCGTCCACCGGCGTGGACGCCTCCGTCCGCGCAGGCGGATGGCCGGGTAGCCGAAGGCATTGCCTTCGGCTGCCCGGCGCAATTTCCCATCGCCCGCGCCTTAACTTGATACCAATGGTCATCGTCCCCCCTGAAGGGGAGCGACATAGTCCGCTTTGTGAGCGCCGTGGCGGGGGCGGGAATGCCCGGCGCTTTTGCTTTCGCCGTTCCGCACTCTGCATTCCGCATTCCGCATTCCGCTGCCGCCGCCAGATTTGCCGCGACCGGTCGGCCGTGGTATAATGGGGTTGTGGAGAGGTAGCATAGTCCGGTCGAATGCGCACGATTGGAAATCGTGTGAGGGTCACACCTCCGCGGGTTCAAATCCCGCCCTCTCCGCCAGCCGGGCGTCGCAGATGGGAGGTTGTCTGCGGCGCCCGCCGGTTGTTGCAGCCTTTATGTCTGTTTATCCCTTGCTGCCCTGACAAGCAAGCCGGCCAGGATTCCCCCCAGGACGGCCAGATCTTCGGTGGGCAGGTAGTGGCCGGCTGAGGCGTCGAACAGGAGATTCGCCTGGGCCGGGAACTCGTCGTCGGCCAGGTGCAGCACCACCGCCAGCCACACCCGGGGCAGCGCCCGGAACAGGAACGAGCTATCCCCAAAGGTCAGAGGTTCGCCCCCCAGAGTTCGGGCGGCCATGTCGAAGGCGTTGCGGTCAGCGCCGAAGGCACGGGCCAGGCGGATGCTGGCCCGTGCCTGGAAGGCGGCGTCGTACCCCAGCCCGCCGGGCAGGCTGCGGAAGGCGATCCAGTGGTCGGCCATAGGGGTCCCGTCGGCGGTGAGCAGGTAGTGCAGGAGGATAAGCTGCGTGCTGATGTCGGCTGCACTCTGGTCGTCGGCCCGCCGGACACTGCCTTCAGGCCAGCCGACCTGGTAGATCGTGCCGAAAAAAGGGATGTGGAACAGGCCGCCCTGAGCATCTTGATGGAACGTGACGGCCGCGCGCCCTGCTGCCTGCCCTGGATCCAGGCCGGGCAAGGCCCTTCGTGCCTTTTCCAGGGCGGGACCATAGATTTCTTCAGGCTTTCTCGGTTGTGGATTCATCTTCTGGTATCCCCGGTTGGGACATGGATAGCACGGATCTGATCCCTGTTGTCCGTGTCGGTCCGTGTCCAAAACAGAAGTATACGTAATTTTATCATGGTTCGAGGGGCCTGTCCAGCAGCCCTGTATCCCTGACGGGGATGCGACGGTGCGGGGTGAATTTGCCAGGTCGCATGGCTTATGCTATAATGTGGCCACTATAGCGGCAGGTCTGTGGAAAAGTGGGGGGCCCCCACTTTTCTTGCTATCAAGGGACCCGATCCAGTTCGCCGGGGAGCGACAGGGATGACCGGAGGACAAGGGCAAGGCGGTTTGAAATGAAAAGTGATTTCATGCTGGCGATCAACCAATTATGCGCCGAGCGCAAGCTGTCGCGCGAAGTAGTGCTGGAGGCTGTGGAAGCGGCCCTGATTTCGGCCTACAGGCGCAACTTTGGAGCGGCCACCAATATCGAGGTGCGGATCGAGCCGAATACGGGCGATGTCCGCGTGTATGCCCTGAAAGAGGTTGTCGAAACGGTGCAGGATCACAAGGCGCAAATTTCCCTCAAGGAAGCGCGTCGGGTGGAACCGGGGGCGCAACTGGGCGATACCGTGCGGATCGAAAGCACACCGCGCGACTTTGGGCGGATTGCAGCTCAAACGGCCAAGCAGGTGATCTTGCAACGCATCCGCGAGGCGGAACGCGATGCCCTGTACTCCTCCTTTGCCGATACGGCGGGGGAGATCGCTCTGGGCACCATTCAGAGCATAGATTATAACACCAACGATGTGATCGTCAACCTGGATGGGGCAGAGGCCATCTTGCCTGCCCGCGAGCAGGTGCCGGGTGAGAAGTATCGGCGTGGAGGGCGCTTGCGGGCCTATGTCATGGAGGTACGTAAGGGGAATCGAGGGCCGCAGATCACCCTTTCGCGGCGGAGCCCGGCTCTGTTGCGACGCTTGTTGGAGCTGGAAGTCCCCGAGATCTTTAACGGGACGGTGGAGATCAAGGCCATCGCCCGTGAGGCCGGATCGCGCTCCAAAGTGGCCGTCCATACCGCGCAAGAAGGGGTGGACCCGGTCGGATCGTGCGTGGGGGTGCGGGGCGGCCGCATTCAGAATGTCGTCAACGAACTGGGGGGCGAAAAGATTGATGTGGTGCAGTGGAGCCCTGACCCGGCGGTGTTTATCGCCAACGCCCTCAGCCCGGCGAAGGTGATGAATGTGTTATTGGAAGATAATCCGGAGACAGGCAAGACCGGCACGGTGATCGTCCCTGATCGCCAGCTTTCACTGGCCATCGGCAAGGAGGGGCAGAATGCGCGGCTGGCGGCCAAGCTCACCGGCTGGCGGATCGACATCAAGAGCGCGAGCGAGGCGGCTGAAGAGACGTTGGGCCGTCTGGAAGAGGCGAGCATCAGGGCGGAAAAGACCGATCTGCTGGCCCTGGCCGAAGCCCTGCTGCGCAAGCGCGACATGCAGACCTTGAGCGAAGAAGAGAAGGCGCTTATCACTGCCAGTGTGGAAAAGGGGCGTGAAGAGGACCTGGCCTGGCCCGATCAGGCACCCTTGCCTGAGCCTCAACCGGAAGCCGTGGCCGGCATTCAGGTTGAAGCGGAGGCCGGGCAGCCTGTTCCGGCGGCTGAAAAACAGGAACCGATGGCGGCTGAACTGCCTCCTGTCCGGGAGGAAAGCGGCCTCGAGGCTGAACAGGAGTTGCCCTTTGAAGAGGAGCTGGTCGAGGGTTCTATCGGCTGGGTGATCACCCAACCTGAGGAGGATTTCCTGAGCCCCCAGTTTTCCATGGAAGAGGCCGGCGAGTGGAAGCCGGAATGGGAGTTGGAGGAGTTCGAAGAGGAGGAACTGCCCAAGGGGGGCAAGAAGAAAAAGAAGGGAAAGCGAGATAGGGGCCAGCGTGAGTCTGATTTCGAGGACTATATGCCGGCATATAACCGGGATTGGCGGAAGTCGCAACGTTCTCGCGGCTGGTGAAGGAGGGGAGGTTGTCAGGCCAATCGCGGAAGCATGTGCCGTTGCGGACCTGCATCGCCTGCCGGCGCCAACGGCCCAAGCGAGAGCTGATCCGGATCGTCCGCACCCCTGCCGGGCAACTGGAGCTGGATCTCAAGGGGAAGCAACCGGGCCGGGGGGCCTATCTTTGCCCTGATCGCCGGTGTTGGGAGATGGCGGAACCCCGACAGTTGGGGCGGGCCCTCAAGTGTGAGGTGAGTGCCGAGGAATCCGCCCGACTGAAGGCGATGGCGGTTCCCCTTTTGGCGGACGAGGCCGGGTTGTCGAGATAGTTACGCGGGGATGTGGTTGTGATGGAAGGGGAGGTGAACAATGGGACGTCAGGAGAGTGACAGGGAACGAACAGGGCCTCGCCCTGCCGTGCGAAAGCCGGGGGCCGCACCCGGGCCGGAACCGTCGCCGGCCAGGTCGGGTGGAAAGCCGATGAAAGGCGCGGCGGGGGGCAAGGGCGCGCAGCCTCCCCGATCTGCGCCGGCGGCGGATGCCCCACGCCCGGACCTGACCAGGCCGGGCGGGCCTCCGCCGTTGCCCAGGGTGATCGAACTGCCGGAGTTGCTGACCGTCCGGGACCTGGCCCGGGCGTTGCGGATGAGCCCCATTGATGTCATCAAGCAGTTGATGGCCAGCGGCATTGTGGCCAGCATCAATCAGACCATTGACTATGACACGGCGGCCATCGTGGCCAGTGAACTGGGGTTCGAGATCAAGAAGCAGCGGGTCAAAGAGCCGGAACCGGTTGAAGAGCAGAAGAAGCAGCCCAAGACGCTATGGCAGCAACTGGCCGAGAGTGAGCCACCCTCAAAACTAAAGTCGCGCCCGCCGGTGGTCACCGTATTGGGCCACGTGGATCACGGCAAGACCACATTGCTGGACGCCATCCGCGAGACGAATGTGGTGGCCGGCGAGTCGGGGGGGATCACCCAGCACATCGGCGCGTACCAGGTGGAGAAAGATGGGCGCAAGATCACCTTTATTGACACCCCAGGGCATGAGGCGTTCACGGCCATGCGGGCCAGAGGGGCGCAGGTGACCGACCTGGCCGTGCTGGTGGTCGCTGCGGACGATGGGGTGATGCCGCAGACTAAAGAGGCGATTGACCATGCCCGGGCGGCCGGGGTGCCGATCCTGGTCGCACTCAACAAGATGGACCGGCCCTCTGCTCGACCGGAGTGGGTCAAGCAGCAGTTGGCGGATGTGGGCCTGACGGTCGAAGACTGGGGGGGGGACGTGATCTGTGTGCCGGTCTCGGCCAAACAGAAGCAAGGCATTGAGGAATTGCTGGAAAATATCCTGCTGGTGACCGATGTGGCCGATCTGAAGAGCAACCCCGACCGTCCGGCGATCGGCACGGTCATCGAAGGTCAGCTCGACCGGCATCGCGGCCCGACCGCCACCCTCCTGGTCCAGGGTGGGACGTTACGGGTGGGCGATGCGGTGGTGATCGGCACCATCTCCGGCCGGCTGCGGGCCATGCTGGACGACCAGGGCCGGCCGGTGACCGAGGCTCCTCCTTCCATGCCGGTGCTGGTCATGGGCCTGTCGGATGTGCCCGAAGCCGGTGAAATCTTTGAGGTGGTGGAAAATGAGCGCCAGGCGCGGTTGATCGCGGCCGAGCGGGCGGAAAAGGCGCGCCTGGCGGCCCAACAACCGGCTCAGCCCAGATTCACCTCCCTGGCCGATCTCTTTAGCCGCTTCGAGGCAGGCGAGGCGACAGAACTGAACCTGATCCTCAAAGCCGACGTCCAGGGTTCCCTGGAGCCGATTGCCAGCTCGCTGCAAAAGTTGAGCAGCGAAGAGCTCAAGATCAAGCTGCTCCACCAGGGAACCGGCCAGATTTCCGAATCGGATGTCATGCTGGCCTCGGCCTCTGAGGCGATCATCATCGGTTTCCGGGTGGATGTGGACGAGGCGGCGCGCCGCCTGGCGGCCCAGGAGGGGGTCAGCATTCGCCAGTATGATGTGATCTACAACCTGATTGACGATGTAGAAAAGGCGCTCAAAGGAAAGCTGGAACCGCAGTACCAGGATGTGATCATCGGCCATGCCGAGGTGCGGGCGGTATTCCCCATCAGGCGGCGTGGGAATGTGGCCGGCTGCTATGTGACCGATGGCGAGGTGGTGCGCAATGCTCAGGTACGGCTGCTGCGCGGTGGGGAGGAGGTCTTTACAGGACGGCTCGACTCCCTGCGGCGGTTTCAGGAGGATGTGAGCGAGGTGAAGGCAGGCTTTGAATGCGGGATCGGCCTGGCCGGGTTCGATGACTTCAAAGAGGGTGATATCCTGGAATTCTACCGGAAGGAGCAGGTCCGCTAGCCGGTGGTGGCTGCGGGCCGATGGTCGCCATGCAAACCCGTCGCCTGAACCGGATTGCCGAACTGATCCATCGGGAGCTAAGCCTGCTCCTGATGCGTGCCGTGCGCGATCCGCGCCTGGCCGGTGTGACTATCACCGGCGTGAAGGTTACGCCCGACCTGCTGCTGGCCCACGTGTACTACAGCGTGCTGGGCGATGCTGAGGCGAGCAGGGAGGCGCAGGCCGGTCTGGAACATGCCCGCGGCTTCCTGCGCAGCCAGCTTGCCGGCCGGTTGCAGTTGCGCCTGATGCCGCAACTGCTCTTTGAGCTGGATACGAGCGCGGCCTATGGGCAGCGCATTGACCAGTTGCTGGACCAGATCGCCAGGGAGGAACTTCCCGGCGATGAACTGTGACCCTTCGGGCGTGAGCTCTTCAGAGCAGGGTCTGTTCGCAGCCATTCATGAACAGCTCCGGTCGGCCCGCCGAATCCTGTTGCTCACCCACGTAGCGCCGGACGGCGATGCCATCGGCTCATTGCTGGGATTGGGCTGGCTGTTGCGGGCTCGGGGCACAGAGCTGACTCTGGCCTGCGAAGACCCGGTGCCGGAACTCTACACCTGGCTGCCCGGCGGCGAGCAGGTGCTCCGGCAGGGTCATGGGCCGTATGACCTGATCATCAGTCTGGATTGCAGCGATGAACGACGGATGGGCAGGGTCTGCGGCCCTCACCTGGCGGCGCTGCCGCTGATCAACATTGACCATCACATCACCAACACCCTTTTCGGCACCATAAACTGGGTGGACCCATCGGCGGTGGCGACGGCTCAAATGGTGCTGACCCTGGCCGATCGCCTGGATTGGGAGGTTACCCGGCCTGTGGCGGTCTGCCTGCTGACCGGCCTGGTAACCGACACCCGGTCGTTTCGCACTCCCAACGTAGATCAGGTGGCCCTGCGGGCTGCATTGCGGCTGATTGAGGCCGGCGCATCTCTGGCCGAGATCGCCCATCGGGCTTTGAACCAGCGACCCCTGGCCGCCGTCCGGCTGTGGGGACAGGCCTTTGACCGATTGCACCTGGAGGATGGCATCCTGTGGACCGAGGTGACCCAGGCTATGCGCCATGACTGGTCTTTGAGCGAGAATGGCGATTCAGGCCTGGCCAACTTTCTGGCCGGGGTGCGCGAAGCCGACGTCGTGGTGGTTTTCACCGAACGGGAGGATGGGACGGTGGATGTCGGGATGCGGGCGGTGCCCGGTCTGGATGTGGCTCAGGTGGCTCTGAGGCTGGGCGGCGGGGGCCATCCCCAGGCGTCAGGTTGCACCCTGACAGGCAACCTGGACCAGGTGAGGGAGCGGGTGCTGGCCGAAGTGCGGGCCAGCCTGGCCGAACAACGTCAGGCTGGTCAGGCCTGCTTCCGGGTCAGGGAGAGCTTGCAGTGCCTGGCAGCGACAGCAGGTTGAGACAGAGAGTCGGCAGGCAGGAGCAGGAGACAGAGGGCAGGTCCTGCTGCCGGCAATCGGCCTCTGACGGCCTGGCATGGGTGGCGCCCCGGCGGGATGTGCCCTTGTCGGGCATCCTGAATGTGGACAAACCGCCCGGCGTGACCTCCCACGATGTGGTGGATGCGGTACGACGATGGGCCGGGCAACGCCAGGTGGGCCATGCCGGCACCCTCGATCCGCTGGCTACCGGCGTGCTCCTCCTCTGCCTGGGGCAGGCAACCCGTGTGGCGGAATACCTGATGGCCGGCCGCAAGCGTTATCGGGCCACCATCGTCCTGGGTATGGCGACCGATACCTGCGATGCCGAGGGCCGGATAATCTATAGCGGCGGTCGTACCGACTTTGGCCAGGAAGAGATCGAGGCGGCCCTGGCCAGCTTTGTGGGCTCGATCGAACAGGTGCCGCCTCTCTACTCGGCTCTGAAGCGCAATGGCCAGCCCCTTCACCGCCTGGCGCGGCGTGGTGAAGCTGTGGAGTTGGAGCCACGCCCGGTGGAGATTGACGAGATTGTGCTGCTGGATTGGACGCCGCCGCTGCTCATTTGTGAAGTGGCCTGCTCGCCCGGGACCTATATCCGCTCCCTGGCCCGTGACCTGGGTCAACGGCTTGACAGCGGAGCTTATCTGGCAGCTCTGGTCCGGCTGCGCAGCGGCCGGTTCACCCTGGAGGGGGCAATCAGTCTGGAGCGACTGGAAGAGGCGTTTCGATATGGCCAGGAGAGGGATTACCTGTTGCCTGTGGATGAGGCGCTGCTCGATTGGCCGGCGATGGTCCTGGGGGCTGAGGAGTCACGCCGGATTGTGCAGGGGCGAGCGGTGAAGGCAGAACCTCCTCTCGATGGCAAGGGCGGGGCCCTGTGTCGTGCTTATAGCCTGGATGGCGATTTCCTGGCAGTACTGACCTATCATCCCGAAACCGGGCAATGGCGGCCGCGGAAGGTCTTTGGCAGGAGGGAAAAATGACCGTGGATGTAGTGAGCCCGGAGTTGCGCGAGTTGATCGTCGCCATCTCGTATAAAGTGGTGGATGAGCGGATTCAAGAATATGCCACCACGCGGCAAGACCTGGCTGAGGTGAAGGCGGTCCTCCACGATCTGGCCGCGGCCCAGGCCCGCACCGAAGTGCGGGTGGAGGAGTTGGCCGCGGCCCAGGCCCGCACCGAAGCGCGGGTGGAGGAGTTGGCCGCAGCCCAGGCCCGCACCGAAGCGCGGGTGGAGGAGTTGGCCGCAGCCCAGGCCCGCACCGAAGCGCGGGTGGAGGAGTTGGCCGCAGCCCAGGCCCGCACCGAAGAGCGGTTGCAACGGCTGGAAGCGACTGTGGAACAGTTGATCGCGGCCCAGGCCCGCACCGAAGAGCGGTTGCAACGGCTGGAAGCGACTGTGGAACAGTTGATCGCGGCCCAGGCCCGCACCGAAGAGCGGTTGCAACGGCTGGAAGCGGCTGTGGAACAGTTGATCGCGGCCCAGGCCCGCACCGAGGAGCGGTTGCAACGGCTGGAAGCGATCGTGGAGCGACTGGCCGAGGCCCAGGTGCGTACCGAGGAGACCATAGCGCGGATGCAGGATACCCTGGCCGAGCTCCAGGGCCGCCAACTGGAACATGACTATCGTGACAAAGCCTACGCCTACTTTGGCCTGCTGCTACGCCGGGTGCGGGTTGTCCCCTTGCAGGAGCTGGAAGAGGAGTTGCTTGGGCGCCTGTCTCAGGAAGAACTGGCTGCTCTGATCCCTCTCGACCTGTTGGTGCGGGGGCGTCCCCGGCAAAAACCGGAAGCTCCCGAGGTATGGCTGGCCATCGAGGTCTCGGCGACGGTGGACCGCAACGATGTCCTGCGGGCGCAAAAACGGGCCTCTATCCTGCGGCGGGCGGGCTATCGGGCCATCCCGGTTGCGGCCGGGAAGCAGATCACCCTCGGCGCGGAAAAAGTGGCCCGTGCCGGGAAAGTCTTGCTGCTGCAAGATAGTCAGGTGCGCTTTTGGGATGAGGCTCTGGCCGAACTGTTGGCGGAGGAACCCTCTCTGCTGTCGGCCTGAGGATGCGATGGACATTCTGGACGACCTGTCCAAAGCCAGCCTGCGGCAAGAGACCGTACTGACCGTTGGTGCTTTTGATGGGGTGCACCGGGGACATCAGGCGCTGATCGGGACGATCGTGGCCCGGGCCAGGGAAACCGACCGGCTGGCGGTGGTCGTGACCTTTCATCCCCATCCGGCTGCGGTGCTGACCCCGGAACGGGCCCCGGTCAGCCTGACCACGCCGGCCGAGAAGGCAGCCCTGCTGGCGGCCCTGGGTGTGGACCTGATGGTCCTGCTGCCCTTCAACCGGCAGGTGGCGGCGACCCCGGCCCACGACTTTATGGCCATGATGCGGAGGCATCTGCGGCTGCGGGAGCTGTGGGTGGGTCCTGACTTTGCCCTGGGCCGAAACCGGGAAGGGGATGTGACTCGCCTCCAGGAACTGGGGCGCGAGCTGGGCTACGAGGTGCGCGTGGTCGAACCGGTGACCGGCAGCGGCGAGGTGATCTCCAGCAGCCGCATCCGGGCCCTGGTGCAGCAAGGCCGTGTGGAGGAGGCGGCGCGCCTGCTGGGACGCTACCCCAGCCTGTCAGGGCGGGTGGTCAGAGGGGCGCAACGGGGCCATCGGCTCGGCTTTCCTACGGCCAACCTGGAGGTCCGGCCGGAACGGGCGGTGCCTGCCAACGGCGTCTATGCCGTCCTGGCTTTGCTGGCCGAGGAGCGGTATCCTGCTGTGGCCAATGTCGGCGTGCGCCCCAGTTTTGATGGCGGCCGGCGGACGATCGAGGTCCACCTTTTTGACTTTGAGCAAGAGATCTATGGCTGTGATCTGGTAGTCGAGTTTGTGGCCCGCCTGCGCGACGAGCGCCGTTTCGAGGAGATTGGCGAGCTGATAGCCCAGATCGGGCGGGATAAAGAGGAGGCGCGGCAGATTTTGAGTAGCCGGCAGCCAGCAACAAACAGCAAGGAGTTGCGACCGGCAACCTGCAACTATCGCTTTCAGGAGTTGGAGCATACGGCCGACCGTGCCTTGCAGGTGTGGGCCGAGGACCTGCCGGGCCTGTTCATCGGGGCGGTGGAGGGGATGTACAGCCTCATGGCCGATCTGGAAGGACTGGTCGCCACCGGGTGGCGGCAGGTCCGCCTGGAAGCCTTTGACCGGGAAACGCTGCTGGTGAGATGGCTCAATGAACTGCTCTTTTTCACCGAGATGGAGGGGCTGTTGTTTGTGGAGGTGCGCCTGGAGTCGCTGAGCGATACGGCTCTGATGGCTCAGGCCGGTGGCGTCCATGCCCCGGTGACCAAAGCCCATATCAAGGCGGCCACCTTCCATAACCTGGCCATCGTCCGGGATGGAGCGGAGTGGACGGCGGCCATTACGTTTGACGTTTGATCGGGGCAGAGGGGCAGAGCAGGCCATAAGCATCAAGGTAAGCGACTCAAGTCGCATCTCAGGGGCCTGCGGCCAGGCATCCACCGGCGTGGATGCCTCCGTCCGCGCAGGCGGACGGCCGGGTAGCCAAAGGCATTGCCTTCGGCTACCCGGCGCGATTTCCCATTGCCCGCGCCTTGATGCCAATGGACAGGCAGGTCGGGGGCCTGTCCTGCTGCCGGTCACAGACCGGCGTCGAACGACGGAGGGAAAAGATGATTCAGAAATCGGATTTGGTACGGATCAGCAAATATGTATGGGAGGTGCCCAAAAGCTTTCGGCCCGACATGAAGGTGCCGGCGCGCATTTATGCCGATGAGGATCTGTTGGAGCTGGCCTTCCGCGACAAGACATTGGAGCAGTTGGTCAATACAGCGGCCATGCCTGGCGTGGTCGGGCGGGTGTTGGTCATGCCCGATGCCCACCAGGGCTACGGCCCGCCCATCGGCGGCGTGGTGCCGACCCGCTATCCCGATGGCGTGATCTCGCCGGGGGCGGTTGGATATGACATCAATTGCGGCGTGCGGCTCATGGCCTCCCATCTGGTGGTGGCGGAGGTCAGGGACGCCATCAACGACCTGATCTCGGCCCTGTACCGCAACATTCCCAGTGGCGTGGGGGAAGGGGGCGGCACGCGCAAGCTATCGGGCCGGGAGATGGATGAGGTGTTGCTCAAAGGGGCCGCCTGGGCGGTGAAGGAGGGGTATGGCCGGCCGGAAGACCTGGAGCGCCTGGAGGAGGGAGGTTCGATGCCGGGGGCCGATCCAGCGGCGGTCAGCCCCAAGGCCAAGCAGCGCGGCGGTGGGCAGGTGGGCAGCCTGGGCTCCGGCAACCACTTTATCGAGCTTCAGGAGGTGGTGGAAGTCTATGATGAAGCGGTGGCCCGTGCCTTTGGCCTGTTCGAGGGACAGCTTGTGTTGCAGATCCATTCCGGCTCACGGGGCCTGGGGCATCAGGTGTGTGACGATTATGTCCAGGACCTGCAGGCGGCGGTCAAAAAGTACAACATCCAGTTGCCCGACAGGGAGCTGGTCTGCGCCCCATTAGATTCGCCGGAGGGCAGGCGCTACTTTGGGGCGATGGTGGGGGCGGCCAACTTTGCCTGGGCCAACCGACAGTGCATGGCCCACCTGGCGCGGCGCAGCTTCGAGGAGGTGCTGGCCGGCAAGGTCAAAGATTTCGACCTGTACACCGTCTATGATGTGGCCCACAATATTGCCAAGATCGAAGAGCACGTGGTAGAGGGCAAGAAGATGAAGCTGTGTGTCCACCGCAAGGGGGCGACGCGGGCCTTTGGGCCGGGTCACCCGGCGGTGCCGGCCATCTATCGCGCGGTGGGCCAGCCGGTATTGGTGCCGGGCGACATGGGTACCGCCTCCTACGTGCTGGTGGGCACCGCCGAGGCGATGGAAGAGACCTTTGGCACCACCTGCCACGGCGCCGGGCGGACGATGAGCCGCGCCGCAGCCAAGAAAAAGATCCACGGTGGGACCCTGCGCCAGGAGCTGGAAGCGCAGGGCATCCATGTGCGGGCCGGCAGCATGGCCGGCCTGGCCGAAGAAGCGCCTGAGGCTTACAAGGACATAGATGCCGTGGTCGAGGTGGTCCACGGCGCCGGCCTGGCGCGCAAGGTGGCCCGGTTGCGCCCTCTGGCGGTGATGAAGGGGTAGAGGAATCCCCGATTCTTTGTGCCCCGGGCGGCTTTCAGATCGGCTCTCAGGCTTTTCCGCCTGCTGAACGGTCTGGTGGCTTCTCTCTGGCAGCCATCTGACCTGCCAGTTGCTGGATCGTGGCCACGACCGCCTGGAGCTGCGTGGCCAGTTGCTCAAGCTCCTGGCGCCAGACGGTGACCGTTTTTTCATCCAGGCGAGGAGCCGGCGGGCACTGGGTGCGCTGCCGGCATACCTGGGCATTGCGCAGGGCGATGGCCACATACTCGGCCAGGCCGCTCAGCCAGGCCAGGTCCGCCTCGGTGAAGGCCGGTTCACCGGCGTGACGGGCCACAATCAGCACCCCCCAGATCCGCTGCTGCCAGCGGAGCGGGACGGCGATGGGCGGCCCCAACAGTTCGCCGGCGATGTCAGCCAGAACCGGGTCGCCTTGCGCCCTGGGCAGAATGACGGCCTGGCCCGAACGGGCGACCTGGACGGCCAGGCCGCTGTTTACCGTCTGGTCGAGGATGCGCACCTGACGGTCTTCTGGCCCTCTGGTGGCATACAACCGCAGCTCTGTCCCCTCTTCCCCTGTCAGGAATAGAAAGGCGTGGTCGGCTCGGGTGAGATAGATGGCGGCCTCGACGGCCCGGCTGCACACCCGTCCTATGTCCAGATGGGCCACCAGGGCCTTACCAACACGATGCAGGATATTCATGTCGCGCATCCAACGTTCCACCTGTCGCGTCAAAGGGATCGTCTCCTCCGGTTCAGTGGCCGGTGGGGGAGGGGACCGGCGGCTGGTCAGGGCCTTCTGGATGGCATTCAGCATGTCGGCCACGGTGAAGGGCTTGACCACATACGCGGCCGCGCCAAGTTGCAGCGCCTGTTGGGCCACGTGCTCCGACCCATAAAAGGTGATCAGGATAACCGGGATATTCGCCTGCTGCTCGCGCATGGCCTTCAGGATCTCCAGACCGTCCATCTTGGGCATGTTCAGGTCCAGAATCACCAGGTCTGGTTTCTCGGTCAGGATGCGCTTGAGGCCACGCTGCCCATCCATGGCGGTCATCACCTGATAGCCGTTGGGCTTGAGCACCTGATTGGCCAGGAAAACAATGTTCTCCCGCCGGTCTTCAATGATCAGCACCGTCTCTCCGGCCATAGCCCCTCCTCTCTTCAGCGGCGTTTCCGGATGCGCTTTCTCGGTTGTGCCGATGGCACCTCCTCACGCCCCAGCCGGCGTATCGCCCGGCTATAGCCTGCCCTGTCGAACGGGCGGTTGTCCTTGAGAATTTCCCAGATCTCGGTCGCCAGCACCGCACCGATCCGATGGATCGCCTCGTGTCGGTCCATTCCCTGGCGCAACAATCGGCGTAGTGCGTGGCGGACACACGGCGGATCGCCAGCAGCTATCTGGTTTTCAATAGTCGAATGGACCGTCACATGGACGAGGGGGTTGACGCCGTCAACCAGGATCTCCTCATCCCCTTTTTCCAGGAGATGGTCCCAGACATCCCAGTACTCGGTGTGATCCAGCATGGCCTGGGCCATGGTTGCCTCTTCACCTTTCAGCGGCAGCCCCAGCCTGACAGCCTGCCAGAGCCGAGCGGTGTGCTCACGGGTTAGCAGCCGCAACTGTTTGTACTTGTCCTCAGACACCTTTTCCTCCCATGCGTCAGCGCAGCAACGCCTCCAGTTCATCGAGTGCCACCCGCGAGGTCAGGTCCAGGCTGAGAGGGGTGACGGCCACAACGCGGTCCACCAGCACAGCGCAGATGTCCGAGTCCGGTTCCAGGGTGGTATGGTCAATCGCCATCTCATAGTCCAGGCGGCGCTTTTCAGTCAGGGTGCGGCGGCCGCTGGGCAGCGCCCGGTAGTAGCGTTGCCGCGACTGTCGCGTCACGCGCCAGGGGGTGGCGGGTGTGGCTGTGCAGGGGACTTCGATCTTGAGCAGGTCCACATCGGCGGGCATCCGCCGGGTCAGCATCCGGGCGGCAAAGTAGTGGGTAAAGTAGGCCGCTGTCGTAAAATCCACCTGCTCCGAATGCTGATAGTGGTACTTTTTGTCGGTCTCCAGGCTCACGGCCAGCGCCGGGATCCCTTCGTCGGCGGCTTCCAGTGCCGCGCCCACAGTGCCGGAGGCGGTGACGCTGGAGCCGACATTTTCTCCAAAGTTGATGCCCGAGACGCACAACGCCGGTCGGCGGGGCACCAGTTCCACCAGCGCATAGAGCACCGCCTGGGCCGGCGAGCCGTAGAGGGCATAGGCCGGCACCTGCCGGTCGCCGAGCCGGTAGTCAATCTCGTAGATGGCCCCATCACTGCAGGTGGGCAGGCTGCGGCCGGCACCCGTTTGTTGCTCGTAGGGAGCCGAGATGACCACCTCGCCAAGTGGCTGTACGGCCTGGACCGCTGCCCGGAGCCCGGGTGAGTCAATGCCGTCGTCACACGTCACCAGGATCAGGGGCCGCTCATTCCATGCCACAGGGGCTGTCTCCTCATCCAGGATCCGGCCCCATTATAGCAGAATCTCTGATTTTGTGCACATTGGCAGGAGGGGGCGTCATGCCGGGTAGCCGCCGGCGGTGTGGGACAGGCTTAAGCCTGTCCTACAGATGCCGCCGGCGCGACGGCCAGGCCGTTGTCCCTGTGGTCCACACCGCCGACCTGTTATTTATGACTTGCCAGCCACCTGCCGATGACGAGATACCGGAAGTCGTGGCCGCCCAGGCAGCGCACTGCGCCCCACAACCCGTAGAGGATGGTCAGGCCCCAGAAGCCCAGGGGAACGACCATCAGCAAAAGACCGATCCACATCCCAGCCGGTGGGACTTGCTGGTAGGCATCGGGATTGGCCAGAAGTGGTGGCACAAACATCAGCATCCACACCACGAACCAGCAACACCAGGCCAGCATGGTCAGGATAAAGGTCACCACCTGGTAGACCAGCGCCTGGAGCGCCTGGAACGCGGCGTAGGCCGACTTTTCCTTTTCGATCAGCCAGATCACCAGTGCAGCGACGATGCCGCCAAAGCCGCTGGTGATCACACCCAGAAGGATACTGCCGTGCGCCAACCCGGCCAGAACCTTCTCTTCTTGATTGAGAACCATCTGCTCGCTCATATTTTCCCCCTTTCCATTTAAGTTCGTTTCGGCTCACGGCTCTTGCCTGTCCAAACCGGGATATGGGCCGCAGCGAAGCCCGCAGGTCTGCGAGAAAGACATGGAGCAGGCCATCATAAAGGGTTCTACTCGTAGCGCAGCGCCTCAACGGGATCGAGCCTGGCCGCCCGATTGGCCGGCAGCAGTCCGGCCAGCAGGGCCACTCCGGTGCTCAGGGCGATGACGGCCAACAGCAGCCACGGCGGAAAGGCCGAGATATTAAAGTCCTTGTAGTCGCGCAGGAAGCTCAGATGGGCGATGACATTGATGACCTGGCCCACGATCCAGGCGACCAGGACCCCTACCAGCCCACCCCAGAAGCCGATGCTCGCCGCTTCGACGGTGAACAGCAGGCGGATGGTCCCTTTGCTGGCGCCGACCGCCTTCATCACCCCGATCTCCCGCGTCCGCTCGTAGATGGCCATGATGAGGGTATTGATGATGCCCAGCGAAGCGACCGCCAGGGCGATCAGCCCAAAGACGCTGAGCACGGCCTGGATGACGCGAAAGCCACCGGCCAGCGACCCGGCCGACTCTTCGGCTGTCTCGGCGACATAGTCGCCCGACTCTTCGATGGCCCGGGCAACCGCCTCTACCTGTTGCGGATCCTCTACATAGACCGACAGAGCAAACCCCATATCCTTGTCGGTATAGGCTGCTTCGTCGTCGTTAAAGTAGCGGCCCATCTCGATCCCCTGAGCCAACGGCACCGCCACCTCGGTGCTCAAAATTGCCTCCTGGAAGACCCCCACGATTTCAAAGATGTAATCCCGGCCCTCCGCCTCTTTGGAACTGAAGGGGTTCACCTGGTAGCCTTTGTTCACCCGGACAGAGATCTGTCTGCCCAACGCCTCCTGAGGGTCAAGCCCCCACACTTTCAGGAAGCCGTAGGCGACAACAGCCACGTCCCGCTCGTCCGCTTCGAAGGCTCGCCCGGCGATCAGCTTACGCTGGCTGATTTCATAGGACGGCGAGGCGTTGAGCTGGGCCTGGTACCTCTTTTCATCGCCCACCAGTTGCACCCAGCGGGGCAGGACAACCACCACCGGGTCCACGGCCGCGACATGATCCACGGCCCGGATGCGGGCCACATCCCTGCCGGTGAACTTTTTCATGCTGAAGTAAGGATTTTGCTGCCCCTCCTGGATCTCTTGCGGCGCGCCAAAGCCGCTGACGCCGAGCATGATGGCGCCGACATTCTGGTTCTCTTTGGGTTCTACGCTGATCACGCCGGGCACCTGGAGGGCGGTGAGCTGGCCGGTGACATATTGCTGGAGGCCCACCCCCAGGCTGACCATCAGCGCCACCAGGACGGCGCCGATGACCACAGCAAAGATGGTCAGTGTGGTCCGCAGTTTGCGTTTCCACAGGTTAGACATGGCGATGCGGATATAGTCCCAAACTCTCATCGTTCTGGCTCCTGACAACGTGGTGCATATGGCACATGGAATATCAGGCTACAATCTGCCCATCGCGCAGGGCAATTGTGCGCCCGGCAAAGGCTGCCATCTCTGGATCGTGGGTGACCAGCACCACCGTCAGATTCCGCTGGCGGTGCAGTTGATCCAGCAGGCCGACGATCTCCCTGCTGGCGGCGGTGTCCAGGTTGCCGGTCGGCTCGTCGGCCAGGATGTAGGCCGGTTCGGTCACCAGGGCGCGGGCGATGGCCACCCGCTGCCGCTCGCCGCCGGATAGTTGGGTCGGCTTGTGACGCAGGCGTTCGGCCAGCCCGACCGCCTCCAACGCCTGTCTGGCCCTGGCCTGGCGCTCCTTGGGCGGGACCCTGGCAAAGATCAGCGGCAGGGCGACATTCTCCAGGGCGGTGTAGGTTGGTTGCAGGTGAAAGGTCTGGAAGACAAACCCCACCCGCCGGTTGCGGAAAGCGGCCAGTTCCCGGTCACGCGCCTGGCTCAAGTCCTGGCCATCTACGATCACACGGCCGGCGGTGGGTGTGTCCAGCCCGCCGATGACGTGCAGCAGTGTGCTCTTGCCACTGCCCGACGGCCCGACCACGGCCACGAACTCGCCATCGGCGATGGTCAGGGTCACATGGTTCAGGGCGTGGATCTCCTCGGAGCCCATCTTGTAGGTGCGGGTGACTTCTTGCAGCTCGATCATTTCCCCCTCGCTGTCGCTTGTTGGAGATACTCTCTATGCCTGTTTGAATGCCTGAATCAGGTCCTTCAATCCCGGCCGCTTGCCGTACATCAGCAGCCCGGTACGGAACACTTTAGCCCCGGCCCACAGGCTCAGGGCAATGCTGACTGCCAGCAATGCCAGGCTGAGGGCGATCTGTCCGGCCGGCACCTGACCAAAGCCCAGGCGGATAAGCATCATGACCGGTGCGGTCAGGGGGATGTAGCTCATGGCCACGGCAATCGGCAAATCAGGATTGGTAAAGATAAAGCCGATGACCATCCATGGCAGAGCAGCGGCAAGGGAAAAGATGCCGGCAATTTGCTGGCTTTCCCGCTGGGTCGTGCCCATCGAACCGGCTACGGCGAACAGGGTGGCGTAGAGCAGATAGCCCAGTATGAAGTAGACCAGGCCCAGCGCCACCGTGCCCAGACTGAGGTTGATCACCCCACTCAGCGCAAACAGGGCCACGGCGGCTATCAGCAAGGCCGCACCGGCCCCAAACCAGACAAGCACCTGGATCAGACCCACCGCCCCCAATCCCAGGATCTTGCCTGCCAGCAGTTGGGTGGGATTGATAGAAGAGAGCAAGATTTCGATGATGCGGCCCTCTTTCTCCTCACTCACACTTTGCAGCAAAAAGCCCGAAGTGGTAAAGAGGGTGACAATGAACAGGATGGAAAAGATGTAGGGCACCACAAAGTCGCCAATCCAGCTAAAAGGGTTCTCAGTGCGTACCTCGCCGCTTGCGTTGAGCGTCACCGCCCGGATGTCCATCGGCGCCCGGACGCGGTTCTGGACGGCCGGGTCTACCTTGCCGGCCAGGAGTTGCTCCACCAGGAAGCTGCGGATCTCCTCGCTGTCGGCAGCGGCAAAGGTCGAGAACCCGCCGCCGGTGCTGTAGAAGACGACCTGGCCCGTCTGTAAATAGTCGGCAGGCAGCAGAAAGTAGCTGTCAATCTGTTCGGCCAGGAGGGCAGCTCTGGCTGAGGCTTCGTCGGGATAGGGGGTGAAGTAGCCCTGATAGTGAGGGAGGGGGGGGCCAAACAGGCCGCTCTGGTCCACATAGCCGATGCCTTTTTGATTCGGCGCGAACTGGGACTCCAGAAAAGTACCGACCTCTCCGCCAAAAGCTGCACCTATCAGCAGGACGACCACTCCCATCGCCGGGATGAGGAGTGTCATCAGGATATATCCTGGACGGCGCAGGTTGATCCACAGTTCCTGTCTGGCGACCAGCAGAATTTCTTTCATTGGACCTCCTCCTGCGGGACTCTTTGGACCACGCTGATAAAGATCTCCTCCAGGGGCGGCGTTGCCACTTCAAAGCGACGGACGGCCACATTCGCCGCCACCAACTGGCGCAGGATAGCCTGAGGGGATGTCTCCTGCTCCAGGACAAGTTCGCAGGTGTGGTTGTGCTGTTCTACCCGTTGCACGCCGGTCAACCCCTCCGGCAGGCCGTCGCATTCCAGGATGACGGCATGTTCGGCGTAGCGAGCTTTGATCTCATCCAGCGGACCGTAGAGCACTGCCTTCCCATAATTGATGAGCAGAATGCGCTGGCATAGCTCTTCCACCTGGTTCATGTCGTGGGTGCTGAGGATGACCGTCTTGCCCCGCTCCTGCTCCTCCAGCAGGATCCTCTTGAGCAGGTCGGTGTTGACCGGGTCCAGCCCCTGGAACGGTTCGTCCATGATCAGCAGGTCAGGGTCGTGGACGATAGCCGCCAGAAATTGGGCTTTCTGGGCCATCCCCTTGCTCAATTCCTTGATCTTGCGCCGGGCATATTCCTCCAGGCCGGCCCGTTCCAGCAAAGCCGAGGCCCGCCGGCCGGCTTCTTTGCGCGGCATCCCTTTGAGCGCAGCCAGATAGGTCAGACACTCCAGCAGTTGAAAGTTCTTGTACAGGCCGCGCTCCTCCGGCAGGTAGCCGATGCGGGCCTTGCTGGCCTCAGTCACCGGCTGACCCAGTAACCGGATCGTGCCACTGTCGGGCTTGAGGATGTCCATGATGGTCCGGATGGTGGTCGTCTTGCCCGCGCCGTTAGGTCCCAGCAGCCCAAAGATCTCCCCCTGGGCCACGGTGAAACTGACCCCATCCACCGCTTTGACATGGGCGTAGTGTTTTACCAGGTTCTCCACCTCGATCATCTCGATTCTCCTGACTCGTATGGTATCGGTTCGACCTCACCCCATACGCATCAAGTTAAGCGACTCAAGTCGCACCTCAGGGGCCTGCGGCCAGGCGTCCACCTGCGTGGACGCCTCCGTCCGCGCAGGCGGACGGCCGGGTAGCCGAAGGCAT
>DAOTYI010000057.1:0-9329 GCA_034434895.1 Anaerolineae bacterium
TACGACCAACCCTACCGCCTGTACCGTTCCGCGAACCGGGGGGCTACCTGGGACGACCTCAGCGGCGGGTTGCCGGAGTACAACGGCAAGAGAATCAACCTCACGGCGCTGCTGAGGCCGTGAGCGTAACACGCAACACAAAAGGCACGCAATTCCGATAGGAGGAGAACACAAATGGCAGAAGCATTGGGCATGATCGAAACACGTGGCTTTGCCGCTATGGTCGAGGCTGCCGATGCTATGGTCAAGGCAGCAAAGGTCGAGCTGGTTGCCTATGAAAAGATCGGCGGCGGCTACGTGACCGCCATCGTGCGCGGCGATGTGGCCGCCTGTAAGGCGGCGGTGGAGGCTGGCGTGCGCGGCGCCGAGAAGGTAGGAGAAGTGGTCTCGGTGCACGTCATCCCCAGGCCACATGTCAATATTGACCTGGTCCTGCCCCTGGGCCGCCGCGAGCAGGTGCTGAAGGAGCTGGGCGAAGCTGAGTAACGGTGAGGCAGGGATGGAGCTGCTGCCGGGTCTCCACTGGGTGGAGCGCATCTGGGATACCAAAGTTTACCTCCTGGTCGAGGCGGATCGGCTGGTGGTGATTGACGCGGCCACGCCGGGCCGGGCGGGAGCCGTGTGGCGGCATCTGGCCAGGCTGGGCTATCCGCCCGACGCGGTGGATGAGATCTGGCTGACCCACGGCGACATCGATCACATGGGCAGTGCCGCTGCGCTCAAAGCCGCTTCCGGCGCAAAAGTTGTGGCCCACCGTGCCGACGTGCCGCTGGTAGAAGGGAGAGCCGACCGGGAACTGAGGCCGATGCCCCTGGCCAGGCTGTTCAACCGGGCCATCCGTCGGGTATACCGGCCGGTTCAGGTGGACCGGCCGGTGCAAGAGGGTGACGACCTGGGGGGCTGGCAGGTGATCCACGTGCCGGGCCACACGGCGGGTAGCGTCTGTTTCTACCACCCGGGCCGCAAAATCGTCCTCGTCGGAGACGCGCTCAACTACAAGTTCGGGCGACTGGGAGCGCCACCGCGCCTCTTTACGCCCGATATGGCCCAGGCCCACGCTTCCATCCGCAAGATAGCGGCCCTCGACTTTGAGGTGTGCTGCTTTGGTCATGGCCCGCCACTGCGTCACGACGCAGCGCGGCGGGTTCGGGCCTTCGCCGATTCTCTGAGGTAGACCGGGTATCGTTGTAGGGGCGACCCTTGCGGTCGCCCAGGGCAGGTGGTCGCCCAACAAGAGGTGAATCATGCTTTTAGGCAAAGTGGTCGGCACTCTGGTCGCTTCGCGCAAAGACGAAAAACTGGAGGGCTTCAAGTTCCTGGTGGTCAGGCGCCTGAATATTGAAAACCAGGAAACGGGAGACTATGTCATCGCCGCCGATGCGGTGCAGGCCGGCCTGGGCGACGTGGTGCTGTACGCCACCGGCTCATCGGCCCGGCAGACGGTGCTGACCGACAAAAAGCCGTGCGACGCGGTCATCATGGCCGTGGTGGATACCTGGGAAGTCAATGGCGTGGTCAAGTACCGGAAGGAATAGCCATCACGCCGGAAGGTCAGACGTATGGGTGAGGAAGCGACGATCCTGATCGCCGACGATCGGGTGGACAATGTAGAGCTGGTGTGTGACCTGTTGAACATGGAAGGGTACCAGGCCCTCTGTGCCTTCGACGGCCTGCAGGCCCTGCAAAAGATCCGCGACTGCCGGCCTGACCTGGTGATCCTGGACGTGGACATGCCGCTGATGAATGGCTACGAGGTCTGCGCCCGGCTCAAGGCCAATCCGGAAACGGCGAGCATCCCGGTGCTGATGCTCACCGCCTGGGCCAACCCGGCGCAGATGGTGATGGGCCTGCAACTGGGTGCAGATGATTATATCGCCAAACCGTTCGACTATCGAGAACTGATCCAGCGGATCAAAGTCCGGTTGAAAGCCAAGCGGGAGACCGATGCCCTGCGGGCTGCTCAGCAGTCAATCCGCGAGACCTTTGCCCGCTATGTCTCCCCCCAGGTCGTTGAGCGGCTACTGGCCGATCCAACTCGGGTGCAGTTGGGGGGAGTACAACAACCCCTGACGGTGTTGTTCGCTGACCTGCGGGGGTACACCCGGGTGGCCGAGACGCTGCCGCCGGAGCAACTGGTGGACGTGTTGAACGGCTATTTGACGGTGGCGGTGCAGGCGGTGCTGGCCTATGAGGGTACCATCGGCCGGTATGCCGGCGACATGATTATGGCCATGTTCAATGCCCCGCTGCCGCAACCCGATCACCCCCGGCGGGCGGTCAGGGCGGCGTTGCGGCTGTGCCACGACCTGGCCGATTATCATGCCGGCCTGCCAGAGCACCTGCGCACCGAATTTGGCATCGGTATCGTCTCCGGCGAGGCAGTGGTCGGCAACATCGGGGCCCGGGAATGGTTGAACTACACGGCCATCGGCGATACGGTCAACCTGGCCCAACGCCTGGAGGAGATTGCCCTGGGCGGAGAGATCCTGTTGGACGAACATACATGCCACATCCTCGGCCCGGCTGTCCAGGTGGAGCCTAAAGGGGTGATCCCCATCCGTGGCCGACGCGAACCGGTGATGGTCTACAGGTTGCTGGCTCTGACCGATGAGTAGGAGGCAGGAAGCAGGAGGCAGGATATAAGGAGTGAGGGTGTGACGCTTTCTCTCGACGAGCAGCGGATTACCGAGATTGTGCGGCGGGTGGTGGCCGATCTGAAGCCCCGGCCTTTGCCGGACAGCGGGACTCTGGCCACATCGCCCGATCGGGGGTCAGCCCCCCAAAAAGGGCCGGTGGTCGGTCAGGATGGCGTTTATCCAGATGTGGACAGTGCGATCACCGCCGCGATCGCCGCCCAAAAACGCCTGGCCGACCTGCCTCTGGAACGGCGCAAGGCTCTGATCGCCGCCATGCGCCGGGCTGCGGCGGAGAATGCTCAGGTGTTGGCCCGGGCCGCCTGGCAGGAAACCGGCATGGGGCGTTGGGAGGACAAACTGGAAAAGAACCTGCTGGTGGCCGAGCGCACCCCTGGCCCTGAACTGTTGCAGGCCACCGCCTGGACCGGCGACCGGGGACTGACCCTGGTGGAACTGGCCCCCTATGGCCTGATTGGGGCCATCACCCCCAGCACCAACCCCACCTCGACCATCCTTTGCAATGCCATCGGCATGGTCTCCGCCGGCAACGCCGTGGTGTTCAACGCCCACCCGGCTGCCAAAGCCTGCTCGGCCCAGACGGTGCAGGTGCTCAACCAGGCCATCCGCCAGGCCGGCGGCCCGCCAGACCTGATCACCTGCCCGGCCGAACCGACCATTGACAGCGCCCAATATCTGATGCGCCATCCGGCCATCCGCCTGCTGGTGGTCACCGGCGGGCCGGGCGTGGTGCGCGAGGCGATGAGTTCCGGCAAGAAGGCGATCTGTGCCGGGCCGGGCAACCCGCCGGTGGTGGTGGACGAGACCGCCGACCTGGAACAGGCGGCGCGGGACATCGTCAAGGGGGCCTCGTTCGATAACAACGTGGTCTGCGTCCTGGAAAAAGAGATCATCGCCGTGGAGAGTATCGCCGACCGGCTGAAAGCCATCATGCTCCAGCGAGGGGCGGTCGAGATTACCTCCTGGCAACTCAGCCGTCTGATGAAGGTCATTCTGGCCGAGGATCATGGCCCTGGCCGACATGGCGTGGTCAACAAGGCCTTTGTCGGCAAGTCACCCAGCACCATTCTGCGTGAGATCGGCCTCAGCGTGGAGGAGAGTGTCCGGCTGGTGCTGGCCGAGACCGACGCCCAACACCCGTTGGTGTGGACCGAGCAGCTCATGCCGGTCATCCCTCTGGTCCGGGTGCGCAACGTGGACGAGGCGATCGACCTGGCCAAAGCGGTCGAGCAGGGGATGGGCCATACAGCCATGATGCACTCCAGGAACCTGGATGCACTGAGCCGCATGTCGCGGGAGATCAACACCAGCATCTTTGTCAAAAACGGACCCAGCCTGGCCGGGTTGGGCTTTGGCGGCGAGGGGTTCACCTCCTTCTCCATTGCCAGCCCCACCGGCGAGGGCCTGACCTGCGCCCTGCACTTTACTCGCGTGCGGCGCTGTACGCTGGTAGATGCCTTTCGCATTGTGTAGGTATTGGGGATGGGGAATGCCCATTTGTTCGTTTGCTTATTTCAACACTTAAGACAATCAGGAGATAGGAGAAGCGAAATGAAACGTACTCAGGCTATCCTCGCATTGTTTCTCGTCGCTGCCCTGGCCCTGGCCGGGTGCGGAGCGGAGCCCATGTCGGCTGAAGAGCATTTCAAAAAGGGCAACGAATTTGCCCAGGCAGGGGAGTTTGACAAGGCGATTGCCGAGTACCAGGCGGTCCTCAAGGCGGACCCTAACAATGTCTCGGCGCTCACCAACCTGGGGGTGGTCTACTACAACGCCGGCGACCTGGACCAGGCGATCGCGCAGTATCAGAAGGCGCTTCAGATCGCCCCCAACGATGCCGACATCCATTCCAACCTGGCGGCCGCCTACGTGCAAAAGGCCCAACTCAACCAGACCCGACCAGACCAGGCGTTGATGGACAAGGCGTTGCAGGAGTATCAGAAGGCGGTGGAGCTCAACCCCGACCTGGCGGAGGCGCACTTTGGCCTGGGGGTCATCTATGTCACTCTGGGCCAGAACGACAAGGCCATCGCCGCCTTTGAAAAGTTCCAGCAGGTGGACAGGGGCACTGACAAGATCGCCACCGAACAGGCCGCGCAATATCTGAAGCAACTCAAAGGGCAATGAGCAGAGATGTATGAGCTGACGACCCTGGACAACGGCCTGCGCATCCTGACCGTGCCGATGCCTCACCTCCAGTCGGTCAGCCTGGGGTTCTTTTTGGCGGTGGGCTCACGCTACGAGAGCGAGGCCGTGGCGGGCGCTTCCCACTTTATCGAGCACATGCTGTTCAAAGGCACGGCGCGCTGGCCTACGGCCCGTGACATCGCCGAGGCGATCGAGGGCAAGGGAGGTCTGTTCAACGCCAGCACCGGCCTGGAGTTGACCCTGTATTGGGCCAAGGTGGCTGCCGCCCATCTGCCGCAGGCGCTGGAGGTGCTGAGCGACATGCTGCTCCGCGCCACTTTCGACCCGGCGGAGATGGAAAAGGAACGGGCGGTCATCGTCGAGGAGATCAACTACTCCCTCGATGCCCCCGACAGCCTGGCCCAGATCCTGGTCAGCCAGCTGCAATGGCCTGACCATCCCCTGGGGCGCGATGTGGCCGGCACCCGCCAGAGTGTGTCCGGCCTGAGCCGCGACGCTCTGCTGGCCTACCTGGCCGACCACTACCGCCCCAACAGGACGATCGTCGGGCTGGCCGGTCGGGTGACCCATCAACAGGCTGTGGCCCTGATCAACTCCTGCCTGGCCGACTGGGAACCGGGTCCAACCACCCCCTGCGAACCGGCCCCCTCCGATCGGCGTGGCCCCAGGCTGCATGTCGAATTCAAAACCACAGAGCAGGCCCATCTCCACTTTAGCTTTGCCGGCCCCTCGCGCTGCGATCCGGACCAGTATGGGGCCCGGTTGCTGAATGTGATCCTGGGCGAAGGCATGAGCTCGCGTCTGTTCCAGGAGGTGCGTGAGCGGTTGGGACTGGCCTACGACATCGAGTCGTACGTCAGCACGTTGCAGGATGCCGGCACGATCGGCGTGTATGCTGGCGTCAGCACGGCCCAGGCCGAACCGGCCATCCGCGCCATTCTGGGTGAATTGGACCGGTTGCGACAGGATCCGGTCTCGCCAGATGAGCTGGAGAAGGCGCGGGAGTTTATCCGGGGGCGGCTGGCTCTGTCACTGGAGGATTCCTTCACCGTGGCTTCCTGGTACGCCCAACAGGAACTCCTCGGACCGGAGGTGCTTGGGCCGGAGGAGGTGATCGCCCGCTTTGAGGCGATCCAGGCCACCGACATCCAGCGCCTGGCTCAGACCATCTTTCGTCCGGAGCGGCTCAACCTGGCCGTGGTCGGCCCCTTTGCCGACAACGGTGACCGGTTCCGGCGGGCCGTGTACTCTTTAGGGAGGAGTTGAATCACTGTGGCTGTCAAACTGCTGATGACCTGGGACATCCGTCCCGGCAAGGAGCAATCCTATTTCGAGTTTGCCATGCAAACCTTTGCCCCGGCCCTGATGAAGATGGGCTGGCAGCCGACCGAGGCCTGGTATACCCTGTATGGCGATGCGCCTCAGATTATGACTGCCGGTGTGGCCGAGAGCGTGGAAAAAATGCGGGAGATCCTGGACAGTAAGCAGTGGGGGGAGCTTCAGGATCGCCTGCTGGAATATGTGACCAACTTCCGGTATAAGGTGGTGCCGGCCAGTGGCCGGTTCCAGATGTAAAAAGTCCCTCCCGCAGAGGTTGCGCTCTGCGGGAGGGACAAAAAGCGGTCAGGTCTAATCTTCCCCGTCCGTCGGGGCCGAGGTCTCCCTGGTGGCTTCCCCACCGCCCGCTTCCTTCTTTTCCCTGGTTACGCCCAGGGTGGATGAGGAGCCACGGCGGTTATCGGTCACATAGAACCCTGACCCTTTGAAAATGATGCCCACCGGTTGGACGACGCGATGGACGTGGCCGTCGCACTCCGGGCAGTCGGTCAGAGGTGCGTCGGCCATGTGCTGCATCCGTTCAAAGCGCAAACCGCACGAATCACATTGGTACAGGTAGATCGGCATTTTCAACACCTCCCGCTGCTTCCTTTTTTCGCCGCTCTATTATACTCAGGTTGGCTCCGGCTGCAAAAAGCGAGGCCGCCTGTGATCAAGGGCCGCACGGCGAGAAAAAGTGGCACCGTCAGCCGAAATCCGGTATAATAGGAACGGGGTGTGCTCATGGTGAAATCTCGGCGGTGGCCGCTATGGGTCGTGTGGACGCTGATCGCCCTCTATGCCCTCTACTTCAGTTGGTACACGCTGACGGCCGATGCCCGCTGCCAGACGCGGGGGTTTGACCTGGCCATCTACGATCAGACGCTGTGGAATACCGTTCACGGCCGTTGGTTCCGCTCCACCTTTGAACCTGGTTGGGAGGTGCTGCTGGCCGATCACGTGGAACCGATCCTCCTGCCCATTTCCCTCCTGTACCTTCTCTGGCCGGATCAGAGGTTGCTGCTGCTGGTCCAAACATTCAGCCTGGCCCTGGGAGCCTGGCCGGTTTATTGGCTGGCCCGCGACACACTCCGGGCGGCCTGCCATGACAGACCGGCCGATGACCAGGAGTGGCCGATCCACCTCTCTGCCCTGGCTTTTGCCGCCGCCTATCTGCTTCACCCGGCCCTGCATTCGGCCAATGCCTTCGAGTTTCACCCCAGCGCCCTGGCGACCCCCTTGCTGCTGTATGCTCTTCACTTCCTGCGCCAGGGCAGGGCCGGTCCTTTTTTCCTCTTTATCCTCCTGGCCATGAGCACCAAAGAGGTCCTGCCGTTGACTACCTGCTGCGTGGGCCTCTACGCCCTGCTTGGCCGTCGGGAGCGAACCATGGGAATCGTCGCCGTCGCTGCCAGTCTCCTCTGGTTCTTTCTGGCCGTGTTCGTCGTCATCCCTCACTTTAATCCGCAGGGCCAGTCCCATTACTTCTCCCGGTATTACGATTGGCTGGGCAACAGCGGCTGGGAGATCGTCGTGCGGGTGATCACCCACCCCGGCCTGGTCTGGCAACGCCTGGTCAGCCAGACAGGCCCCGCCTACCAGGCCCGGCTGTTGGGGCCGGTAGCCTGCCTGTCGTTGGCGGGCCTGCCCGTGCTCCTCCTGGCTTTGCCCGCCCTGGTGCTCAATGCTCTGAGTTCCGCTCCGCCGCAGCACACCCTGGTCAGTTTCTTTCAGTATGCCGTGGCGATTGTGCCTTTTGTCATCGTCAGCGCCATTGATGGTGCGGCCTTCCTGTCCCGCCGGGCAGGGGGCCTGCTGAAACGTGCCCTGCCGGCCGGGTGGCGGTTGCCGAACCCCCCGACGGCCGTGGCCCTCTTCCTGTCCGGCCTGGTCCTGGCCGCCGCCCTGATCGCCCAGCGGCGACACGGCTTTCTGCCGTTCAGCCGCGACTTTTACCTGGCCCCCCGCTCGGAACGGACGGCTGCCCTCAAGGCGATTGTCCGGCAGCTCCCGTCGCAGGGCAGCGTCTCGACCGATCTCTATCCCGACCCTCGCCTCAGCCACCGCGAGAACCTGTATCTCTACCCCGAGCAACAGGATGCGGACTATATGGTCGTGGACGTTTTCTATCGTGATGCACCTTTTCACGCCCGAGATCGCTATGAGGCCATCCAGCGCCGGTTACAGAGCGGCGAATATGGCGTCCGCGACGGCCGTCACCGCTACCTGCTCCTGGAGCGCGGACTGGACCAACCTCACATCCCCGATCCCTTTTACGATTTTGTCCGGGCCGACCATCCAGACCCTCAGGTCAAAGTGGCGGTGGATTTTGGCCCTTTGCGGCTCATCGGCTATGATCTGGTATGGGAACGCCCCCTCATCCCCCGAGCCTGCCTGGTCCTGTACTGGCAGGCGATGCAGCCGGTGGACGAGGACCTGCGGTTGTTCTTTATCCAGACCGACCCGGCCGGCCAGCCACTACCCGGCACCGAGATGGAGTTTGTAGGCTCGGTCTGGCTTCCGCCCTCCCGTTGGAACCCAGGGGGCGAAATGATCCGCCTGGAAACCTACCACTGGGACCTGGAGAGGCCGGGGCAGTTTGGCGTGGCGGTCGGCGTGGTGGAGGGGCCGGGTTTCTGGGAGGTGGAGAAACGGGTGCGTCCGGTGGTGCAGAGCGCGCCGACCGACCTTCCGCTGGTGCACAACGGGACGCTGCTGTGGCTGGCTACCATCCAGGTGGCCGACCAGTTTGCCACCCTGAAAGCCCCGCTGAGGCAACCGTAACGGGCTACCTGACCGCCACCGGGCCAAAGATCACCCGGTCGGCTGCGACCTTCCCCTCGTCGTCCAAAAGCGGCAGGCGGGGCAGACCGGGTGCGCCGGCATCATAAAGCCCGACCTCGATCACATAATCGCCCGGCGGCAGGTCGGCGGGAAGGGGCACCTGGTGCAGGTCGGTGATATATTCGCCCGGCACCCAACCGCTGGTTGGCCGCGTGCCGCCGGCCGGCTCCCCATCCTGTCCGGCCACAACACGCCCGTCCGGCCCCAACAGGTGGACAAAGACGGTGTACGGCACATCCATTTCGGCCTGCCCCTGCCAGTAGAGGGTCACCGGCAGCGTACTCCCCGGCGTGGTGGGGCCGGCAGGCAGGTCGGCGCCCAGCAGGGCGATCTGATCGCCGAAATTTGCCGGGCGGGGCACCTGGG
>DAOTYI010000058.1:0-20569 GCA_034434895.1 Anaerolineae bacterium
GAGGGGGACCAAGGGGGGGTGAGGGGCGATGAAGGCCTTTCATAAAAGTGTCAACCGATTTTGAACCATCCCTTTTCACCCGATCACGCAGAGAGCGCAGGGAAATCATACAGAACCCGGCGTTCTCTGCGTCTCTTCGATGGGGTCTGGTTCCCTGGGCCGGAAGCGGGGGGACAGGCGGTGGAGCAGGCGTTGAAACCAGCGGACGATGGCTGGCCTGCGGTGCTCCTGCGCAAAATCTTCCACCGCTTCTCTGACTCTTTCGCGGGGGGCGTAGTGCATCTGCAGGGCCGCCCGGTTTTCGGCGATCCACAGGTAGAGGTCGGCCTCGGTCCGGCCGGGGAAGTGGCTCAGGATGTTCGAGGTGCGGATCCGTTTGACAACGGGCAGATACACCTGGCAATACCAGTCGGCAGCGGCCTCTTGCAGGCTTGGATAGCGGCGCGAGCGCAGGCCCATATAATATTGATGGACCTCAATATGTTGCAGCAGGCTGCGGTAGCCTCCCGGCCGGGTCAATTCGATCTGCTGGTCCGGGCAACTGCGGTCGAGGGACGTCTTTTCCAGAAACTCGGCATAGCCGGCCTTGAGGATCAGATCATCGGGCGAGATGCCGGCCTCCAGCGGCACGCGGACGGGAACCTCCACGACCCGTGCCCGGATGGTTTTGTGATTACGGGCGCGGGCCACCGACACGCGGTGATTTCCATCCCGGACAAAGTACACCTCGCCGACCTTGAAGACATCAATGGGAGGCAGGTCAACCTGGCCATGTAACTGCTCAATGCGGGTCCAGCGGCCAGGATCGATCTGAGCGCGGGGCAGGAAAGCCCGGTTAAAGTCGCGGTAACGGCCCACGCTGCCTACGATCTTGTCCAGGGGGATCTCCTGCACGCTGGCATCCTGAATCGGCACCTTCAGATTAAGCTGCTCCCGGACCTGGTCGAAAGAGAGCAGGTCCCCTGACCGGCCCGACAGCTCGGCCAGCACGTCCTGCATGAAAGCACGGCGTCGCGCCGCATGAAAGATCCCTCTGGAAACCAGTTGAGACCGATCGGAAACAGGCACGGACAACCCGGTTTTCCTCCCTCTTCTTCAGGACAGCAGGGAACCGCCCAGGACCAGGCATACGGCCAGCCAGGTCAGGGCGATCGCAAGGTGCTATGCTGAACCCTCCAGGGGCGGCAACTGATCCAGGCTGAGCAATCCGAAATGTTGTAGAAACTCAAAGGTTGTGCCGTAGACGATCGGCCGCCCGGCCTGTTCCAGCCGGCCTTGTTCTTCAATCAACCCCCGGTTGACCAGAGTGCGCAGGACGCTATCGGAGTTGACTCCCCGGATACTCTCGATCTGGGCGCGGGTGATCGGCTGGCGATAGGCGATGATGGCCAGGGTTTCAAGAGCTGCCGGGGTCAGTTTGCCGCTAAAATCAAGGCCCAGGAAGCGCCGGACATAGTCCGCCGCCTCCGGGGCAGTCACCATCTGGACCCGCTGCCCTGTCCGTTGCAGGCGGATTCCCCGGCCGGTGTAGGTCTGGGCCAGGCCGGCCAGGGCCGTTTCTACCTGATCGGTGTCCACCTCAAGGACAGAGGCCAGCCGTTCGACATGGACCGGCTCATCGGCCACAAACAGCAGGCTTTCGAGCAGCAACGCTATCGGCGGCCCTGTCTCTGCACCATCCATCCTCTGCGATTCGCCCCCTGTCTGGTATTGTGCTATAATGATCTTGAGGGTCAGGCGGTTCCTGGCGCCTCAACTCTGTCTGAAAAGCTGCCCCAGGCGGACGCGGGTCCGGCAGGGGCAGTGGGCGTTCTCGGAAGGCTCTCACAGAGAGGCAGCCTGTCTATGGAGGTCAGGTGACCATGCACACACGACTTGACTGGCTTCGTCTGGCCATCGCCGTCCTGATCCTGCTGGGCACGGCCTGTGGCCCCTGCAACCTGCTGTCAGGCGAGATGCCGACCCCTCCCCGCCCCATCGCCGTGTCCACCGAATCGGCCGGCCAATTGGAATCCCGCATTCAGCAGAGCCTCGGTAGCCAGCCCGGTCAGCAATTCATCCTGCGCGTCACCGACACCGAAGTGACTTCCCTGGTGGCCACGAAATTGGCCCAATATGATGAATCGCCGGTGGCCGACCCCCAGATCTGGTTCACCCAGGGCAAGATCTACGGCACCGGGCGACTGGTGAACGTACTGCCGGTCGAGGCCAGGTTCTACCTCATCGCCCTGCCCCGTGTCCGCGAGGGCAAGATCGCGGTCGAAATCGAAGAGCTATCGGCCGGCGCTCTGCCCATCCCCGACAGCTTCCTGCAAACCATCTCCCAGAGCATCAACGAGACGATGGATGAACTGCAACTGGAGATGGAGATCACTGCCCTGGAAATACTGGAAGGGGAAGCCATTATCAAGGGCACGCGCAAATAACCCCCTACCTGCCAGGCCGAGACCCCGCGCTGTTCAATTCTCCATCTGTTTCACAATTCACCACCAGGGCACGACGGCACAACGGCACAACGGTGGTGAACAGCTATTCTTTGGGGAAAGGTGCGTGTTTGATCTTGACCTGCACCTTGCCCAGTTTCAGCCCCATCCGGTCGCTGACCACCTCGCGGGTGACCTGGAGCACCTCCTCGGTTTTCATCGGCACATCAATTTCCGGCGAAGTTTCCAGATTGAGCTCGATGTCCACCCGCCGTGCCCGGCCGATGATGTGCGGCGTCACCTTGACCACGTCGGGCAGGCGGTCAATATTGTAGGCCAGCCGCTGGGCAATGGACTCGGTGGTGACGTGGGCCTCACCCCCGGCCAGCTTTTCGACCCGGATGGTCTTGCGCCGTGGGCGGCGAAGCTCCAACCAGAGCAGGATCAGACAGAGCAGGGTGATGAACCCGCCGATGATCACCCGCGCGGCGGCGAAAAAGGCCCAATTGCTGCCCGGTTGATCATATTGGATCGCGATCTCGTGCGCCCGCTGAAACAGCGCCGTGAGCAGATAGAAGGTGGGCCTGGGCGCAATGGCCACCACCACCACGACCACGATCACGGTCAACAGCAACAGGATCATAACAAGCCGGTTAAAGACATTCATGCAGCGACCTCCTTGTGTCAATCTGTTTGCTCAGAGCTTGTCTGAAAACCACCGAGACACAAAGGACACCAAGGGCACCATGCAGTTTTTTTATTCGTTTCCTTCTTGTTCCTTTGTGTCTTTGTGGTAAGCTTTTCAGACTGGCTCTCAGAGAATGTTCTCCACCACCACAACCTGGTACCTGCCCGACAGTTTGCAGGACACTTTCCGCTGCTGGACTGTGGTCCAGCAGGAGCGAGAGTGTTTGAACAGGCTCCTATTATACACCACCTGGGCCTTCAGGTCCAAAACGAACAGCCCACCCTGCAACGCTCAACCCCCAGGCCAGCCATGAGGCCAGGCCCACCCCCAGGCCCAGGCGCACACTGACCGGCCGAAAGCGGAAGGTGACCTGGTGTTCTCCGGCCGTCAGCTCTACCGCCCGGAAATAGAGGTCGGCCCGCAGGATCGGGACCTGCCGGCCATCCACTTCCGCCACCCAACCGGGATACCAGGTGTCGGTCAGCACCAGATAGCCGGGGCTATCCAGCGAGGCCTGCAAGCGGAGGAATTCCGGCTCGTAGACCAGCAGGTGGACAGCCGACCTCCCTTCTTCCGGCCGGAAATCGCCCTGCGCCTCGGCCAACAGGACCACCGTGCCTGCCGGGTCAAAGGCCGGGTCGCGCAGCACGGCCAGCGCCTCCTCGTCATTGGCCACCGGACGGGTGTGGTGGACGATAAAGGCACGGGGCAGCGCCTGTAGATTTTCGTAGATCTTGACATCCCCCGAATGGACCAGCCTGTATGTCGGGTTGATCGTCAGGGTGCGGCCGGTGCCGCTTTCCCGGTCAATCAGCGTCATCCCACGCAAATGGAACTGCCCGGCGGGCAGGAGCGAACGGACCGCAATGGCGGTGGGGTGCCAGGACCGCCCCAGGTCGAGCACGGTGATATAGTCGTTGCCCCGCTCATTGTCGCGCCAGTGATGGCCCACCCGTGCCTGATGATGGGCCACCATCCCGGCCTGATACAACCCTTCGGCCGTATGCTCACCGGCCCGGAGAATGGCGGTGACTGTCAGCCCCCCGGTAGCAGTGACCGTCACGCGGGCCACCGGCGTCCCGTCGGCCAATCCCGCCGTCCCGGTGAGATAAGAGACGAGGCCCAGATGGGTCGTTTCAAAGTCGGGCAGGTCGGTCAGGGTCACCTGACCCAGCGGCACAGTGTGCTCCAGATCGTAGAACAGGTCATCAATCCACACATCCTGAGTTTTATCGGTGATGAGGTAACGGACATTGAGCAGCGACAACAGCCGGGCCGGAGGAACCTGCCGAAGCTGCTGGCGCAGCCGCCCGTCGGGCCAGATCTCCTCCTGCTTCAAGAAAAGCCGTTCCATCTGGACATAACGGGCGATGGGCAACAGGCCGCCATCATAGCCATCCACGCTGAACAGGCGGTAACGCAACGGCAGATTGTAGGCCAGGACCTCCTTCATCTTGGTCGCTACGATCAGGTCGTAAATGGCCTCTGGCGGCAGTTGGCCGCCGTACATGGCCTGCAAGTCGCCCAGATCGCCCGGATCGTAGCGGATATCTGACATGCTCAGAAAGCGGAACGGCTCCCCGTCGGCGGCCTGGTGGGCCAGCAGGTGGGCCGGCGCGGTGCGCATCGAGTCGAAGGCGGCCGGAGCGGTAGGGTTGTTGTAGGCCAATTTCCGGCCGGCCAGGAACAGTTCGGCGACCAGGAACAGGGTCAGGAGCAGGCCACCTCTTTTTCCCCGAAAGAGCACCTCCATCCCGATCCCGGCCAGCAGCGCTGCACCAAAGCTGTAGAGCAGCAGCCAGCGGGCCGGGACGCGGAACAGAGCAAAGCCTGGCACCAGCCTGTAGAGCAGGTAATAGACCGGATTGTAGGCTCCGAAGGCCAGAAAGAGGCCGACCAGCGCCAATATCAGTGCTGCGCCGCCGGGATGTTTCCGCTTCAGGGTGACCCAGGCCCCGACCGCCGCCAGGGCCAGGCCGATCAGGCCGATGTAGGCGATATATTCGCTGAAGGGGGGTTCCCAGAGCAGCGGCGGCAGGAACGCTTTGAAGATCAGCCCCGGCTTGAGCGAGAAGGAGGCGGCCTCATTGTACGGCAGCCCACCGCCCCGCACCGACAGCCGGGTCAGCTCCAGGGTGGGCAACAACTGGCCGGCGGCCAGCGCCGCCCCCATCCCGGCCATCACGGCCAGCGCACCCAGGCCTGACAATCTCCTCCATCCCCGCTGTTGTTCCATTCCCCTCAGCAACGTCCACACCCCCGCTCCAAGCAGGACAATATAGGCCGCCTGGGTGTGTCCGGCCAGCAGCATCAGCGCGACAACGGCCCCGCCGCCCAGCAGGGCCGGCCAACGCCCTCTCCCCCGGCGCATAGCCCCCTCCAGACAGAGCAGCAACCACGGCATCCAGGCCGAAGCGTTCAACTGGTTGATATGCTCCACCTGCGCGCCGAGAAAGCCACCCAGGGCAAAGACGGCTGCCGCGCTCCAGGCCGCCGTCGGGCCGAGCCGGAGCGCCCTGCGGCCCAGGAACCAGGTCCCGACACCGGCCAGCCAGATATGGAGCACAATGCTCCAGGCAACCTGCCGGGGCGCGGCCAGCCAGATCAGCGGCCAGTGGAGCGGATACAGCACCGCCGCCTGCGAGTTGGCCAGCAGGGGGGCGCCCATGAACAGATAGGGGTTCCACAGCGGCAGGTGGCCGGCCCGCAGCGCCGCGCTGACAAAGTCACGATAGGGATAAAAATAGGCGAACAGGTCCAGCCCGGCCAGCACCCGGTTGGTGAGGGCGATCTTCCAGAAAAAGATCAGGCTCAGCCCGGCCAGTGCCAGGATCGCCACCCCATCGGACCGGCGCCGGGCCACCCGGTTGCGTTTCGATCCCATGCCAGTTCCTCATGGAGCACAGGCTCAAGCCTGTGCTACTTCTCCCCCTCCAGGCGGTAGAGCCAGCCGGTCTCCCGGTCCCGCGTGTAAAACAGCGGCACCTGGAGCCCGGCGATGGGGGTCAGCCGATGGCGGGCCTGCTCTTTCTCAATGAACCTGGCCATCAGCCCTCCGTCATCCAGCAGGTAAACCGGCCGCCCCCGGAGCTGCATGGCGTGTAGAAAAATGCCCCACTCCTCGTCGGTCCAACTGTCGTAGGGGCGGATGGCATCGCGCCCGGTGTAGAGCATCACCGCACCGGCGTTGAGCGAGGCGCCGATGATCGCCTGGGGCGGGGTCAATGCGGCCAGCCGGTCAAAGGCGGCCCGCTGTTCGGCACGCATATAGCCGAACGACGCCCAACCCCGCTTCCACAGGTTGTCAACCATCGCCCAGCGGGCCAGGGCCAGGCTGCCGATGGCCCAGGCGACCAGGCCCACCAGCAACAGGGCTGCGCCCAGGCGTTCCACGCGGCTCTGGACTGTGGCCCTCACCCGGCGGACCAGGGCAACCGCGCCGTAGCCGGCCATCAGGTCCACAAGCGGGAAGAGCGGGATCAGGTCGCGCAGCCGCAGCGAGCGGTAGGTCAGGTTGACCAGCAACACAGCCGCAAAGCCGGCTCCCAGCACGGCTGCTTCCCGGCCATGGTCGCGGCTCAGCCGGTAACCGCCATAGAGCACCAGCGGAAAGAGATACCCCCATTCCCCGGCCACCAGTGCGTCACGCAACATCTGCCCGGCCACCGGGCCGATATGCCGCACGGCCATCAAGGGCAATTCGGTGGTTTCGGTGGCAAACGGCCCACCAAAGACGCGCCAGCGGTACACAATGTCCGGCAGGGCAGCCAGGAATGCGGCGCCGGAAAAAAGGGTCAGCGGCAGGAGGAGACCGGAAATCGGATGGTGGCGTTGCCTGCCGATCGCGATCGCCAGGAGCAGGGCCGCCACCAGGGCTAATTGGGTGTGCCGCACCCAGTAAGCCCAGGCGAAACACACACCGGCCACGACCCATGAGCCATGACGCCCGGCGGATGGCCAGGGACCAGGGGCCAACGACCGGTGCATGGCCCGTAGGGTAAAGAGGAGGGTGAGCAGGGTGAACAGTTGGGCCGGCGCATCGGCCATGGGCACCAGCAGGCGGTCTACCTGCTCCGGGGAGGTAGCCAGCAGCGCCACCGCCAGCGCCCCGGTCAGGGAGCGGACCCTCCCCGGTTCGCCCCGCAGCGTTTCCTGGACCAAAGCCCAGGTGGCTGCCAGGGCCAGCAGGGCGATGAACGGCGTCGTGACATAGAGTCCGACCTCGCCCAGCAATCTGTAGCCGGCAGCCAGCAGCACCGAGGCTCCGGTGGCCCACACGCTGGGACAATCGCCCAGATCGTTGCGCGGGATGTGGTAGCCAACCGGTTGTAACGGTGCCCAGGCGATGTGCAGCGGCATAACCTCTTGAAATAGCGAGAAGCGGTGTAAGAAGGTCCCCCGCTCCGCCAGATCTACCCCCATCTGGGCGTAGGCATAGGGGTCGGTGGCCGTCACACCGTGGGTTCGTTTGGCAAAGTAGACCCAACCGGCCCAGGTCAGCGTCACCGCCAGCAGGCCGATGGCCGCCCATCGCCCCAGGAGCGCTGCCCGGCCAGGTCCGGCGGTTACGACGTGGATCTGACACAACAGCGCATAGGTAACGGCGGCCAGGACAATGCCGTCCACGTAGAACAGAGAGGTCAGTGGGTTGGGGAACTCCAACCCCTGCCAGCCGATCACGGTGATGCCCAGCCGGCGATAGAGAAGGCGCAGGAGGGTGGCTGCATAGGCCCCCCACAGCGGGGTGAGAGCCATGAGGCGGGGCAGCCGGCGGCGGGCCAGCAACGGAGCCTGTGGGGTGAGCAGAACCAGGAGCAGAAGAGGGGCCGTCCACCATGGCCACCCATATTGAGCGATGAGCACCAGGCCGATCCCAACCAGGTGCAGCCCCAGGCCAGGGAGGAACCTGGAGGAAAGGGCCTGGCTCCATCTCCTCTCTTCCTGCTGGAGAGGGGGGAGAAAGGCCAGGATGCGGACCTGTTCGGCCAGCCAGGGAGGCAACTGTAAATGGCGAAAGCGATAAGCCAGCACCCCGGCCACGGCCAGCGCCGCCAGGGAGTAGGGCCAGATGCGCGCCGACCAGCCGGGCCAGCCCAGGAACCGGCCCACGACCGTGCCCAACCCGGCCAGGCAGATCCACAGTTCGAACCAGGCCCATGCCCGCCCGGCTGCAGGCCGGGTATCCCTGGCCGGCCCGGCGAGCAGCCACAACGCCCCTCCCAAACCGCTGGCAAAGAGGAGGCCCAAAGCCCCATACAGCACCCACAACCCGCCCAGGGGCCCCGGTTCGGATACGACCAGGTATTCAGGGCTGAGCAACCGCTTCAGGATCTCCACCCTCTCTCCGCAGCATATTGATCACGGCCCTTCCAGACGGTACAGGCGGAATGAGACTGTGCCGTCACGCCGGGTGGTCTGAAAGACCGGCACCAGATGGATGCCGGCATCGGCCAGGGCAGCCTCCATCGGCGCGCTGTCGCGGAAGCTGGGAAAGGCGATATAGCGCGGCTCGCGGCGATAGACACGGGCATCGTGGACCAGGTCGGCGGGGTCGGGATACCAGTGCAGGCGCAGCGGCGCGCCGTAGAGGTAAAAGCGGTAGTGGTAGCCCAGCCAGTGATGGTACAGCACGGCCCCTGGCGGAGCGGAGGTGCGCACCCAGGCGGCCAGAGCATCTATGCCGTCGTAGGCACCGTGGTCGCCGCCGACCGGGATTTCACTGCGCGTGGCCCGCACGACCGGCCCGGCCAGCAAGATGGCCAGCACCAGCCCCAGGCCCAGGGTGAGGCCCCTGCCCCCTGTCAGAGCGACAAAGGCCCGCGCGGCCAGCAGCGCCAGCAGCGGCACCAGCCCCAGCAGGTAACGATCCCACACCTGGAAGCCCACCAGCCAGTGCAACATCAGAAAGCCAACGACAAAGATCAACAGCGCCCCCTCTGTTTTGCTGAGCGGGCAGGGGAGAATACGCAACCCGGAGCACCCGATCCACAGCAGCAGTGCGCCGGCCAGTAAGCCGTTGAACCAGGGGGAAACCCAGAACAGGCCCACCAGCCGCAGCCACTCCACGGCTCGCTCCCCCAGGGCTTGCGGCCGGATCGGCCCCAGTCCGCCGTAACTGATGAGGCTCTGTTGAAAAAAGCCAGGGCGCTGCAGGCGGGCTGCATCCCAACCGATGACCCCGGCGGCGATGAGGGCCAATCCCACGAAAAAGCGCAGCCACCCGGCCCGGCGAGGGGGGGGCGATTGCGGCGGACCGGAGGCCACGACCACCACCAACGGCAGAAAAAAAAGGCCCTGTTGCTTGGTCGCGGCCGCCAATCCGGCCAGCAACCCGGCCCGACCCAGATGACCCTGCGCCGCCGCCAGCAGCGCGGCCAACACCCAGGCCGTCATCGGGGGATCGGTGAAGGCGGTGGAAGCAAAGAGGATGTCAAAGGGGGAGAGGGCCAACAGCAAGGCGGCGAGCAGGGCGACCTCCTCACCCCGGCCGGTATGCAGCCTCCCCTCTGCCGTGGAGGCCGCTGACAAAGTTCTGGTTTGCACCGCAGAGACGCAGAGATCGCTAAGTTTTTCTATGATTCCTCTGCGTTCTCTGCGTGTTCTGCGGTGAGAGGGGATATTTTCTAAGCATCCGCCCGTGGAAGAAGGAGGGACAGGGGTGAGGGTTCGCCCCAGGGCATACACCAGGGCAACGCCCGCCATGCTGGCCATCAGGCCCGGCAGGCGGGCTGCCGTCTCGTTCTGTCCCAGGAGCCGGAGGCTAAGCGCCAGCAGATAGGGGTGCAGCGGCGGCTTGTCCACCGGCTCGGCGTTGAGCATGGGGTCGGCGCCGGTGGCGATTTGCAGACCCCAATAGGCATACAGGGCCTCATCCTCCAGGAAGCGGTTATGGCCCCACGGTGCCAGGCGCAGGGCCAGGGCCAGGAGCAGGATAGACAACAGAATGACCGGGGTGCGGAATGGACGAACCACCACCAGCCTGTCAGTCTACAAACCGGTACTTGATCAGCGTCCAGAAGGCCAGCGGCGCGTCCCGCCAGCCGATCTTTTTGCCCTCGTGGTACTCACGGCCATAGTAAGAGATCGGCACCTCGAAGATGCGGTAGCCACGCTTCAGGACCTTGGCCGTGATCTCGGGCTCAAACTCAAAGCGCCGCGCGCGCAGCGGGATGTTGCGGATCACATCGGCGCGGAAGCATTTGTAGCAGGTCTCCATGTCGCTCAGGATGGCGTTGTACAGCACATTGGTCGTCAGGGTCAACAGCTTGTTGCCCAGCATGTGCCAGAAGAGCATCGCCTTGCGCGGGCCCAGGAAGCGGCTGCCATAGACCACCGCCACCCGCCCCTCGACGATAGGCCGGATGAGGGCCGGATAGTCGCGGGGGTCATATTCCAGGTCGGCGTCCTGAATGATCAGGATGTCGCCGCTGGCATGCTCAATGGCGGTGCGCACCGCAGCCCCTTTGCCCCGGTTCCGGTCGTGATAAAAGACGCGCAGGTCACCGGCCTGAGCCTCTTCGGCCAGGATGTCGCGCGAACCGTCGGTCGAACCGTCATCCACGACCAGAATCTCTTTTTCCATGCCGGGCAACTCGACCGCCCGCACCTGGCGCAGGATGTCGCGCAGCGTGTCGCGCTCGTTATAAACCGGCATCAGGATCGAGAGTTTCATCCTTGCCTCCGCATCCGGCAGATGGGCGCGGACACAATCCGCGCCGCGTGGCAATTTATCGCCGCCGGGAGGGGGACCGGCCTCTGCTCCGGGCAACGACGCGGGGATAGCGGGTACCCTTTTCCGGTTCGGCGACCGCCTCCAGGGTGAGGCGATGCTCGACCCAATCCCCAAAGTCATACACATACTTGAGTTCGTCACCCGGGTCCAGCCCCAGGCCGGCGATCTGCACCCCGGCCCCGCTCCCCCCTCCCAGAGGATCTACATGCCCGATCTCCACCTCGCGGAACCGCTTTCCTTTCCCACGCCGCACCACTTTCCAAAAGCCCCCCAGGTGGTCGGTGGGGTCATGTCTGAATGCGTTGCGGAGGGTCTGGTCGAAATCGGCCAGAGTTTGCCTGCCCTGGATCTCGATCGTGCGCCACAGCCCAGGACGATGCCAGAAAGCAGCGTGGAAGCGGTAGACCTGCTGGCCTTGAGCAGGGGAGAAGGAGACCTGGGGGGGTGGCTCCTCTTCGTAGAAGAGACTATCCCACGGCGAGCGCCAATCGCTGTACCGGATGGTCAGGCCATCGTAACTCATGCGCGGATCGCGGTTAAGGACCTCAATCCAGTGGTGGCCGGGATACCCGCGCGGGTCGGACAGACGGGCATAGGCTGTCAACACCGCCATGTGAGGCAGGAGCAGCTCCGAGGTGGCAGCCTCCAACATGTCGAAGAACCGGTCGGCCAGTTCCTGGTCCTTGCGTTCGATCTCCTCCTGACGGCGATGCGCGGCCGGCTCATGCTCCAATCGGAAGCGGCCCTCTGTCCAATCCTCAACGGTGACCAGGATGTCATCGCCGGATTGAACACCCTGGGCCTGGAACCAGGAGGCCAGGTCAAAGGCCGGCATCTCCGACCTGGTCGTACCGAAGAAGCTTTCCACCTGCATCTGTACCTTGATGATCCGGACGGGCAGGGGTTGCCCCTGGGCATCCAGGAGTTGCACCCGGGCCGGATCGAGTTCCCGGTTCAAAAAGTAATCAAAGGCCGGGCGGATGAACAACAGGCCTCGTTCTACCTCTTGGGCGCCAGGGGTGATGCGGAAGCGGACGCCGCGCATGGCCAGGGCTACAGGCATGAGGGTCCCGGTATCCAGAAAGATGACGGTCTGTCCAGCCTGTTCCTGACGGAGGTAGGTGCGCAAGGTGGCCAGCGGCTTGCTGGCGGTCGAGGGCCAGATGGCCAGGACCCGTTGACAGAATTCATCCACAGCGATAGGGCCGTCAAGCTGGGCGGCCACCTGCTCAATAGCCTGACGTCGGCTCAAAGTTTGCTCGCCCTTCATTCCCCTCTCCTCCTGAACGAAAAAATCCTCCCTCCACCGCCGAGGCGCTGAGAAGGCGGAGGAATCATCACTCAGCAGCCTCTGAACGGTGGCGCAGGCTCCAGCCTGTGCTCTTGTGAGTCTACCACAAGATGGGCCGCAGGTCAATGTACCTGACAGGGCTGGAAGGTCTTTCCTGCTCCCGCCAGGTCTGTGACCCGGCGGCCCCCCCACTGTAGGGCAAGTGCGAGCAGTTGCCCTGCAAACGCACCAGCCTTGCGCCCCCCACTGGCGTTCTGCTTCGAAACCCCGTCTGACCTGCTAATTGGGAAATCGGGCAAGATGTGGTACAATTGACCAGCGGCCATGTCGGTCATTCGTCATTCGTCATTGAAAGATGATCTACCTGGATGTGTCTTCGGCGGTGCACGCCAAAGCGGGGATCGGTCGCTATGCAGCCAGCCTGGCCCGGGCGCTGATCGCCCGCTTTCCCGGCCGGTTCGCTCTGTTTTATAACCGGGAGCGGGGTACACAGCCGCCGGTCGGGTTGGAAATGGTGCCGGCCCGTACCGTCCGTGCCGGGTACAAGCCGTGGCGCATGGCCGTGTGGCTGGGACAGTTGGCCGGGGTGGGGTTCAACCGCCTGGTGCCGGGAGCAGAGCTGTTCCACGCCACGGAGCACCTGCTGCCCCCCTTGCGCGGCGTGCCCACTGTGCTCACCGTTCACGACATGATCTTTAAGCTTTTTCCGCAGCACCAGAAACTGCTCAACTACCTGTATCTGAACGCGACCATGCCCCTCTACTGCCGCCGCGCCGATGCCCTCATCACCGTTTCCGAGCATAGCAAGCGGGACATCATAGCCCATTATCATCTGGACCCGGCCAGGGTCACAGTCGTCTATGAGGCGGCAGCCGCTGAGTTCGCTCCTGCGCCGCCGCAGGCCGTGGCAGAGGTGCGCCGCCGCTATGGCCTGCCCGACCGGTTTCTCATCCACGTGGGCACCATCGAGCCACGCAAAAACCTGACCCGGCTGGTGGAGGCGTTGCAATCTCTGCGCCACAGCGGGCTGATCATCCCCCTGCTGGTGGTGGGGGGCAGGGGCTGGCTATATAACGGGTTCTTCCGGCGATTGGAGGAGCTGGAGGTCCGTGATTCAGTTCGTTTCACCGGTTATGTGCCCTCTGCCGACCTGCCACTGCTGTACAATGCCGCTACGGTTGCGGTCCTGCCCTCGGTCTATGAGGGGGCTGGCCTGCCGGTGTTGGAGGCGATGGCCTGCGGCACGCCCGTGGTCTGTTCCCGGACCTCCGCCCTGCCGGAGATGGGGGGGGAGGCAGCCCGTTACTTTGACCCCTATGACGTGGCGGCGATGGCCGAGGCCATCCGCGTCGTGTGGACCGATGCCGACCTGCGGGCCACAATGCGCGATCAGGGCCTGCAACAGGCAGCCCGCTTTTCGTGGGAACGAGCGGCCGAGGAGACCCTTGCCGTCTACAGGAATATCAAACCGGACCTTGCATAATCAGGAAGAAGGAGATCGTAACAATGAAGATCCTGGTGTTGAACTGTGGCAGCTCCTCGGTCAAGTATCAACTTTTTGAGCTTGACAGCCACACCGAACATGTGCTCGCCAGCGGGATCGTCGAGGAGGTAGGCCTGGGCAATCCCCGCCTGACCCACAGGCGTCCCGGCTGGCCCAAAGTCGAGCGGTCCGACCTGGCGGTGCGCGACCACAGGGACGCCATCCGGATCGTGCTTGACATGCTCACCGGCCCTGAAACCGGGGTGCTCAGCAGCGTCCGAGAACTGGAGGCCGTGGGCCACCGGGTCGTCCATGGTGGGGAACGGTTTGCCACTTCGGTGCGGATCACGCCAGCGGTGATGCAGGCCCTGTATGAGAATATCCCCCTGGCGCCGTTGCACAACCCGCCCAACATCCAGGGCATCGAGGCCGTCACCGCCCTGCTCCCCGATGTGCCCCAGGTGGGCGTCTTTGATACCGCCTTTCACCAGACGATGGAGCCTCACGCCTACCTGTATGCGATTCCCTATCGTTTCTACAAAAAATATGGGATTCGCCGCTATGGATTCCATGGCACGTCGCACAGGTATGTCGCTCAGCGAGCGGCCGAATACCTGGGGCGCCCGCTTGAGGAGCTCAAAATCGTCACCTGCCACCTGGGGAATGGGGCCAGTATCACCGCTGTCCGTCATGGGCAATCGGTGTTGACCAGCATGGGCTTTACGCCGCTGGAGGGCCTGGCCATGGGCACCCGTTGTGGCGACCTCGATCCGGCTATCGTCCCCTTCCTGATGGAGAAGGAGGGGCTGGATGTGGCAGGCATCAATCACCTGTTGAACAAGGAAAGCGGTGTGCTGGGCCTGTCGGAGCTGTCCAACGACATGCGCGTCTTTGAGGAAGCGATCCATGCCGGGCCGGAGCATCCCCACTATGAGCGGTCGGTGCTGGTGCTCAAGCATTATACCTTCCGCATCAAACGCTACATCGGCTCCTATGCGGCGGTGATGGGCGGCCTGGACTGCGTGGTTTTTACCGGCGGCATCGGCGAGAATTTTCCCGAAGTGTGTGACTGGTCCTGCCAGGGGCTGGAGTTCCTGGGCATTGAGGGGGTGAAAGCCCGGCGGGCCGGCGGCCAGATTGTGGAAGCATCGGCTCCCACCTCCAGGACCAGGGTGCTGATCGTGCCCACCAATGAAGAGCTGGCCATCGCCCGGGATGTGTATGAAATTGTCCGGCAAGGGGCGTGAGGAGACAGAGCTATGGAGCTTGCTCAACTTTGGGCCGAGTTGGTGAAGGGGCTGGCAGCCTTTACCTGGGGCAACGCGCTGATGATCGCCGTGGGCCTGCTCCTGATCGCCCTGGCTATCGTCAAGGAGTACGAACCGGTCCTGTTGCTGCCCATCGGCTTTGGTTGCGTTCTGGCCAATATCCCTCTGACCGGCATGATCGAGGGGACGGGGCTGTTTGCCGTGCTGTACAGGGCCGGCATCAGCACGGAACTGTTCCCGCTGCTCATTTTCGTCGGCGTGGGAGCCATGATTGATTTCAGCCCGCTGCTGGCTCAGCCGAAGATGGTGCTGTTGGGCGCGGCCGGTCAGTTCGGCATCTTTGGCACTCTCATCCTGGCGACCCTGATCGGCTTTCCCCTGAATCAGGCGGCTTCTATCGGCATCATCGGGGCGATTGACGGGCCGACAGCCATTTTCGTCGCCACCCGGCTGGCCCCTGAGATGCTGGCTCCCATCGCTGTGGCCGCCTATTCCTACATGAGCCTGATCCCCATCATTCAACCGCCCATCATGAGGCTGCTGACCAGCAAAGAGGAGCGCCGTATCCGCATGGAGTATACCCCCAGGCCGGTCTCGCGTCGGGCGCTGATCCTCTTTCCCATTGCCATTACCCTGATCACCGGCCTGCTGGTGCCCGACGCCACGCCGCTGATCAGCATGCTGATGTTGGGCAACCTGCTGCGCGAAAGTGGGGTGGTGGACCGCCTGCGTAAGGCGGCCGAGAATGAGATCATCAACATCGCCACGCTGTTTCTGGGGCTGACCATCGGTTCGACGATGAGTGCCTCCACCTTTCTCCACTGGAAGACGATTGGGGTGCTGGCGTTGGGCCTGCTGGCCTTTATCCTGGATACGGCCGCCGGCCTGCTGTTCGGCAAGCTGATGTCGGTCCTGAGCGGCCGCAAGATCAACCCTCTCATCGGCGCAGCCGGCATCAGCGCCTTTCCGATGGCCGGCCGCCTGGCAGCCAGGATGGCCCAGGAAGAGGATTTTGAGAACTTTATCCTGATGCACGCGATGGGGGCTAACACCGCCGGGCAGTTGGGCAGCGTGTTGGCCGGGGGGGTGTTGCTGGCGCTGGTGTCGGGGTTGGTTTTGTAGGGCAACGGCGAGCCGTGGCCCTGCTGTTAGAGCCGGTCTGAAAAGTTTACCACCAAGGACACAAAGGACACGAAGGAAACGAATAAAAAAACCACATGGTGCCCTTGGTGTCCTTTGTGTCTTGGTGGTTTTCAGACAAGCTCTTAGAACAGGGCTTCGGCGGGCGCACTGCGCGCGTAGGCCCGGTAGGCCGCCGTCTCGGCCAGGAGGGCGTCGAGGCGGGCGCGGGCGGCCTCTGCTGCCTGAGGGTCCTGCCGGCCTGAGCCGGGGGCCAGCCGCCACAGGTCGTCGGTCCGTTCCACAATGGCGATCTGCCCCTGCGCGGCCAGCCACTCCAGCCCGGCCTGCACCGCGCTGACCCGCTGCGCCACCGCCGCCGCTGCCGCCTCCAGGTCCATCTGCCCCTCGCGGGCCTGAAGCGCAAAGCGGACCATCCCTGCCAGCCGCCGAAGAAAAGCTCCGGTCTCATCCAGGCTGGAGTCCATGCCGGGTGTGGCCGAAGGATCAGGGGCGAACAGGAATAGCTCCTGCGGCCGGACCCGGTCCAGCACGGCCCGCAGTTCCCGCCATCCGGGCGGCAGGGTCCAGATGGCCAGCCGTGGACCTGGCACCAACTGCCGCCGGGTGCGGGTTTCCACCCCTTCCGGTCCACCTCCCTCGGCCCACACCTGAAGCTCCCCGGCGGCAGCCAGCTCGCGGAGCAGGGCGCCGGCGTTGCTTGCGGCGCGGTAATCGTGCACCTGGAGGGCCGGCGCGGCCCGGACCTCGACGGCTGCCGGTTCCCGTTCGCGGGCATCCAGCCACTCGACCTGAACCTGGGGCAGGCCGCGATAGTCGCTGGCGCGCACCGTCAGGGCCAGGTCGAAGCGCCCCGGAGGCAACGGCCAATCGGCACCCTGCCACCAGAAAACCGTCTGTGTGCGGTCGTGGGCATCCTCCACCGTCACCCGGCGGTGCTCGCCGGTGCGGCCGATCGTCGCTTCACTGAGCACCCGCAGGTCGCGGACGGCCAGGGTCGGCGGCGGGTTGCCCCGGCCAAAGGGGGCCAGGCGGTTGATCGCGGCCACCAGGTCAAGGGTCAGGTCGGGCAGCTCAACGTAAGCCTCGATGGACAGGGTTGGTTCCGGGATCTCGGCCACCTGGGCCGCGACGGCCCGCGACAGGGCAGCACGCAGCGCCGGGATCTGCTCCGGCTCAAGGCTAAAGCCGGCCGCGGCGGGATGTCCACCGAACCCTGCCAGCAGGGGGGCACAGTCGGCCAGGGCGGCCATCAGGTCCACCCCCGGCACCGAGCGGCCTGAGGCGCGGGCCAACTCGCCCGGCGGGGTCGAGATCAGGACCACCGGTTTGCCGAACCGCCCGGCCAGATGCCCGGCGACGAGGCCGATGACACCGGCAGGCCAGGCCGGGGAGCTGAGGACCAGGGCTTGGTAATCGCGCAACAGAGCCGGTTCGCGCTCGATCTGGGCCAGGGCAGCGTCGGTCACCTGTCTGGTCAACCATTGGCGCCGGCTGTTCAGCCCCTCGATTTCGGTGGCCAGGATGCGGGCGCGGGTCAGGTCGAGGGTGGTCAGCAATTCGATCCCTTTGGCTGCGTCGTCCAGCCGGCCCAAGGCGTTGAGGCGCGGCCCCAGCACAAAACCGATGTGCTCCTCGGCCAGGCCCTCAGGCCGCAGGTCGGCGGCTTCATAGACGGCCAGCAGGCCAGGGCGGTCGGTGTGGCGCAACCGCTCCAGGCCCCGTTGCACCAGATAGCGGTTGTCGCCGCTCAGCTCGCCTACATCGGCCACGGTGCCCAGGGCCACCAGGTCAAGGGCGTGGTCGGCGACGGCCGGGTTCAGGGCGCGGGCCAGCTGGTAGGCCACGCCCACGCCCACCAGCGGGCGCAGCGGATGGCCCTGCGGCAGGGAGTGGGGGTTGAGGGCGGCCAGGGCCGGCGGCGGGGTCGTTCCGGGCACGTGATGGTCGGTGATGATCACCTCGGCACCGAGCCGGCGGGCGTGGGCCACCTGCCGGTGGGCCGTGATGCCGGTGTCACAGGTGAGGATCAGCCTGACCCCCTGGCCGATCAGTCGCTCCAGGCCGGGCAGGTGCAGGCCATGGCCCTCGTGCCGTGCGGGGAGATGAAAGGTGACATCGGCGCCCAGGGCGCGCAGGCTCTCCAGCAGCAGGGCGGCGGCGGTCTGGCCGTCGGCGTCGAAATCGCCCCAGATGGCGATCCGCTCCCGGTTGCGGACTGCCTGGCGCAGGCGCTCCACGGCGCGGTCCAGGCCGGGCAGGTCGGTAGGAGGGGCGGGGGTGTAGGCGTCCGGATCGAGGAAGGCGCGGGCCGCCTCGGGAGTGAGGATGCCCCGTCGGGCCAACGCCTCGGCGACGAGGGGGTGGCCGCCGAGGGCCTGGCGCAGGGCGGTTGGGACAGCGACAGGTTCAGGATCGATCCAGCGGGTCATCAGTGATTGTCAGGCCAGCTCTTAGAACTCGATTTCGGCTATCTGCTCCAGATCAATTTCCGGCGGAAGCAGAGCGCCGCTCTGCCCCTCCGGATCGTCGTCCAGGTCGCCCAGGAAGCCGGGTTTGACGCCCCGCTCGCACAGGGAGCGGTAGTTGCAGAAGCGGCACTGCCGCTCGTCGGGGGTCAAGGGCCAGATCTCCTCCTGCCGGGCGACAATCTCGGCGATGAGGCTGGTCAGCCAGGCGCCGTCGGCCGCGTGTTGGTCGGCGTCGTAGGGGAACCGCTCGGTCGCACCGCCGAACCCGGCGAACCAGTAGACCATCTCTACCTGCTCCGGGCGGGGGTGCTGCCCGTTGTTGTACCCGGCGCCGGCCTCGACGGCCAGGTAGCGGTAGACCCGGGTTTGCAGCCGCCGGGCCAGGGTCGCCCGCGACGGGCGTCGGAGCGAGGTCTTCCAATCTACGACGACGAACCGCACGCCCGGTTCGGCGGCCAGCAGGTCGAACCGGGCGACGAGCCGAAAACCGGCCACTGGCGCGGCGACCGTCACTTCGGCCCGGCGAAGGGCTGCCGGCAGGTCTGGCGGCGGGCAGGCCAGGTAGGTCTGCCACCAACGGGCCAGCGTCTCATCATGGATGGTCGCCGCCAGCCGCTCCGGCTCCAGGCCGAGGGTGTGCTGGCGGGCCAGGCGGTGGAAATCGGCGCCGCGTTGCAGATGCTGCTCGCTCTCGACCGGTGGCTCGGTGATGAGCGCCGGCCAGGGCTGCATCAGCAGATAGCGCAATTGGAAGCGGCGCGGACAGTCTACATAATCTTGCAAGCTGCCCTGGCTGAATTGGAGGGTGGAGATGGGAGATGGGAGATTGGAGATTAGAGATGGGAGATTGGAGATTGGAGATTGGAGATTGGGATAATCATCAGGCAAGGGGATGCTCCTCCCTGGCTTTATGTTGCCACCAGGTCTGCAGGGCTATGAAAGGCACGGCCGGCTGGAGCTTTTCGGCGCGGCGGCGGCCTGTGTTCCAGGTGATGATCAGGTCCTGCCGGGCGCGGGTGATGCCCACATAAAGCAGCCGCAGCCGCTCGGCGATGTAGTCCAGGCGGGCGGCCTGGGTCGCGGCACCCTCTGCCAATATCCAATATCCAATATCAGCGGTTGGATATTGGATATTGGATATTGCTTCCAGTTGGGCCAGCGCCTCTGCTTCCAGATTGAGGCTGTCGCGCACAAACCATCGTTCGGCGATGTAGGTGTCGTGGGCCAGGCCGGAGGGGAAGTCATAGTTGTTGACCGACATCAGGTAGACGCGGTCCCATTCCAACCCTTTGGCCTTGTGCATCGTCGCCACGGTCACCACCCCGGGGGGCGGCTCAAAGCCGGTCTCCTCGCTGGCGAAACCCAGGAAGCGGCGCTCGTTGCGGGCGATGACAGCCAGCTCCTCGACCAGCTCGGCCAGGCGGCAGGTGGGGTGGGCATCGGCCACCTGGCGCAGCAGGACGGCCAGCTTGTGGGCCAGGGCCAGTTCGGTCGGCTCCTGAAACAGGTCGCCCGCCAGGGTGAGGAGGAGCTGGTCTATGGGCAGGGCCGCTGCCCGGTGCCAGCGTTGGGCCACCGGCCGAAAGTCGGTCAGCAGGGCCAGTTCTTCGGCGGGCAATCCCGGTGCCAGGCGGGCCAGCCAGTCGTGATCGGCGCGAGGCCAGAGGTACGCTTCTACCGCCGGACAGGCGGCGATCTGTTTGACGGCGGCGCTCAATCGGGCTTTCGTCTCCGGGTCGTCGCGGTCCTCCCGCCGCCAGACCTTGAAGGCTACGGCCAGTTTCCGCGCCGAGGTTGGATCGGCCAGGCAGCGCAACAGGTTGCCCAACGCCCCGGCCGTCTGGCGTGTGGTGCTGGTGGAGCGCAGCAGCTCGACATAGGGGATGCCCCGCTGTTTGAGCAGGTCAATCAGCTCAAAGCCACGCTGGTTGCGCGGGGCCAGCACGGCGACGGTCTGGTCCTGATGGTCGGGCAGCCAGTGGGCCAGCGAATCGGCTACGGCCAGCAGTTCCTGTTCCGGCGTAAAGTCGCGGTCCACCAGATGGACGGCGGCCGGATCGGCGGGCGGGTTGG
>DAOTYI010000059.1:0-9289 GCA_034434895.1 Anaerolineae bacterium
CCCACTGCGCCAGGGCCGGCGTGGCTGGCGATGGTCACCCCGGCCTGGCCGATCAACCGCTCGCCGCCGGGGAAAAGGCCCAATGCCTGCAGGCGATCGGCCACCCGTTCTGCCCGATCCGGCGTGTCGGCATAGAGGACGATGGCCCGTTCCAGTGGTCCCAGTGCCCGGACCTGCTCCACCAGCCGGTTCAGGGAACGCTCCAGGGTGCGCGTCCGCTCCAGGAGCTGGACCTGGCTCAGCCGGACAGAGATGATCGGCTTGATGTGCAACAGGGTGCCCAGCATCGCCTGGGCCCAACTGACGCGGCCTCCGCGATAGATGAACTCGAGGCTGTCCAACGCGGCCAACACCCACGACCGTCTCTTCATCTCCTCGACCAGGGCTACCACCTGATCCAGCGTGGCTCCCTGCCGGGCGGCTTCGGCGGCAGCGACGGCCAGCCAGCCGTAGCCCATCGTCACCTGTTCCGAATCTACGACGGCGATCCGCGCCTGGGGCACATTCTCGGCCCCTCTGACGGCTGAGCTGTGCAGGGCGCTCAGCCGCGCTGCCAGGTGGATGGAGAGGATCTCATCGGTTTCCTGGGCCAGGTGGCGATAGACCTGCTCGTAGACAGCCGGCGGCGGTGCGGCTGTGGTCGGGATCACAGCCATAGTGGCCAGCTTGTGGTAGAACTGCTGCCGCGACAGGTCCACGCCGTCGCGGTAGGTTTCGGTGCCAAAGACCACGTAGCTGGGCACCACGGTGATCCCCAGCCGGACAGCCATGTCCGGCGGGATGTCGGCCGTGCTGTCGGTAACAATCCTGACCATGTTTCGGAGGTGAACCGGTTTGTAGACAACTGCTGGCAGTTGTCTTACATCTTCTCGTAGACGACCACACCCAGCGCCTCTGGCCCCAGATGGCAGGCCAGCACCGGGTCATATTCCATGACCGGGAACTTGTGTCTGGGCAGGATCAGGCTCAGTTTTCCCTTCAGTTCCTCAACCAGTGCCTGGCGATCGGCTCCCAAAGGACCGTGCAGGATGGTCACCTGTTGGATGGCGGCGAATTCCTGAACAAAATCGGCCAGTTTTTCGAGGGCCTGCGGCAGGGTGCGGACCTTTTCCAGGGGGACGATCTGGCCATCCTCGACGAGCAACAACGGTTTGATGCGCAGCATGGTGCCCAGCAGAGCCTGCGCCGGGCTGATCCGCCCCCATTGTTCCAGGTAATCCAGCCGTTCGACAAAGAAGGCCAGGTAGATGTGGGGCAGCAGGCCACGCACCAGCCGGACGATTTCGTCCACGCCGTACCCGCTTGCGGCTGCTCTGGCGGCAGCCTCGACCACCAGGCCCAGTCCACGCGATGAGTTCATCGAGTCTATGACTGTGATGCGGCAGCGGCCCAGAAAGGCACGGCTGGCCGCCTGGGCAGCGGCATAGGCGTTGCTCAACCTGGCCGAGTTGACGATGACCAGGATCTCGTCGGCCTGCCGGCTCAGTTGCTCGTATGCCTTTTGCATGGCGGCGACCGGCACCCTCGCCTCAGCCGGTTGGGCCCGGCTCCCGGCCATGCGCGCATAGAGCGATTCAGGGCTGTCACCAGGGCCCAGGCGGAACCGCTCGACCCCAAAGCGGATCTCCATCGGCAAAATGGTGAGCTGGTAGCGCCCGATCACCTCCGGGGCCAATTGAGCGGTAATATCGGTGATAATGCGTGTTCTTGTCATGGTCCTGTTTGCCTCCGGGCTGACGGTTTAGTGACGAATGACCAAAGACGAATGACGAATGACCAGGGGCGTGGGCTATTCACCAGAGTCTATTCACAATAAGGAATTCCACCACAAAGGCCCAAAGACACCAAGAAATTTCCCTAAATCTTTGAGTCTTGGTGTCTTGGTGGTTAAAATTTTTGATGAGTTTGGGGCAATTGGCTTGTTGTGCATGAACTCGTGCAATGGATGACATGTTCACCCAAGATTTCCTGGTGATTCTTCGTCTCCCGGTGCCTTTGTGGTGAGCCTGCCGGGTCCACGGCGTGACTCCTGTTATTCGGCGGACAGGATATATTGATAGTGGGGCTGGCCGCCGTCCACCAATTCAATCTCTTGATCCGGGTATAATCGCTCCAGTTCCTCCGCCAGGGCCTGGGCCTGATCGGCGGTCACCGCTTCGCCGTAATACAGGGTGATGATCTCAGCATCCCCGGCTCCCATCTCCTCCAGGGCGGCTTTGACCACCTGTTCGGGTGAACCGCCTTTGACCTTCAGTTCGCCATTCACCAGGCCGATTGACTCCCCCTCCTGGACGTGGATGCCATTGATCTGGACCGAGCGCACTGCCGTTGTGATCTCGGCGGTCTGGATCGTCCTGGCCGCAGCGGCCATCACCCGGGCATTGGTCGCCAGGTCGGCCTGGTAGTTCAGGGCCAACAGGGCGGCGATGCCCTGCGGCACGGTGATGGTGGGCACCACCTCCACCTTTTTCCCGGTCATGGTCTGGGCCTGCCGGGCGGCCAGCACAATGTTCTTGTTGTTGGGCAGGATGATGATGTCATTCCGGGGGACGCTCTCCACAGCCTTAAGCAGATCCTCGGTGCTGGGGTTCATCGTCTGCCCGCCAGAGACCACGGCGTTGGCTCCCAGGCTTTGGAAGACGCGGGCCAGTCCAGGGCCTGGCGCGACCACGACCGTGCCGATTTCGCTCAGCGGTTCGGCCGGAGCGGCCGGTGCCTGCGCCTTGCTCAGGATAAAGTCCTGGTACTGCTCCTGCATATTCTCGACGATGACCCGGCTGAGGGAGCCCAGACTGGCTCCGTAGTTGATCGGCGTCCCCGGCTCTGGCGTGTGAACATGCACTTTGACCACCCGCGAATCGCCGACGACCAGGGCACAATCGCCCAGTGAGGAGATGGTGGCCCGAATTTCTTCGACATTCAACCCTTCACCGTGGATGACGAATTGAACGTCGTACCCATATCCTCCCTCCTGGCCCAGGTGGGCTGTCTGCAAATCCATGGCCGCTGCCAGTTCTGTGTCAATAGTCAAGCGTTCCCCCCGTGCATAGCGGAGCATCCCCTCCAGAATGATAAACAGGCCCTGCCCCCCGGCATCTACCACCCCGGCCTCGGCCAGCACGTGCAGCAGGGCGGGGGTGCGGGCCACCGCCTCCCTGGCCTCGTGGACCACCTGGGCCAACACATAGCGCAGGTCCTGGCTGCTGGCCGCGGCGCTCACGGCGGCTTCGGCTGCCTGGCGGATGACGGTGAGGATTGTGCCCTCCACCGGCTTGATCACCGCCTTGTAAGCTGTGGCTGCCGCTTCACGCAGGGCTGAGGCAAACAACACGGTATCAAACGCCTTCACCCCATCCAGCGGGCGGGCAAAACCGCGAAAGATCTGCGACAGGATCACGCCCGAGTTGCCCCGGGCGCCCATCAGTGCCCCGTGGGCCACCTTGTGGGCGATGATGCCCACCTCCTCCTCCGGCGAATCCTGGATCTCCCGGTAGGCCGACTGCATGGTCAACAGCATGTTGGTCCCGGTGTCGCCATCGGGCACAGGATAGACGTTGAGTGAATTGATGGCCGCCTGGTGGCGTTCCAGCCAGACCAGGCCGGCCCTGATCAGGCGCTTCAGCCCCAACCCATCACAGAACTGGATGGGGGTGTCGGGACCGGGCCTGAACAGGCTTTCTGGCTCGTCGGACGGTTGAATCGTTTCCATCAGTCAGAACTGACCCGCAGGTCCTGGATATGGACGTTGACGGCGGTCACCGGGACCCCTAACGCCCGTTCTACGGCATATTTGACCCCGCTCTGGATGTTGCGGGCGACGGTGATCAGGCGTGTGCCGTACTCAAGTACGACATACAGGTCAATGGTGATCTGGTCGTTGTCGAGGTGCACCTCCACCCCTCGGCGGTGGCTGGCCGGTTGCAAGATCTCAACCAGGCCGCTGGCCAGGTCTTTGCTGGCCATGCCCACCACGCCATAGCATTCCAGCACGGCCTGGCCGGCCAGGCTGGCGATGGCCGTCGGCGAGACCTCGATTTTGCCGGAACCGATTGCCTCCATCGGTCACTCCCCCTTGCCTGGTATCTCTCTGAGAGCCGGTCTGAAAACCACCGTGCAGGCCGACCCGAGGCGCAGCCTGCCCAGGCAGGCCGATTTCCAAGCAGCGCATGGCGGCGGGCAGATAGCTGCCCGGCTCTGATCTGCACCAGGTCCTCGCCGGTTTGCACAAAACAGCCGCCTGTGGTAAGATGCGGGCCGTGGCCGGCGCCGGTGTGGGCTGGCCCTATCTATGCAGGAGAGAGGCGATTATGGCCCGGTGCGATATTTGTGGAAAAACACCATCGTTTGGACACAACGTCAGCCATTCCCACGTGCGGACGCGGCGCGATTGGAAGCCGAACATTCAGAGGGTGGTCGTCTACCGTGACGGCAAGTTGCAGAAGATGCGGCTCTGTGCCCGCTGTCTGCGCACCCTGCACAAAGAACGGTAATCGGTTCGACAGGCTGCCGCTGGTCTCCAAGGGCCGGCCCTGGGTAACCGGGGCTGGCCTTTTGTTATTTCTGTTCCACGGCGCTTCGCATCTGCGCTATCGCGGCCGCAATCCCCTCCGTCGAGCGAAAGATCGCCACCCCGGCGACCAATACATCTGCCCCGGCCCGGGCCACCAACGGCGCGGTCGCCGGGCTGATGCCGCCGTCCACTTCCAGCTCGGCCTGGGAACCGATTTCGTCCAGCATGGCCCGCACCCGCCCGATCTTGGACACCATGCCGGGGATGAACGCCTGCCCGCCGAAGCCAGGGTTGACGGTCATGACCAGCACCAGGTCCACGTCGGGCAGGATCTCCCCCAGGCTGGCGGCCGGGGTGGCCGGGTTGAGCGTCACCCCGGCCCGGCCGCCCAGCTCTTTGATGCGCTGCACGGTCCGGTGCAGGTGGGGACAGGTCTCCACATGGACCGTCAGGATGTCGGCCCCGGCGGCCCGAAAGTCGGCCAGGTAACGCTCTGGCTGCTCGATCATCAGATGCACGTCCAGAGGCAGGCGCGTGGCCCGGCGCACCGCTTCAATCACCAGCGGACCGACGGTCAGGTTGGGCACAAAATGACCGTCCATCACGTCCACATGGATATAGTCGGCGCCGGCGGCCTCGGCCTGGGCTATCTGCTCCCCCAGCCGGGCAAAATCGGCGGCCAGAATAGACGGCGCGATCTTGAGTTTCCCCACTCTGCCCTCCGGCCTCTGTATCATACTTGCTTTTGGACAAAATTGCAAGTGGTATCGCCCTGTCGCCGGCGCAACTGGCCACAGCCGGCCTCGATCCCGATCCCGCGCCGCAGCCGCACCGTCACCGGGATTCCCCTGGCAGCCAGCTCGTCGCGGAAGGCATCCACCCGCGCCCGGGGTGAGGGCCGGAGCGACGAGCCGGGCGTCGGGTTCAATGGGATCAGATTCACATGACATAACAGGCCGGATAGCAGGCCGGCCAGTTTTCTGGCCTGCTCCGGGGTGTCGTTCACGCCGGCGATGAGCGCATACTCGAAGGTGACGCGCCGGCCGGTACGGGCGATATAGTCACGGACGGCAGCCAGCAGGTCGGCCAACCCATAGCGGCGGTTGACCGGCACCAACTGGCTCCGCAACCGGTCATCGGCAGCGTGGAGCGAGATGGCCAGGTTGATCGGCAGCCCTTCTTCGGCCAACTGTCGGATGCCGGGTACCAGGCCGACCGTTGACAGGGTGATGCGCCGTGCCCCGAGGTTATAACCCCGTTTGTCGGTCAATGTTGCGATCGCCTGGCGGGTGGCGGCATAATTGGCCAGTGGCTCGCCCATGCCCATCAGGACGACGTTGGAGATCGGGCTTTCACGGGCAAAGTGGAGCACCTGGGCGACGATCTCGCCGGCGCTCAGGTTCCGTGCCAGGCCGCCCTGGCCGGTGGCGCAAAAGATGCAGCCCAGGGCACAACCGACCTGGGTTGAGATGCAGGCCGTTTGCCGCTGTCGGTAGCCCATCAGCACGCTCTCGATGGTCTGGCCGTCGCGCAGGCGAAAGAGGACCTTGCGCGTCTGCCCGCCGGGCGATTGCCGTTCGGCCAGCGGGGTGAGGAGCGCCAGGTCGGTTTCGGCGGCCAGCCGTGCCCGCAACCTGCGGGGCAGGTTGGTCATCGCCTCGAAATCGGCGGCCAGGGAGCGATAGAGCCAGCCCCACACCTGATCGGCCCGGAAGCGCGGCTCGCCCCATCCGGCCAGCAACTCTTCCAGTTGTTCGTACGTCAGATCGTACAAGGCTACCCGCTCAGCGGCCAATCTCCAATTCCCCCCTCCATTCCCGGTGCAGGTGTGCCACATCCTCAAAGACCAGATCGGGCTGGATTTCAGAGTGGGCCAGCATCGCCCGGTCGGTGACGCCACTGAGCACCAGGATGGTGTGCAGGCCGGTCCGCTGCCCGGCCAGGATGTCGGTCTCCAACCGGTCGCCCAGGATCGCGGTGGCCGACGCCGGCGTCCCCAGGCGCGCCAGAGCCTGTTCGATCAGGGCTGCTTCTGGCTTGCCGATGACGGTGGGCGTCACCCCGGTTGCCGCCTCCAGGAAGGCCAGCAAGGCTCCCGCGCCCGGCACGATGCCCCGTTCGGAGGGGAAGGTCTTGTCGGGATTGGTGCCGATGAACCGGGCCCCGGCCCGGATCTGGAGGGTGGCCTGCGCCAGCCGTTCGTAACAGACCTGAAAATCCATGCCTACAACCACATACTCGGCCCCCTCTTCTACCAGGCGAAACCCTGCCTGGCGCAACGCCGCCCACAGGCCGTCCATGCCCACGACAAAGACCGGCGCTCCTGGCCGGGCGATGCCGGTCAGGTAGCCGGCTGTGGCCTGGGCCGAGGTCAACACCTCATCGGGATAGACCGTCACTCCCATGCCCGCCAGCCTGACCGCATACTGTTCTGGCGTCCGGGTTGAGTTGTTGGTGGCCAGGACAAAGCGGATGCCCCGTTCGCGGAGGAATTCCAGAAAGCCGGCTGTGCCGGGAATGGCCTGTTTGCCACGATAGAGGACGCCGTCCATGTCAATAATGAGAGATTGGATGGCAGAGAGGTTCATTTCTGCTCCCGGATGTTGCCTCGGATGAGCGAGGCGAAAACGCCGCCCACGCACAGGACGGTGAAAATGGCAAAGGCCACCTGGGCGCTGGTCAGAAACTGGGGATAAACCTGGGGGGCGATCTCGACCCGGCCGATATAGAGGGCAAACAGCAGGGCGGCGATGCCCATGCTGAGCATCTGGCCTATCAGGCGCATGGTGCCCACCATGCCGGAAGCAAGGCCATAGGCGCGCCGCTCGACAGAGCTCATGATGGCGTTGGTGTTGGGCGAGGAGAACAGGGCAAAGCCGAATCCCAGCAACATCAGCCGGGCCACGATGCTCCATAGCGGCGTTGCCATGCCGATGGGGATGAACAGGCCCAGGCCGATGGCGGTCACGCTCATGCCCAGCGAAGCGATGATCCGGGGTTCGATCCGGTCCGATAGCCAGCCACTGAGCGGTGAAAAGGCGGCCATCATGACCGGTTGGGCGGTGAGCACCAGGCTGGCCTGCTGCGGACTCAGCCCCTGGATGTATTGCAGGTACAGGCTCAGCAAAAAAGCGACCGCCGATGTGGCGCTGTAGTTGATCAGCGCTGCCAGGTTGGAAAAGGCAAAGGGCCGGTTGTGGATCAACAGGCCGATGCTCAACACCGGGTGCGGCGTCCTCAATTCCCAGGCCACAAAGAGGGCCAGGCTCACCCCTCCCGCCAGGAGCAACCCGACTCCCGTCACCCCTGGCAGCCGGGAAAAGCCATACATCAAGGCGACGAGGGCCAGGGCATAGAAGGTGGAGCCGGTTCGATCGAACCCCTCGCCCTGGGCCTCGGCCCACTCCCCTTTCAGTTGCCAGGTGATAAAGGTGATGACGATCAACCCCAGGGGGACGATGGTGAAAAAGATGCTGCGCCAGCCCAGTTCGCCGGTCAGGAGACCGCCGGCGGATGGGCCGATGGACAGGCCCAGATAGGTGGCGGCCACATTGAGGCCCAATACCCGCCCCCGCTCCCCCGGCGGAAAGACCGAGGTGAGGATGGCCATGCCGGTGCCAAAGATCATGGCGCTGCCCAGGCCCTGGATGGCTCGCACCGTGATCAGCATGGCCGCTGAGGTGGAAAACCCGGCCAGCAGCGCCGTGGTGGTGAAAAGGGCTATGCCGTAGCGAAAGATCCGCTTCCGGCCATAGAGGTCGGCGATTTTGCTCAGCGGCACCAGGAACATGGCTGTGGTCAGGAGGTAAGCGTTCCGAACCCAGGTCAACAGGACCGCATTCATGGCAAACTCGCGGCTGATGGACGGCAGGGCCAGGTTGAGCGCCGAATCCATAAATGGAGTGAGAAAGGCAGCCAGAGTCGCGGCGATCAGAGCGGCTCTGCGGGCAGAGGTCTGGTCGGAGGCTGTTTCAATCGTGGTCATCTATGCCTTTTCTGTCACCTTCTTGTAGTCTTGGGGGGTGTCTATATCCAGGAGCACCGCCGGGTCGTCAACCTCCAGGCGTGCCATCTCTTTCTGGTGGCGGGCGATCACCTCCCGTCCTCCCCGGTCGCCCTCAACAGCCAGCAGTTCGGGAAAAAGTGAGCGGGCAAAGAGCACCGGGTGGCCGCGCTGTCCCCGGTAGAAAGGGGCGATGAGGGGCGCACCCGTAGCCCGGTAGTGGTCCACCAGTGCCCGGAGCAGGGCAGGGGTCAACGCCGGCTGGTCGGCCAGGAGGATGAGGGCGGCCCGGACCTGAGTGTTCAGGGCCTGGATCCCCGCCCGCAGCGAACTGCTCAGCCCCTCGGCCCACGCCCGATTGACGACGATCTCCACCGGCAGGCCGGTCAGCGCCTGTCGCACGCTGTCGGCCTGCGCGCCGACCACAACCACCACCTGGTCCAATCCGGCCGCACAGGTTGCCTGGGCCACATGACGGACCATCGGTTGCCCGCCGAGGGGCAGCAACTGTTTGAGCTGCCCCATGCGGGTCGCGCCGCCGGCAGCCAGGATGACCGCGGCGACCGGTATTTCGAGAGAAGACATCGCTTCTCCGCCCCCTGCTGTCCTGAATTTCGCGGGTGCATTGTACCACAAGATGACGGGGGAAACAAGAAATCGCACCGGGTAGCCGAAGGCAATGGGTAGCCGAAGGCAATGGGTAGCCGAAGGCAATGGGTAGCCGAAGGCAATGGGTAGCCGAAGGCAATGGGTAGCCGAAGGCAATGGGTAGCCGA
>DAOTYI010000060.1:0-21444 GCA_034434895.1 Anaerolineae bacterium
GAGTGGGGGTCGGCGTCGGGGTAGGAGTGGGGGTATCGGTCATCTCTGGCGTGGGCGATGGCGTGGCCGTCACCTCTTTGACGATGACCACCTGGGTCACGGCCGGTGGTGTCACCACCTGGGTCACGACCGGCGCCGTGGCCGCCGGGCCACAGCCGGCAACAGTTCCCACAGCGGCTGCAGCCGCCGTCGCGCCGGCCGCAGCCAAAAAGGTGCGGCGGTCGAACTGCCAGCCACCGACATCCTTTTTTACCGCATAGACTTCCGGCTCCTCTTCTGCTTCTTTCTCTCCTTCGAACTCTTTTTCTGTCATCATTCCCCTCCTGAGCTGTGAATCGCCTGTTCATATTGCTCACGGCACACAGAACAGATGTCACACCGCTTGTGGCAGTGCAGGACAAACTCGAACCACTCGTCCGAGACGTCTATGGCCGCCACGGGGGAGGCCGGCCCGCCGCCGATGTCGCGGGGCAGGATCGGTCTGCGGTGAATATAAGCTTCCAGAACACGCAGGTAGCGTTCCGGATCGCGCAAAGTGACCCGTCCGGCCAGTTTCAGCCCATCGTACAGCCCGTCGTAGAAGTGCAGATGCCGGGGCAGAACCCAGGCTCCGGTCAGACGCAACCAGGGGTGCTGCTCAAGAAGGCCCTGGCACAACGACTGCGGGAACTCATCGCCGTACCCCATTTCGTAAAAGTGCTGGGTGCGGAAGGGGCAGCCGGGCAGACAGGCTTCGTTCACGATCAGCCGAATTTCACCGGAATAAGCCTGTCGCAACTGCCTCAATCCTGACAGGTCGCGTACCAACCGGTTGTCGGCGGTGATGGCATCCACTCCATCCCCCACCAGCCAGACCTGGGCCGGGGTGACCAGGCCCATCAGCACCGAGGCGGTGACCTTCCAGCCGGGCAACGCCTCCTTGATCCGCCGCGCCAGGGTGGGGTTGGCCACGGTCACGCTCCGCACGCCATAGTCACCTTCCAGCCGCCGCAGGGCGGTCAGAACCTGGGGCGCTACCACCTCCACCGGCCGGGGCAGGACGATGGGATTGACCAGCACCCCCTTGGGCAGCGGCACATCCCGCAAAAAATCGCTCAGGAACCTCTCCGGCTGTGGTGGCCGCCCCGAGGCAAACAACCGGCCCGGTACCGGGGAATAGACCTCCTTCACCTGCAAGCCGAAGCGACGGTTCACCTCCTGCCAAAAGTCGAGGGGCTGGTCTACGTAAGGGATGATCCAGATGCTCATGCCGGCACCTCCACCCGGAATGGGGTGTGGCGGAAGCGGCGGATGGTTGCAGCCAGGCAGCCGCCGGGACATTCGCCACTGGCTTTGAACGGGCAGGAGGAGCACTCTTTGAACACGCCGGCCCGGCGGTAGGGCCGCGTCCACTTCTCAAAGGTATGGCGCAGCGCCGCCGCGTCACTTTCCGGCGCGAGGGGCAGGCTGCCCAGTTGCGCCAGAGGAAAGCAGTGGAGGACATTGCCTGCCAGGTCCACGTCCAGGATGGGGTTGCAGTGCCAGCCGACTTTGGCTCCGGCCGCCTGAAGCACCTCCAGGTCGGCGTCGGAAAAGATACAGCGCACAAAACCGCAGTCGAAATCGAGGACAACACCGGTCCCGGCGGCAGCCTGGGCAAAACGCACGATCTTGACGGCCACGGCGCGATACTGGTTGGGCAGCAGGTGACGGTTGCCGCCCGACAGGCAGGGCTGGGCCATCCCCAGGCGGATGACCGGCTTGCAGCCGGTTTCGGCCACGAGCGGCAGCAGAAATTCGGGCTGAAAGTCGGGCCGGTAGATGGTAAAGCCGGGCAGAGCGCGCTCCCCCAGCCGCCGCATGACAGCCAGGCGCCGTTCGTGGGCAGCCCGGTCTCCGTTGGGTTGGTTGACGTTAACCATGACGGTGCACTGTTCGACCGGCAACGCTTCCAGACAGGTCAGGGCGGTTTCGGGCATCAGCCCATTGGTAAAGATCACCACCCGCTTGCCCGCCGCTCTGGCACGTTCGACCAGATCGGGGAATTGCGGATGCAGGGTCGGCTCGCCCCCCAGCAGGCGAGCCTCCTGGATACCGGAACGGTCCAGAAAGTCCAACCGTTCCCCAAAAGCGCCGAGCGGCAGGAAATCGTGGCCTGGCTGCCGATGGTCGGTCGTGAAGCAGTAGGCGCAGTTCTGGTTGCAGATAGCACTGATCACCAGGTTAGCCACTCCCCTCTCCTTCCAGGGGGCACACGATACCCGCCTGCTCCCAACGGCGGATGACGGCCAGCAGGCGTTGCATTACCTCCTCTCCGGACAGCCCCAGCAGTTCTGTCAGAAACCCAACGATCTGTTCAAAGGAATAGTGCAACGTCAGCAGGTCCCAGATGGTGGCCTCCACACCGCGCAATGCCCACCATTGTCCCCGCTCCTGAGCGACCAGGAGGGTCTGTCCGACATCCTTGACCCAGACGATAGCCGGTGCACAGCGGTAGAGGGTCATCTCAGTCGGCTCCAGTCGGCCAGGGCATCTGAGGGCTGCCACACCGCTCGCTCCAACGCCGGGCGGTCGTTCAGCAAGTCGCGGGCCAGATCGTCGCGGTCCAACACCTTTAACAGATTGCGCAGGGCAATGATCCGCGTCTGAAGGCATAGCCGGTCATAGTCACCCGGCCTGTCCGACAGGAGATGGTTGACATGGCAACCGCCAGCGCAGTGCCATCGGCAGAAACAGCGAGCGCAGAGCGGCTTATGATGCACATTCAAGCTCCGCACCCTGGCGATCGCGCCGTCATCCAGGAACAGGGTGTCGTCTTTGATCCTGCCCAGGCGGAGGTCGAACCCCCTGGCTGCCCATTCCTGGCGCAGCAGGTAACAGGCAGCGACATCCCCGTCAGGGGAGATGATGGGCACATCCTGGCCCACCGGGCAAAAGCTCACGCGCCGGGCGGTGATGTCGGCGGCGGCATAGACCGGAGCGACACCGTGGGCCTCCAGGACCCGGGCAGCCTGGATAAAATAGCGGGCAAACTCCCACGGATCGGGCGGTGCCAACCCGGCTGCCTCCGAGGGCGCAGAAGGTTGAACCGGCTCAAAGCAGACCGAAACCGGGCGGAACTCCTGGCAGAACCAGGCCGCGATGTCGGGCAGCCGGCCCACCGTCTCGGCCGTCACGCAGGCGCGGATGGCAAGTTCGGCCGGACCTTCTGACAGGATGCGGGCGTTGCGGGCCACGGTCTGAAAGCTCCCCTGCCCATCCCGGCGCGGTCGGTGTCGGTCCTGGATATCGTCCGGGCCGTCCAGCGAGAGGATAATGCTGTCCAGGCTATCGGCGGCCCACCGGCAGCGATCCTCGTCGAAGGCGCCGTTGGTCGCCACCTCAAAGCGGACGGTGCAGCCTGTCTCAGCGGCCTTGAGCCGGGCAAAGTGACAGGCAAAATCCACCACCTCCTCGGCGCAGAACGGTTCTCCGCCGAAAAAGTGAATTTCGGCCATCTGGAACCCGGACCGGCCCACCCGTTCCAGGTACCACTCGATGGCAGTCCGTGCCAGGCGCAGGTCCATAACCTGCCCGGCACCCTGGCTCGTCAGAAAAGCGCAGTATGTGCAGGCCAGGTTACAGCCGCGCGTTGGGATCAGACCCAGGAACGCCGGGACAAACTCCCCCTGTCTGGGTTGTGGCACAGGGGCGGTCGCTCCCCTGAGGTGCTCGACGATGTTGCGCACCGAACCTGCCCCCACATCCTGGCCGAATAAAAGCGCCCGGCGGATCTGGTCCGTCGCAGCAGGAGCAACCAGCGCAGCAAAGGTATGCAGGGGAGCATAGAGCAGGAACAGATTGAGAACCGGAAGAATAAAGATGCTGTGCGTGTCATCGCACGGGTCGGTTACAGTCATCGCAGGCTCCCAATCTATCATATCACAATTTGGAGCTGAGGTCAAGGGGGTAGTTCAATTTACCAGGGGAAATTGGTGGACACTTTTTCTCGACAATGTTCGATTCGACCTCACCCCTACCCCCTGGCCCCCTTCGGCGAAGAGGGCGGGGGAGAGGTGTAGGGCAACTGCGAGCAGTTGCCCTACAAAGCTCTGCCAGATTTGACAGCCAGGCCCGAAACGGGCATAATGGGAGTGGAGGACAAGATGCCCACTATGGAATTCCACGTCTCCCGCCAGGCGCGGGACCGTTATCGGTTCGATGAGTCGCTGTTCACCTGGAACGGCAATGTCATTTTCGCCAATTTCCACGCCGCGCGGGTCTTTGCCCAAAAGATGAATCAGCAGCGCGACCTGGTGAACTTTCCTGAGCAGGCGGTCAAGGCCGGGCAGATCAACGCCATGGGCCTCATTGATGAGCTTGCGCATTATGTCGTCCAGCTCTACCGCGAGCAGGTGAACCCCCAGGTGATGGCCCAGGCCCTGGCCTGGCTGGATGCCCACCTGGGCCGGGAAGCGGTAGATGCCACCCTGCGCCGCTTCGCCACCGAGTTCCCCCCTCTGGCTGTCTACCGCCGCGAAATGAGCCTGGATGCCTATCTGCAGGGCGAAACAGAGGGCATGCCCCATCGTCAGGTCGTATTGGAAGAGATGATGCTGCTCTGGCTGGCAAATGCCAACCCGGCCTTCACCCCCTTCCTGGAACTATTCGATGACAACGGCCTGACCCGCGAGACGGCCTACGCCCAGATTCCATTGGCCCTGCACAACTTCTTCGAGACCCAACCCCGCTTCGGACCCGACCATCAGAACCTGCTGGACATGCTGCGCGCCCCAGCCCTGGCCCATCCCCACTCCCTGGCAGCACAGTTGGAGTATATCCGGCAACGGTGGGGATTGCTGCTGAGCCGCTACCTGTATCGCCTGTTGGGGGGGCTGGACCTGATCCGGGAAGAGGAAAAGGCGGTCTTTGGGGGGCCAGGGCCGGCTGTGGTATATGAATATGGCGCATTGGAAGCCGAACCGGAACGCTTCAGCGCCGACCTGGACTGGATGCCCCGCCTGGTGCTCCTGGCCAAGAACAGCTATGTGTGGCTGCACCAGCTTTCCCAAAAATATGGCCAGCCGATCACCCGCCTGGACCAGATCCCTGACCAGGAGCTGGACACCCTGGCACGCTGGGGCTTTACCGGACTGTGGCTGATCGGGGTGTGGGAACGCAGCCCGGCCTCGCGCAAGATCAAACAGTTGTGCGGCAACCCGGAAGCGGTGGCCTCGGCCTATTCCCTGTACGATTATGTGATCGCCGCCGACCTGGGCGGCCCGGCAGCGTACCAGAACCTCAAGGATCGGGCCTGGCAGCGGGGCATCCGCCTGGCCAGCGACATGGTGCCCAATCATGTGGGCATCTATTCCCGATGGGTGATTGAGCACCCGGACTGGTTCATTTCACTCAACTACAATCCATTTCCATCATACACCTTCAACGGACCGGACCTGTCTGACGATGCACGGGTGGGCATCTTTATCGAGGATCACTACTACGACCGCAGCGATGCAGCGGTGGTCTTTAAACGGCTCGACCGCCAGAGTGGCGATGTCCGGTATATCTACCACGGCAACGACGGCACCTCCATGCCCTGGAACGACACTGCCCAGCTCAACTACCTCAACCCGGAGGTGCGTGAGGCGGTCATCCAGACGATTTTGCATGTGGCCCGGCAGTTCCCCATCATCCGCTTCGACGCAGCCATGACCCTGACCAGGAAGCACTACCAACGCCTGTGGTTCCCCGAACCGGGCACGGGTGGGGCCATCCCCACTCGCGCCGGGCACGGCCTGACCCGCGAACAGTTCGACGCCGCCATGCCGGTCGAATTCTGGCGCGAGGTGGTGGACCGGGTGGCCGCCGAAGCGCCCGACACCCTGTTGCTGGCCGAAGCCTTCTGGCTGCTGGAAGGCTATTTCGTGCGCACCCTGGGGATGCATCGCGTTTACAACAGCGCCTTTATGCACATGCTGCGCGACGAAGACAACGCCAAATACCGGCAGGTGATGAAGAACACGCTGGAATTCGACCCGGAGATCCTCAAGCGGTTCGTGAACTTTATGAACAATCCCGACGAAGAGACGGCCGTGGCCCAGTTCGGCAAGGGGGACAAATATTTCGGCATCTGCACGCTGATGGCCACGCTGCCGGGCCTGCCCATGTTCGGCCACGGCCAGGTGGAGGGCCTGGCCGAAAAGTATGGCATGGAATACCGCCGCGCCTACTGGGATGAAGAACCGGACCGCTGGCTGATCGAGCGCCATGAGCGGGAGATCTTTCCCCTGCTGCACCGCCGCTACCTCTTTGCCGAAGTTCAGGATTTCTTGCTGTACGACTTTTTCACCCCGGAGGGCCATGTCAACGAAGATGTATTTGCCTATTCCAACCGCTCCGGCGATGAACGTGGCCTGGTGGTCTATCACAACCGGTTCGCCACGGCGCGGGGATGGGTTCAGCGCTCGGTTGCTTACGCCGTCAAAACCGGGCAGGGTGACGGGCGGATGCTGGTCCAGCGCACCCTGGGCGAGGGCCTGGGGCTACGGGCCGACGAAGGGATCTTTTACATCTTCCGCGACCAGGTCACCGGCCTGGAATATATCCGCCAGGGCAAAGAGCTGTGTGAAAACGGCCTGTATATCGAACTGGAGGCCTACAAGCGCCATGTCTTTCTCGACTGGCGTGAGGTCCAGGATGACGAGTGGCACCGGTACGCGCAACTGGCCCGTTACCTGAACGGGCGCGGTGTGCCCGACATCGAAGAGGCGCGGCGTGAACTGTTCCTGCAACCGATCCACGACCCCTTCCGCGAGCTGATCAACGCCGGGTATCTGCGCTGGCTGATAGACCGACGTGTGGCCGCGCCCACGGAGACCGCAGATACCGCAACTCTGGACGAGGCAGAGCGCCGGGTGCTGGCCTTGTTGCGCCAGGTCCAGCGCTTTACCGATGGCAGCGGTGACCCGGAACGGATCGCCCGTGAAATCCGCTGCGAACTGGCAGCCGCTTTGCGATTGATTGACGATTTCCGATTGACGATTGAGGGCTGGGGCACGCTATCGGGCTGGCTGTTCAGCCACGCCCTGGGCAAGATCGCCACCACGACCGGGTTCGCAGCGCAGAGTCGAAGCTGGCTCGATGAGTGGCTGCTGGGCAGGTTGCTGGCGAGCGCGCTCCAGGAGCTGGGGCTGGACGAGGGGGCAGCCTGGCGGGCAATCGGGACGGTAAAAATCCTCATCAGCCATCAACGATGGTTTGATTGGGAGGGCAGTGAACAGGAGCGTGCCTGCCGGGTGTTGACCTCGTGGCTCAAGGACGAGGAGGTGCAACGGTTCTTGCAGGTCAACCGCCATCGAGGCGTGTTGTGGTTCAACCACGAAGCCTTCGGGCAACTGCTGGATTGGATGTCGGTCATCGCCGCCATCCAGATCGGCGCCGATCCGGAATTGACAGAAGAGGAAGCGGAGGAAAAGCTTGCGGCCTGCCATCAGGTCATCAACAGGCTCCGGCAGGCTGAAGAGAGGTCGGAATATCAGGTGGTGAAGCTGATGGAGGCAGTCGCATGAAGGTGGGGAGTGAACGGTGCGCAAGCTGTTGCCGGCCCTGTCCAGGGGGATGCTGATTTTGGGCATCATGATGATCCTGGTTGGCCTGGGGTGGGGAGTGTGGTTGCGCCTGAACGCCCCTCCCCCGGCGGTCCTCAGCGAAGCGGGGGCGGTTGTCCTGGCCGTGACCGCCCCGCTGGAACCGACCTCTTCAGCGCCCACCATCAGCCCTGTTCCCACCACTACACCTCCCCCGACCCGGCGACCGGCCATCAGAGGGCCAACCCCAGAGTTTCTGCCTGAATGGCCGGCCATCGAACCTGTGTCCATTGCCCCATCGGCCACGCCGCCTCTCCCGCCACCCAGCCCGGCTCCCACCGCCACCCCACCGCCGCGGGCGCAAAAGCCTCCCACACGCATTGTCGCGCCGGCCATTGGCCTGGATGCCAGGGTGGTGCCGATGGGTTGGGAAATGGTCAATCGCCAGGGCACCTTCGTCTCCGACTGGGTTGTCCCCGCCAACGCAGCCGGCTGGCACATCAACTCGGCCCTGCCGGGCAATGGAGGCAATGTGGTCCTGTCCGGGCACCATAACATCGAGGGCAAGGTCTTTCGCCATATCGTGGACCTGGTGCCGGGAGACGAAATCACCCTGTATGTGGATAACACTCCCTATCTCTACATCGTGACCGAGAAATATATTCTCCAGGAAACAGGCATGCCCCTCCCGGTGCGGAAAAAGAACGCGCAGTGGATTCTGCCCACCGCCGACGAGCGGCTGACCCTGGTCACCTGCTGGCCATACGAGTGGCCCGGCAATTCCCACCGGGTCATCGTGGTCGCCAGACCGTTCGCCGACACCGAACCGCTACTGAAAAGGCAAAAGTAAGGATAGCTGTCCAGGACCGCCCAGGCACCTTGCCTGTGGATAAATCGGAAAAAGCTGTGGAAAAGTCCCTATCTGTGTGGATAACCTGTCCCGGACCAGGACCTGACTGTGGAAACAAATCTCCCGGCCAGCCTTCTCCCGGCCGGCCTATCCTCCGATTGTGGAAAATCTGCCCCTCCCCCCAGCTTTTCATCCACACGTCGGCCAGGGTCGTGCTCCCCAGCATTCGTGGCGGAAAGCCAGGCCGATCCCCAGCAGTTGTGTGTCTGCTACCTGATGTTCCACATCATCCACAAATCCACAGCTCCTACGATGATGACTATATTCGGTTGTTGTCGGTTCAAGGAAAGGCTGGAGTTTTTCGTGTCCTGGTGCCTTCGTGGTAAGCCTGCCAGGCCAACTGCGTAACTCCTGTCATAGAGGTTTCGGGGACAGATAAGGATCTCTGTGCCCTCCGTCCCTGCGGTAAACAGATACCGATGCTCATACCGGATGCCTGAAGAGGGCACATCTGGAGTTTGTCAACCATGTCATTTGATGTTAAAATGGAATAGGGCAACTGCGAGCAGTTGCCCTACAGAGTCAGGAAAAAAGGAGGTTCAGTGAGGAACATGAAGATCGATCCCAATTGCAGGTACACCCAGGACCACGAATGGATCCGCGTGGAGGGGGATGAAGGGGTGGTCGGCATCACCGACTATGCCCAGGACCAGTTGTCGGATGTCGTCTATGTAGAGCTGCCGGAGGTGGGCGACACCTTCGAGCAGGGTGAGGTTTTTGCTACCGTCGAGTCGGTCAAGGCTGCCTCGGATATATATCTCCCTGTCGGTGGCAAAATCCTGGAGGTCAACGAAGAGCTGGAGGATTCACCTGAACTGGTCAACCAGGATCCGTTCGGGGCAGCGTGGCTGGTGCGCATCGCCATCGCCGATCTGTCCGAGCTGGACAGCCTGATGGATGCCGAAACCTATCGGTCATACGTCGAGAGCCTGGACCACTGACCCTGGTTTTCTCGAAGGGGGGATTATGAGCTATATTCCACATACCGAGGCGGACCGGGCGGAGATGCTGGCGGCGATCGGCGTGGCGCGGGTGGAGGACCTGTTTCACGATGTGCCGGCGGCCTGCCGTTTCCCGACTCTCAATCTGCCCGAACCCCTGTCCGAGATGGAGATCCTGGCCGAACTGGAGGCCATGAGTGAAGAAAACCTGGATGTGGGGCATTACCCCTGCTTTCTGGGGGCCGGAGCCTACCACCACTATGTGCCCCGCGTGGTGGACCATCTCCTCAGCCGCTCCGAATTCTATACCGCCTATACCCCCTACCAGCCTGAGATCAGCCAGGGCACGTTGCAGAGCATTTTTGAGTACCAGTCCATGATCTGTGCCCTGACCGGGATGGAGGTGGCCAACGCCTCCCACTATGACGGGGCTACCTCGACCGCCGAGGCGGTCATCATGGCGCTGAGTGTGGGCCGTGGCAAACGCAGGCGTGTTATCCTCTCCCCCACGCTGCATCCCGAGTATCGGGCCGTGGTGCGCACCTATACTCGCGGTATGGAGCTGGAGATCGTCGGCGACGAACCGGCGCTGAACACCGACCTGGAGGCCCTCATCTCCTTGTTGGACCCCAACACCGCCTGTCTGATCGTCCAGACCCCCAACTTTTTCGGCCAGATCGAAGACCTGACCGGGCTGGCCGATCGGGTGCATGCCGTCGGGGCGATGTTGATCGTCGTCACCGAGCCGGTCAGCCTGGGGCTGCTGCGTCCGCCGGGCGACTATGGGGCCGATATTGTTGTGGGCGAAGGACAGGGGCTGGGCAACGGCCTGAACTTTGGCGGGCCGTACCTGGGCTTTTTCGCCTGCCGCGAAAAGGATGTGCGCAAGATGGCCGGCCGGCTGGTGGGCCAGACGGTGGATGCCGAGGGGCGGCGTGGCTTTGTGCTGACCCTCTCCACCCGTGAGCAGCATATCCGCCGCGAAAAGGCCACCTCCAACATCTGCACCAACGAGGCGCTGTGCGCTCTGGCGATGGCCATCCACCTGGCTGCCCTGGGCAAGACAGGGTTGCGCACGCTGGCGGAACTGTGTTACCACAAAGCCCACTACGCCGCCGGGCGCATTGCCTCCCTGGAGGGCTATCGGGTGTGGAACGACAGGCCCTTCTTCCACGAGTTCGTGGTCCACTGTCCGGCGCCGGTGGTGGCCATCAATGACTACCTGCTGGAAGAGTGGGGCCTGATCGGCGGCTATGACCTGGAGCGCGACTATCCCCACCTGGCCAACCATATGCTCCTGTGCGTGACCGAGGTCATCCGCCGCCAGGAGATCGAGGCTCTGGTCGAGGCCCTGGACGAAGCGCGAAAGGAGGTGGCAGCATGAAGGCCAATCGTGGTGTGCCCTGTGCCGGCGTAGAGCCGCTCATCTATGAACTGAGCAAACCGGGCCGCATGGCGACCACCCTGCCGGCGTTGGATGTGCCCCAGGCCGAACTGCCCCCGGCGGAGCTGATCCGCGATGAGGTGGACCTGCCGGAGGTGGACGAATTGACCCTGGTGCGCCATTATATGCACCTCAGCCAGCTGAACTGGGCCATTGATGTCGGCTTTTATCCGCTGGGTTCCTGCACCATGAAGTACAACCCCAAGGTCAATGAGGCCGCCGCCCGACTGCCCGGCTTTGCCCTGACCCACCCCTATCAGGAGGTCCACACCGTGCAGGGCAACCTGCGGTTGATGTACGAACTGCAGGAGATGCTAAAAGAGATCGGGGGCTTTGCCGGGGTGAGCCTCCAGCCTTCGGCCGGGGCGCATGGGGAGTTGACCGGTGTGTTGATCATGCGTGCCTGGCACCTGGACCGGGGCGAGAGGCAACGCACCCGCATCCTTGTGCCCGACAGCGCTCATGGCACCAATCCTGCCACCACCAGCATGGCCGGCCTGGAGGTGGTCGAAGTGCCCTCGGACAAGCGGGGCAATGTGGACCTGGAGGTGTTGCGGGGGCTGTGCAACGAGACGGTCTGCGGGCTGATGCTGACCAACCCCAACACCTTGGGCCTGTTCGAGGAGCAGTTGACCGAGGTTGTGGCCCTGATCCACGGCTGCGGCGGGTTGGTCTACGGCGATGGGGCCAATCTCAACGCCCTGCTGGGCATTGCCAAACCGGGCGACCTGGGCTTTGATGTGATGCACTTTAACCTGCACAAGACCTTCTCCACCCCTCACGGTGGCGGTGGACCGGGAGCCGGGGCGGTGGGCGTCTCTGCCGCTCTGACCCCCTTCCTGCCCGGCCCCATCGTCGAGCTGCGCCGCTGCCGCGAATCCGACTGCGGCTGTGACTGTGCTGCGGAGCTGGACGAAGAAGCGGTCTGTTTCCACCTGACCATGCCCGAAAAAAGCATCGGCCGGGTCAAGGCGTTCTACGGCAACTTTGCGGTGCTGGTGCGGGCCTACACCTACATCCGTATGTTGGGCGCGGCCGGGTTGCGACAGGTGAGCGAGATGGCAGTGCTCAACGCCAACTATCTCAAGAGCCGGATCAGGGATCTCTTTCCCGTTTCCCACGACCGCACCCACATGCACGAGTTCGTGGTCAAAGGGATTGTGCCTGGCGCCCCTGGTGTGCATGCTCTGGATATCGCCAAGCGGCTGATTGATTACGGCTTCCACCCACCGACCAACTACTTCCCGCTCATCGTGCCCGAGGCGCTGATGATCGAACCGACCGAGACGGAGAGCAAGGAGGTGCTGGACGCCTTTGCCGAAGCGCTGCGTGCCATCCGTGACGAGGCGCTGACCGACCCGGAACTGCTCCATCAGGCACCCCACACCGCTCCGGTCCGCCGTCTGGACGAGGTGCGCGCTGCCCGCCAGCCGATCTTGCGCTGGCAGGGGGCATAGAAACAGGGGCCAGGCATTGGCTATATGCCTGGCCCCTGTTTGGAGCGACAGGATGGATTGTCCCCACTGTGGCGTTTACAATCCAGAAGGCCGGCAGGTCTGCTGGCGCTGCGACAGAGAGCTACCCAAACCCCAGGAACCGCAGAAACCCAGGTCCGATCCGACCCTGGCCCTGCGTCGGATGTGGATCCTGGTTGGGATTGCGTTGTTGATCTGGCTCCTGCTCACCTGGCTGTTGCCTCTGTTTTGGGGTGGGCCGGCTGTCAGCACCCCTATACCCTGAAGTCTACCACTGAATGTAGGGCAACTGCGAGCAGTTGCCCTACAGGGGCTAATCTGCCGCGGCCAGTTCCAGTTGTCGCTGATAAAGCTGGCTGTACAACCCCCCTCGCCGCATCAGCTCCTGGTGATCGCCCACCTCGACGATGCGGCCCTCTTCCAGGGCGATGATCTTGTCGGCGTTGCGGATGGTGCTCAGCCGGTGGGCGATGATCAGGGCCGTGCGGCCTTGCAACACCTGGTCCAGCGCCTGTTGAATCAGGTATTCCGCTTCGGCATCCACCGACGAGGTGGCCTCATCCAGGATCAGGATGCGCGGGTTGGCCAGGATGGCCCGGGCCAGGGCCAGCCGCTGCTTCTGGCCGCCGCTCAGTTTGACCCCCCGTTCGCCGATCTCGGTCTCGTAGCCCTGCGGCAGCGCCTCGATGAATTCGTGAGCGTAGGCGGCCCGGGCGGCGGCGATCAACTCCTCGTCGGTGGCGTCCGGCTTGCCGTACAGCAGATTGTCGCGCACCGTGGTGTTGAACAGGAAGGTGTCCTGAAGCACCACGGCTATCTGCCGCCGCAGCGAGGCAAGCTTAACCTGGCGCAGGTCATAGCCGTCCACGGTGATCCGGCCGTGGATCGGGTCATAGAAGCGGCATAGCAGGTTGGCGATACTCGTCTTGCCGGCCCCGCTGGGGCCTACCAGCGCCACCACCTCGCCAGGGGCCATGCTGAACTCCACGTCGTGCAGCACTTCGTCACCGCTGCCGTAGCGAAAGTGCACATCCTGAAAGACCACCTCGCCGCGGAGGGTCGGCAGCTCGATCGCATCTGGAGCATCCTGGATTTCGGCTGCCTGGTCCAACAGTTCAAAGATCCGTTCCCCGGCAGCAATGGCTTCCTGGAAGACATTATCCACCTCGGTCAGCCGGTTGATCGGCTCATAGAAGGAGGCGACGTAGGATAGAAAGGCCACCAGGGTGCCCAACGTCAGATCGCCGCCTGTGACCATCACCGCCCCTGCCCCCAGCACCACCACCGTGCCCAGCGAGGCCACAAAGCGCATGGCCGGAAAAAAGGTGGACCAGTAGCGGATGCCCTGCACCCGGGCCCGGTAATAGTTTTCGCTCTCGGCAGTGAAACGGTGGAGTGCCTGTTCCTCCTGGGCAAAGGCCTGGATGACCCGGATGCCCGACAGGTTATCCTGGAGCTGAGCGTTGATATCCCCCAACCGGCGGCGCACGCGGCGGTAAATGGGCCGGATGCGGGTGTTGAAATAGCGCATCGCGATGGCCAGCACCGGCACCGGCAGGAGCACCAGAAGCGCCAGCCGGGCATCCAGGACAAATAGGATGGCCGCCCCGCCGCACAACCGCAGCAGGTCAACGACGGTCAGGGCCGAACCGTGGGTGACAAACTGTTCCAGGGCGTTGACATCGTTGGTCACCCGCGACATCAGTTCGCCGGTGGAGGTGCGCTCAAAGAAGGAGAGCGACAGCCGTTGCAGCCAGGCATACAGCCGCACCCGCAGGTCAAAGATAAACTTTTCGCCCAGCGCATGGCGGATGAACATATCCCCGGCGTTGACCACCTGCTGCAGCGCATACACGCCCACCAGCAGGGCGATGAACAGGCCCAGCCGCCCCAGGTCACGGCTGCCGATCACCTCATCCACGATGGCCCGTTGAAACAGCGGCGGGACCAGCTCCATGCCGGCCCGCCCCAGCAACAGAACCCCGTTGAGCACCAGCGTCTTCCAGTAGGGGGTCAGGAAGAAAAAGAGACGTTTTAGAACCCGCATAGACCGGGAACCTCACTCCCTGGCCAGGGCAACGGCCGCCCGGAAGGTGCGATAGGCCGTCGGGATGTCGTCGGCGGTCAACTCGATCCGTTTGCCCTCCAGACGGCGGGTGCCGGGCAGGAGTGCCACCCGGTCGGCCATCTCCGAGTGCACCAGCTCCATGCTCACCGTAATCGGCGATGGCAGGCGGAACGGTTGGGGGGCCTGCCCCTCGCGCCAGCGTTGTACGGCTTGTCTGGCCGCCTGATAGATCCGCTCCTGGGCGACCGCCGGCGGCAGGCACTCGGCGGCCATCCGCCCGCTGGCCCATTTGACCACCGCTGTCTCCACCGTGCCCAACAGCGCCGCCGCCTCGGCACAGGCCGTCTGATCGCCAGAGATGGCGATCACCGGTACCCCAAAGTGGCCGCATACCGCTGCGTTCCAACCGATTTCACCCATCTCCTGGCCGTTGATCCACACTCCCGCCACACACGAGCTGGACCAGGTATGCTCCAAAATGGCATTTGGGGTGCCGACGCGGGCGTGATAGCCGACGAACAGGGCCGCATCCACCCCTGCGTCCACCCCCTGGATCATGGACAGCGGCGAAGGGCTGCCGCAGTTCAACCGTGCCCGGGGGTCCAGCTCTTCGATGAGCAGGTTGCGCCCCCGCGAATGACCGTCGGTGACGATCACCTCCTCGGCTCCGGCATCAAACGCTCCCCGGATGGCGGCGTTCACATCGCCGGTCATCAGCTTGCGGAAACGGTTGTACTCGGCGTGCTGGGGGTCTACATGGTCCCAACTGACGACGCCGGTGATCCCCTCCATATCTGCTGCAATCAAGATTTTCATGTCAGCCTCCATGCAGGACTTGTCCGCCGGCCCGGACCCTGTGGATGGGCCGGGCGGACCGGTTTATTATACCCCTGTTGCCTGAGTAGGGCAACTGCTCGCAGTTGCCTTACAAACCGGCATCCCGGCGGGACAGGCCGGTCACAGCAGGCCAGGCCACTTGTCGCCAATCGGTTTTGAAGGTACAATAGCCGGGGCTGGTAAGGAAGCCGGCCCTGCACAGGAGCTGATCTGATGGAAAGCGGCAAAAAGGTTATCGATCTGCGCAGCGATACAGTGACCCTGCCCACGCCGGCCATGCGCCAGGCCATGTTCCAGGCCGAGTTGGGGGACGATGTGTATGGCGAGGACCCGACGGTCAACCGCCTGCAGGCGATGGCCGCCGAGCGGCTGGGTAAAGAAGCCGCCCTGTTTGTGCCCAGCGGGACGATGGCCAACCTGGTGTGCCTGCTGACCCACTGTGCCCGGGGCGACGAGGCGATCATGGGCCATCTGGCCCACACCTTCCTGTTCGAGGCCGGTAGCTCCTCGGCCGTGGGCGGCATCCATCCCCGCACCGTGCCCAACCAGCCTGACGGCACACTGGACCTGGCCGATCTGGAGGCGGCTATCCGTGACCCGCACAACGAACACTATCCCCGCAGCCGGTTGATCTGTCTGGAGAACACCCACAACCGTTGCAGTGGAGCGGTGCTCACCCCGGCCTATATGGCCCGGGTGCGCGCTCTGGCCGACCGCTATGGTCTGGCGGTTCACCTGGATGGGGCGCGCATTTTCAACGCTGCCGTGGCCCTGGGGGTAGAACCCTCGCTGCTGGCCCGCGATGCCGACTCGGTGAGCTTTTGCCTGTCGAAAGGGCTGTCGGCGCCGGTCGGCTCCCTGGTGTGCGGCCCGGCAGAGTTTATCCGCCAGGCGCGCCGTCAGCGCAAAATGCTCGGCGGAGGGATGCGCCAGGCCGGGGTGCTGGCCGCAGCAGGGATCGTGGCCCTGGAGACGATGGTGGACCGTCTGGCGGAGGATCATGCCAACGCCCGGCGGCTGGCCGAAGGGCTGGCCTGCCTGCCGGGGATCCTGCTCGACCCGGCGCGGGTGGTCACCAATATTGTCCTCTTTGAGCTGGCCCCTGGCACCCTGTCGGCGGTGGAGTTCGTGGCCGGCCTGGCCGCGCACGGCGTCAGGATGGGAGCCGTCGGCCCCCGCCAGGTCCGGGCCGTCACCCACTATGGGATCGAGGCCCAGGATATCGAGGATGCTCTGGCCGTTGCCCGGGCGGTCATGGCAGGTGATAGAACATCCTCCCGCAGGTTTTGAACCTGCGGGAGGATGTGTCTATTCATTGATCCAGTCGTCTATGGCCCGCCGGTAATCCAGGATCTCCTCCTCGGTGAAAAAGAGGGGGATTTCGTAAGCGGCTGTTTCCGGTCCATCGGAGCCGTGGACCAGGTTGCGGCCGATCTCCAGGCCGAAATCGGCCCGGATGGTGCCCGGTTCGGCCCGGGCCGGGTCGGTGGCGCCCATCGTCTTGCGCACAATGTTGATGGCATCCTTCCCTTCGACAACACCGACCACGACCGGGCCGCTGGTGATGAATCGAATAAGGCCATCGTAGAAAGGTTTGCCCTGGTGGATGGCATAATGGCGTGCTGCCAGTTCGGGTGTGATCTGCATCATCTTGAGCGCGGCAAATCTCAAACCCCGGCGCTCCAGCCGGCTGAGGATTGCGCCGATCAGGCCCCGTTGTACGGCATCCGGCTTGAGGATAATCAGCGTGCGTTCCATGTGTCCTCTTGCGCACTCCGGTTTCAGTGTTGCAGGAGCGCCTGGCGCGCCAGCCGATACATATTCAGCGCCTCATCCAGGCGATCTTCCTGCACATAGGCATCTCCCAGCAACTGGCACACCCGCGCCCGTTCCTTTCCCTCGGCGAGCAGGGGCACCAGGTCCTCGATGACCGCAGGCAGGAATTTGCGGGCCGAAATCAGTCTCTCATAGTGGGTCAGGGCCGCAGCCCAATCCTGTTCATCCCGGTAAAGGCGGGCCAGCTCCAGACGGGCCTGATGGTCGCGGGGACGGCTCTTGAGCCGGGCCAACAACTCATCCAGCCGCGAGGGTGGAGCAACCTCCTCTTCCACCTCCACCCGCTCAAACGGGGCGACCATCTCGGCCTCGGCGAGGGGCATCTCCTCCACCGGCGCGACCGCTTCTCTGACCGGCAGGACCTCTTCCACCGGTGCGACCATTTCCTCGGCCGGCAGAACCTCCTCCGCCTCCGGCATCTCCAGTTCCCGCAGCCAGGCCGGGACCTCCTCCTCCACCGCTGCGGCCACCGGCGGGGCTATCTCCTCCGCCTTTGGCACCTCCAGCTCCCGCAGCCAGGCCGGGACCTCTTCCTCCACCGCTGCGGCCACCGGCGGGGCGGCCTCTTCAGCAGCGGGGACCTCTTCGCCGGTGACCAGTTCTTTCAACCAGGCCGGGACCTCCTCCGCCCGTTGGGCCGCCAGCTCCTCGGCCGTCATCTCGGCCATGGCCGCTTCCAGGTCGGCCTCGCTCAGGATGCCGGCTTCTACCAGGGCCCGCAGGCTCTCCGGCACCTCCGCCCTGGCTGCCGGCGGGGCGGCCTCTTCCACCTTTGGCACCTCCAGTTCCCGCAGCCAGGCCGGGACCTCTTCCTCCACCGCCTCGGCCACCGGCGGGGCGGCCTCTTCCGCCTTTGGCACCCCCAGTTCCCGCAGCCAGGCCGGGACCTCTTCCTCCACCGCTGCGGCCACCGGCGGGGCTATCTCCTCCGCCTTTGGCACCTCCAGCTCCCGCAGCCAGGCCGGGACCTCCTCCTCCACTCCTGCGGCCACCGGCGGGGCTATCCCCTCCGCCTTTGGCACCTCCAGCGCCCGCACCCAGGCCGGGACCTCCTCCTCCACTGCTGCGGCCACCGGCGGGGCGGCCTCTTCAGCAGCGGGGACCTCTTCGCCGGTGACCAGTTCCTTCAACCAGGCCGGGACCTCCTCCGCCCGTTGGGCCGCCAGCTCCTCGGCCGTCATCTCGGCCATGGCCGCTTCCAGGTCGGCCTCACTCAGGATACCGGCTTCTACCAGGGCCCGCAAGCTCTCCGGCACCTCCGCCCTGGCAACCCCGGCCACCGGCGGGGCTATCTCCTCCGCCTTTGGCACCCCAAGCTCCCGCAGCCAGGCCGGGACCTCCTCCTCCACTGCTGCGGCCACCGGCGGGGCTATCTCCTCCGCCTTTGGCATCTCCAGCTCCCGCAGCCAGGCCGGAATCTCTTCTGGTTGAATTTCCTCCTCCAGCAACCCGGCAGCGGGAAGAATCTCCTCGGAGACCGGCTTTTTTCCCTCACCCACCAATTCCCGCAGCCAGTCAGGGACCTCTTCGGCAGCAAAGAGCTTTTCCTCTGGCACGGGGGCAGTGGGGGGCCGGACCGGCGTCTCTCCTTCGGCGGCTCCTATCTCCCGCAGCCAGTCAGGGATCTCCTCTGCCTCTTCCCATGGCTCGACAACCCTCGCCGGTGGGGCCTTTTCGACAGCCGCTGCTGGCCTGCCGGCCTCCTCGCGCCAGACCAGGCCCAGCGGTTCTTCGATCTTGCCGGGAACGACACCCCGGAGCATATCGGGAGTAACCTCCAATTCAGGGATAGACACCTGTTCCGGGGTCAGGGGAGATTCCCTACCCATCATCTCGTGGGCCACCAGGTTCTCTGGATCAAGGGCCCGGGCGACGTTGAGCTTTTCCTCGCCGGCTTCCTCATGTCCACCACGCAGCCAGATTTCACCCAGGATCAGGTTCGCCTTCAGGCTGTTCGGCAGGGCTTCAAGGAGTTCCAGGCAAACCTCCACCGCTTCCAGACGCCGTCCTTCGTGCCACAGAGCTTCGGCCAGGGCAACACGCACATCAGGCCGCTCTGGATCCTGGCGCAGGACGGCACGGAACTCGTCGATAGCCAGCTCATACAATCCATTGCGCATATACAGCCGGCCCAACGCCCCCTGGGTCAATTTTAACCGGGTTTTTTCCACACCATCGCGTTGGGCATACAGGCGTTGAAGTTCCCGCCGCACCTCAGGATTGCCGGGGGCCAACTCGAAAGCCCGCTCCATCTGCCAGATAGCCTCCGGCGTCGCCCCCTGTTCGCCATAAATGATGCCCAAACCGACCCGGGCGATGAAATTTTCTGGATCGGCGCTCAAGGTCCGTTGGAAAAACTCGATCGCCTCGCGGTACATCCCCTTTTCCAGGCAGGCCTCTCCCAGCAGACAATAGGTTTCGATGTGCCTGGGATAGTAGCGCAGGATGTGGCGGCAGTGAGCGATCGCCTCGTCGTGACGCTCACTGTGAATCAGTTCCTTGATCCTGGCGGTATACTCCTTCAATTGCATATCTGGCATCTGTTTCCCTCTCCTCCCACACGGGGCACGATGGGACGAGAAAGGCGCAAAAGCTTTTCGTGCCCTTTCGTGGCTACCCTTTCGCCTCTTCCGTGACCTGGTGTCCTATGTCTATTATGCCCGGTTTCCAGAAAATTGTCAACAGTATAACAGCAGATTGGCCCCTCACCAGGTCGTTCCCGGCCCGCCCAGCGGCAGGCAGACGGTGAATGTGCTCCCCTGTCCTGGCACAGAGTCCACCTGAACAGTACCCCGGTAGATCTTGACGATCTGGTTGACGATGGATAGCCCCAATCCTGTCCCCAGCTCCACCAATGCTTTGGCCGCTTCAGAGCGATAGAATTCCTGGAAAATACGTCCCAATTCCTCCGTCGAGATGCCAATTCCGCTGTCGGCCACGGTGGTGACCATCTGTCCATCCTGTTCGGTGAGTGTAACCCGGATATACCCGGCAGATGTATACTGGATGGCATTGTCTATCAGGTTTTTCCACAGTGATTGGAAATGGGCGGGCTGGCCCATCACGGTGGGCCGGGACTGAATCTGCACCTCGAATTCCAACCCTTTAGCCCTGGCGAGCGGTGCAAAATGGCGGGCCACCTCTTCCAGCAGGTCAGCGACGGCCAGGGGAGCCATCCTGGCCGGGCTGAGCATCTCCTTCAGGTGTGCCAGTTCCAGCAGATCATCCAGCATGTGGAGCAGTTGTGTGGCCCGCAGGTCCAGCCTTTCCAGATAGTCACCCTTTTCCTCCTCATCCACATAGCCAGACCGCAGCAGTTGCACATAGTTCTTGATCGTGCCGGCCGGGTTGCGAAGTTCGTGAACGAGGACCAACATAAAGCGACTCTCAATAGCGTCAATCTTGGCCGCTTCCTGGCGCACCCGTTCCAGTTGCAGGGCTTCTTCTTCCTGTTGTCGTTGCTCTTTGAGGGCCTGCCGTCGTCGCCGTTCCACCAGGCCCCGTTGCACGGCTGCCAGCAATTCATCGGAGGTGAACGGCTTGGGCAAAAAGTCATGTGCCCCCTGTTTCATGGCCTGGGCAGCCAGGTCTACTGTGGCATAGCCGGTGATCATGACACAGATGATATCGGGATCGATCTGCCGGATCCGGTCCAGGAGTTCCAGGCCGCTCATGCCAGGCATCATGGCATCGAGGAGGATCAGGTGAAACTGCTCCTCGCGCAGTTTGCGCAGGCCCTCGGCACCATTTTCAGCGGTGCTGACCCGAAAGCCGTGCGGGGTCAACGCCCGCCGGCAGCCTTCACGCATGCCGACTTCGTCGTCAATGACCAGGATATTGGCAATGGATGCATTCATGGCCTGCTCCTCCAGACGAGTAGCCCTATTATACCATAACTTCTGACAAACTGCACGATTGGGCATTCGTCATTTGTCATTCGTCAATTCTATTCGGTCGTAATCAGATCCCGGATCTTGTCAAACAGGGCGGGTCCGATGCCCGAGACGGCCATAATGTCTTCAATCTGGCCAAATGGGCCATGCGCCTGCCGATACTCTACGATCCGCCGGGCAATGGTGGGCCCAATGCCGGGCAGCGTTTCGAGTTCCGACTGGTCGGCGGTGTTGATATTGACCTTGCCCCCCGTTGCCCGTTGTCCCGACGGCAACGGAACCGGCGGGTTTTCCTCCCCGACGCGGGGGATGTAGATGTGCTGTCCATCGGCCAGGGGCAAGGCCAGGTTAATACGGTCCAGATCGGCCCGGTCGGTCGGCCCGCCAGCCGCCAACAAGGCATCCTTGACAATGCTATCCGGTGGCAGGGTGTACACATCGGGGTGCTGGACGGCTCCGCTGACATAGACACGGAGCGGACGAGGGGTGGGGG
>DAOTYI010000061.1:0-3069 GCA_034434895.1 Anaerolineae bacterium
CCGGCAGGAACACCTGGAAAGGCGAATCCCCCGTCCCTGCGGATGCAGTGACCCTGTGTACGCCGGCCGACGACCTTTCTGCGGCGGTCAGCCTGGAGACACGCCCCCGATCATCCGCAGGCATGGAGTTGGAGGGCAGGGGTCGGTTCACCGGGTTGCTGGCGGGGATAACGGGCAGGCCCGCTGTCGGATCCGGGACCGTTGGCCTGTTCCCTCTGCCACTCTGAGCAGCGAGCAGCCCGTTTCGCGAGCCGGGCGACAGCGGAATCTGGAGCTGAGGCTGGCCAGCCTGGTACAGTTCATTCCGGGAGGTGGGCCAGGAAACTGGCCCTGGTGAGGGGGCTGCTGAGCCTGCAGCCTGCGCCTCTGGCAGGCGAGCAGGAAGAAACCCAATGATCATTGCCAAAATAATCAAGCCGTACATCCACCGGTGTATCACGGAGCGGTTCATGATGCCCTCCTTCTTTTCACCACCAGGACACGAAGGCAAAGATTTCCCCGTCATTCTCCGTGTCCTGGTGCCTTTGTGGTAAGCCTGCCGCGTCAACTGTGTAACTCCTGCCATCTATATTGGGTTTAGCATCACAAATCATCTCGTGGTGTATGGAGCGGGAGATGTGGATACCATGCTCTGTCAAACATTATATATGATTATGAGTTCGTTTTCAATAGTACTTTTCTCCTAACCCACCTCCTGTTATGGCCCAGCGCCAGGCGCTTGAGGGGCCTGGATCGGGGTGCCAACAGCTCGCCCTGGACCGACCGGGGCCATGCCGGAAGTGCCTGGCGCCTCTGGCGCCTGACTTTGGCCGGGCCTTGCGCAGCCTGCGTGCCAACTTGTCAAGACAGACGGAATGATGTATCATGTTTACAATCTGCCGTGTGCCTCTCTTGTTGTCGAGAGGGCAAAGGAGGTGAGGTGCATCGGAGAGGATCCGTGCGGAATCGGCTGTTTTGACGATCGATCTTTTTGCTGAGAGAAAAAGAGGAGAAAAAATGAGAAGGAACATCCTGTTTGCTACATTTGTCTTGTTCAGCCTGTTGACCCTGGTTCTGGCCGGCTGCGGCACGCCCAAGCTGGGCACGGCCGACAATCCGATCATCATGTCCTTTGTGCCCTCGGGCGATACGCAGCAGATCATCGCCAGCGGCGACCAGATCGCCAAGATGATCTCGGACAAGACGGGCCTGACGATCAAAGCCAACGTGGGCACCGACTTTGCCGCTGTGCGCGAAGCGATGGGCGCCAACAAGGCCCACATCGGCTGGCTCAACACCTTCAACTACATTCTGGCCCACGAAAAGTATGGCGTGAATGTGGCGCTGGTGACACAGCGCTATGGTGCGACCACCTACAAGGGCCAGATCATCGTCCGCGCCGACAGCGGCATCACCTCCCTGGCCGACCTCAAGGGCAAGGTGATGTGCTGGGTGGACCCCAACTCCACCTCCGGCTATATCATCCCGCGCATCACGCTCAAGGCCAACGGCATTGACCCCGACAAGGACTTTGCCAAGACGGTTGAGGCCGGCTCCCATAACAACGTCGTCACCCAGGTTTACAATGGCGACTGCGACGCCGGGGCGACCTATGCCGATGCCCGTGGCTCCGTCGAGAAGGACCTGCCTGACGTGAAGGAAAAGGTCGTCGTCCTGACCACCACCACCGACATCCCCAACGACAACGTGGCCTTCACCAAGGACTTTCCGGCCGACATGCGCGACAAGATCGTCACCGCCCTGCTGGAGATCGCCGGCACCGATGAGGGCAAAGCGGCGCTGAACACCCTCTACTCCATCGAGGGGCTGCAGAAGGCGGACGATACCTTCTACGATGCCTTCCGCGCCGATCTGAGCAAGGCCGGCATCAACATCGAGGACCTGATCAAAAAGTAACCCTGGGCGTCTGAGGGGGCACCCTGTCCCTGACACCCGCTTGGAGAGATGGAAGGCTGGAGGGAAGAATCGTTGCCCTTCCAGCCTTCCTTCCTTTGACCCGGCCGGGGAGCACAAACCCCCGGCGAGCGGAAGGATCTGCACCTGGCAACCTGTCGGTTCGTTTCTGGCTAAAACCGGCTAAAGCCTTGACTCCAGATCGCCTCGCCGGCAGGCTGCTGGCCTGAATCAATCTGCCAGGAGGGTTCACTTGCTCAAGGTAGAAAACCTCACCAAAGTCTTCCCTGACGGCACGGTCGCCTTGAAAAACGTTAGTTTTGAAGTGAAGGATGGCGAATTTCTGGCCATCATCGGCCTGTCCGGTTCGGGCAAGTCCACCTTGCTGCGCTGCATCAACCGGCTGATCGATCCCACCGCCGGGCGGGTGATTTGGGATGGGGTGGACATCACTGCTGCCCAGGGGAAGGAGCTGCGCCTCATCCGCCGCCAGATCGGCATGATCTTCCAGCAGTTCAACCTGGTCAGGCGCAGCAGCGTCATGACCAATGTGCTGTCGGGGCGGCTGGGCTATGCCGACCCCCTCTGGAGCCTGGTCGGTCGCTTCTCGGCGGAGGACCGGCAGCGGGCGCTGGCGGCGTTGGAACGGGTCGGCATCCCCGAAAAAGCCGACAGCCGCGCCGACCAGCTCTCCGGCGGCCAGCAACAGCGGGTGGGCATCGCCCGGGCGCTGATGCAGGAACCGCGCCTGATGCTGGCCGATGAGCCGGTGGCCAGCCTGGACCCGGTGCTGGCCCACTCTATCCTCCAGTACCTGGAACGCCTGAACAAGGAAGACGGCATCACCATCCTCTGTAGCCTGCACTTCCTGGACCTGGTGCACCGCTACGCCGACCGGGTCATCGGTCTGAAGGATGGAAGGCTGGTCTTTGAGGGGCTGCCCAGGGAACTGACCCGCCAGCGCTTCAGGGAAGTCTACGGCGAAGAGGCCGAGATGGTCACCGTCGGCGGAGAACTGGCCGCCTGAGGGGAAAGGGGCAATGGGACACCAGGGGCGATTTCGCTGGAGCGGCCTTCTTTCCCTTCTCCTCCCCGGCCTGGGCCAGTTCGTGCAGGGCCGGCGCACCCGGGGGCTGGCCCTCTTCTTCACCACGGCCGTCCTGGCCGGGCTGATTC
>DAOTYI010000062.1:0-1555 GCA_034434895.1 Anaerolineae bacterium
TCCACAGCTCTCGCGGCACATAAACGGTGCCGTAGCGCCGTCCCCACTCGCCGACCTGGATGGCCAGATAATCCTCCGGGTTGTCAGGCCTGCCCACCCGACCGGATGGGACCTCCGCGGCCAGTCATCAATCTACGACCAGCAATTGGCGGGTGATGGTCAGCGCCCCCCCCTGTTCTTTCAGGTACTGCTTGATCCAGTTGGATTTGGTCTTGGCCAGAATCATCCATCCTCCTCGTCACCGGCCCAGCCGGGCCAGCGTCTCCCGGGGTGGGAAGCGGATGGCCCCCCGCCTGCACACCTTCACACAGGCATCGCAGCCCACCAGGCAGTTGAAGGGAGCGACGACGATGGCCTGGTGGCCGGCCTCGTCCAGTTCGTATACCCCGTAAGTGCAGAAGGTCAGGCAGTCACCGCAGCCATCGCAGCGGTCGGGATAGATAGTCGGGTACCACGGTATCTGCTCGCGGGGTTTGCCCTGCCAGGTGCGGGGCGGCAGCATCTGGGGGCGCTTCTCCGCCCCCTGGCCCTCCTTCTCTCGCTCCTTCCAGTAGCGGCGATACTCCCGGAGCAGCGCCTCCTCGTACAGCGGCCGGGCTTTGGGAAAGACATAATTCTCCCGCTCGACCCTCTCCAGCAGCAGCGGGGCCAGGCCCGGCTCCGGGGCGCGGCCCTGGCTGCGCAGCTCGTCGAACAGCTCCTGCAGCCCCCACAGCCCCACCATCTGCTCGCCGATCAGGATCTGCCGGAAACTCAATTGCGCCACCGAACCGCCTCCTCTCCCGCCCGACAGCTCCCTCTCTGCCGGCGGCACATTTCCCTACCCCTCCCGCCGGCCAATGGCCGGCAGATCGACCGCCAGCAGGTCCGCCAGTTGCGCCTGCTGTTCGGCATATTGGGGTTCGCTCAGCAGCGGGCAGTCCGGCAACCTCACGTGACCCGCCACCAGCTTGTTGGCAAAGACGAAACAGGTAGCCTGGCCGCAGGCCTTGCAGTTGGTGCGCGGCAGCAGCTTATAGACCTCCATCAACCCCGGCCGGCGGCGCACCTCGTAGCTCGGTTCGATCTCGGCCCGTTGCTCCCAGGTGCGGTTGACCAGCCGGATCAGTCCCTCCACCTCGGCGATCGCCGCGTCGCGGTCCTCAACATTGCTGACGGCGATTTCGTAAGGGTGAAACGCAATGTTGTGCCCGCCCTTCTTCCAGGTCAGAGCAGGGGCAGCCGCATTATAGACCGCACCGCGCAGGGTCGCGTTCAGGTAGGGCAGCACCTCGCGGATGTCGGTCACCAACCGGGCGACGGCGCTGAACCGCTCCGCCCCCGGATCGCAGGGTGGTGTAAAGACTTCCAGGTCGTACTGTTCAATCAGCATTGGATTCCCTCTCCTCCTCTTCCCCCAGGTTCTCACCGGAGTCAGGTGTTGGCTGTTCTTCCCGATAGCGGCGCTTCAGGGCCCGCAGGGCCAGTACCATCGCTGCCAGCGGCCAGAAATGCAGGATCATCGGTGCGCCGCAGTCAGGGCAGGGCAGCATCCCTGCGCCCAACAAGGCCCCGG
>DAOTYI010000063.1:0-1578 GCA_034434895.1 Anaerolineae bacterium
TCACCAGCAGCGGCTGCTGCGGGTCGCTCTGGCGCACACGCCGTACCAGCTCCAGGCCGCTGATCCCCGGCATACAGATGTCGGTGACAATCAGATCAAACTGCTCCTCCTGCAATCTGGACAGGGCCAGTTGGGCCAGGGGACAGATGCTGATCTGGTGACCTGGACCGAGCCGCTCGTCAAGGGCACGACGCAGGAGCACCGCCGTCTGTGCCTCATCCTCGACGATGAGAATCCGCTTTTTTTCCATGCCTCAGTGCTCTCCCTTCCTTGTCGGGTGTTACTCACCGGTCAGGGTATCGGGTGTGAGCCTGGAGAGACAGGTCTGGACCGTGGCATACAGTTGCTGGAGGTTGATCGGCTTGATCAGGCAGGCGTCGGCCCCATATTCCCGGCACCTGGCTTTGATCGCCCGGTCGGCCAGGCCGGTGAGCACAATGACCGCCGCGCGATACGACTCCCGGATGTGCTGCAGCGTCTCCCAGCCATCTATGCCGGGCATCATGATGTCGAGGAGCACGACATCGGGGCGGAAGAGGTCCAACTGGAGCAAGGCGCTGCTGCCTGTGGGGGCGGCCAGGACCTGGTATCCCACATGAGACAGAGCAAACTCTAACATGGCCCGCGCATCTTGATCATCTTCTACAATCAGAATTTTTGCCTGTCCTTGCATCTCTCCTCCCTCTCAGCGGTCCATAGTCCCGGTCCGCGCCTCTTTCAGCACCGTCAGCAACTCCTGGTGCAGCAGTCCGTTGCTGGCAGCCAGGTGATTCATCCCCAACCGCCACGGTTCACCGTGCAGGCCGGTCACCACGCCCCCGGCCTCTGTGACCAGCAGCCAGCCCGCCGCCCAGTCCCACGGCTTGAGGTGCATCTCCCAATAGCCATCCAGCCGGCCGGCGGCCAGGTGCGCCAGGTCGAGCACTGCCGCTCCGGCCCGTCGGATGCCCTGCACGCGGGGCATAATGGCGTTGAACTCGGCCAGGTTGTTGTCGGCGATTGTGGCACGCCGGTAGGGAAAACCGGTGGCCACCAAGGCCTCCTTCAGACACGCGACCGTCGAGACATGGAGCTGCCGTCCATTACACCATGCTCCCTCACCCCGTTCGGCCCAAAAGATTTCATCGCGCAGCGGGTCATAAACCACGCCCAACATCACCTGCCCACCCCTGGCCAGCGCCAGCGACACCCCCCACACCGGGTAGCCGTGGGCATAGTTCACCGTTCCATCCAGCGGGTCCACCAGCCACAGCCAGGCCGTCTCGCCCGATAGATCCGCCCGATCGCCCGATCCCTCCTCCGCCAGGATGGCGTGCTCCGGGAAACGGTTGTGGAGGGCATCCACGATCAACTGCTCTGAGGCCAGGTCGGCCCTGGTCACCAGGTCAATCTCGCTCGATTTGCGGCCCACGATCTGGCGCTGTTCATAGAGGCGGCACAGCAATCGGCCTGCCTGCCGGGCCAGCTCCAGGGCGAAATTCAGCGTCTCCGTCATAGCCTTCCTGCCTGGCACTGGACGTTATCTCGACAATGTTAAATTAACATAAACGGCGGCAAAGGTGGACCTCACCCCATCCC
>DAOTYI010000064.1:0-7843 GCA_034434895.1 Anaerolineae bacterium
CCCCCACACGTTGGCGAAAGGACTGGCATCGGGCTGATAGGGCAGATCGGGCAGGCCGTTGGTGGTGATCTCAAAGGACCCATCGGCGTACAAGACCGCCTGGAAGGTGAAGCGGCCGGGCCGCCCGTCGGCTGCCCGCATCTGGTGCCAGGTCAGCGTCAGCCGCCCGGCCTCCTGCCGGGCAAACACGTCTCCCTCGGAGGACGTCAAGAGGTACAGGGGAAAGATCGCCGGCACCAGCCCGTAATGGTATTCCAGGTAGGGATCGAAAGTCGGCTCGTCCATGCTGACCATCCCACTGCGCCTCACCCACAGGGTATGGGCCGTCCGGCCGTAGAACGGGAAGGTAAAGGCGACCGCGGCAGCCTCAGAGGGCTGAAAGTCGAGCGGATCGCCCAGATCGGCGTCAAAGTGGAACTCAACCGGGGCCACGTCGTACCCGCCGGCGGCGTTGGGCGTGAAGCGCAGCGTCTGATGGTCGGTCAGGGCGGGCCGGTAGGCCGCCGCGTAGGGCGGCGTCACCACCCAGCCGGCCGCGCCGAACACCGCCAGCACCATCACCAGGGCGATCCCCACCAGGCGCACCTGGAACGTCGTCATTTCGGGGATGGCGTTGAGATAGACCAGCGCGAACAGGAATTGGGTGAGCAGGATGCCGGCCGACATGGCCGATTGGAACACCTCCGGCGGGATGGCAAAAACGGCGCGCCCCAGGTTGAGCAGGCTCAAGCCCAGGGGGATCAAAAAGATCAGCACCAGCGCCCGCGTCGTCCGCGCCGCCTGTCCCTGGGGCCGCCACAGATGCCCCAGCCCGGACCGATACAGGAAGCCCGGCAGGTCCCGCTCCTGCCGCGAGGCGGCAATGGTCTGGCGCAGGAACGCCAGCGGCACCCACAGGAAACAGGCCACCAGGACATAATCCGGTTCGTGGGGCCGGTAGAAAACAGCCCCGTCTTGGAGCAACAGCCGCCCGCGATGGATGGCAAAGCCTGCCTCCCACAGCGTGTAGAGCAGGTCTGCCCCCAAGGCGATCCGCGCCTCCCACCTGCGCTCTGGATAGAGGCGCGGGAAGCGGTAGGCGAACTGGGTCAGCAGCGTCAGCAACACCCCGATGGCCGTGTTTTCCAGATAGACGGCATAGAGGCGCGGGGAGGGCGGCAATGCCGCGTCCAGGAAGAAGAGCAGCACGACGACGGTGACCGAGGCGAAGAAGAGGGCCAGGAGGGGTCTGTGCGCCGCCCTGTCGCCGCGCCGCCAGGAACCGAGGCTGCGTGACCCGAAGTAGGCCGTGATCACCAGCGCCAGGATGAGCTGGGTCAGGTAGCCGATCGAGGCCGGGGTCAGATATATGGTTTGCATCATCATCACCATTTCGGTTTCTCGCCGAAAGTCAGTCTAAAGCCCGGCATTTGACGAAAAGGGGATTTTGCACTACACTGGAAGTAGAGATAACAGGAAGCGAGGCGGATGATGAGAGCACCCCACTTTGTGACGTTGGTCCAGATAGACAGGCAGCGGTTTGTCTCCGCATGTCGGAGCGGCCTGGTCCATGTGACCTGGGGGCGCGCTACTCTGCGTTTCACCTGGGACGAATTCCGGCGCCTGGCTGGTCTCCTGGAACGCGCCGTGGCGGTCCCTTCCCCCCTCTTTGTTCGGGACGAGGAGCTGAGCGTTGCCTGCCGGCCAGACGACATATGTGAGCTTCTGGTGGGACCGGTGGCCCTGTTCCTGTCGAGCCATGAGTTTGGCGAGTTCGCTCAGGCTGTGCAGGAAGGGGTGAAACATCTGGACGATGTCCTGAACTCAGGGATGTGGAACCAGGAGGAAACGGAAGAGACGTCGCCTGGCTTCCTGGAACAATTGCGGCGCATTTCCTTCTCGCGGAACTGACTACATCCTCTCCGGGGCGCCGACACCGATCAGTTTCAACGTTCGCGCCAGCACCAGTTTGGCCGCCTTGACCAGCCGCAGGCGGGCCTTGCTGAGCTGAGCATCGGCCGGGTCGGAGCTGACCACCCGGCAGTCGCGGTAAAAGGCGTGAAAGGTGGCCGCCAGGTCCTGGGCATAGTGGGGCAGGTGGTGGGGAGCCAGGTTCTCGGCGGCCAGGGCGATCACTTCGGGCAATTCCAGCATCTTGCGGATGAGAGCCAGTTCCGCAGGGTGGGTCAACAGCGAGAGGTCGGCTCCTTCGTCGCTGTGGCCCTGTTCCTCGGCGTAGCGCAGGATGCTGGCAATGCGCGCATGGCCGTATTGCACGTAATAAACCGGGTTCTCCTCTGATTGCTGGCGGGCCAGGTCCAGGTCCAGGTCCATCTGGCTGTCGGCGGCGCGGGCGGCCAGGTGGAAGCGAAAGGCATCCGGCCCGATGTCATCCAGGATCTCCTTCAACGGGACCAGGGTGCCGGCCCGCTTGGATAGCCGCATCTGTTCCCCCCGTTCCAGGATGGTGACGAGTTGATAGATGAGCAGGGTCAGCCGCGCCGGGTCCAGCCCCAGGGCGCGCATCATGGCCTTCATGCGCGGCACATGGCCCTGGTGGTCGGCCCCCCACACATCAATCACCCAGTCAAAGCCGCGCCGCACAAACTTGTCATAGTGGTAGGCAATGTCCGAGGCAAAGTAGCCAGGCTGTCCGGTGGAGCGGATCAACACCTCATCCTTATCCCCCTCCAGAGCAGTGGCGTTGAACCACACCGCCCCGTCGGCCACGAACAGGTGATCCCCCTGGCGGAGGAGGTTCATAATGGTCTCGAACACCCCCTCTTCGTAGAGCGACCGTTCCGAGAACCAGCGGTCGTAATGGATGCCCAACCGTTCGCAATCGTCGCGGATGCTGCCCATCACAAAGCGGTTCAGGCCGATGTCGCGCAGGAGGGCTACGGCTTCGGCGCGGGGCAGGGCCAGATAACGGTCCCCCTCCTCCTCGACCAGTTGCCGCGCCCAGTCCACCAGATAGGCCCCCTGGTAACCACCCTCAGGGATGCCACCGGCCTGGTGGCCCAGAAGCTCGCAGTAGCGCACATACAGGCTCTCGCCAAATTTTTCCATCTGCGAGCCGGCATCATTGACATAAAATTCACGCTGCACCTGGTAGCCGGCAGCCTCCAGGAGGTTGGCCACACAGTCGCCCAGCACCAGGTTGCGCCCAAAGCCAACGTGCATCGGGCCGGTGGGGTTGGCGCTGCCGAATTCGACCTGCACCCGCTGGCCGTGGCCCATCTCCACATTGCCAAAGCGTTCCCCGGCCTGCAGGATGGTCTCCACCTGGCGGGCCAGCCATCCCTCGTCCAGCGTGATGTTGATGAATCCAGGCGGCACCACCTCCACCCGTCCGATGAACGGCGCTCTGTCCAGGCGGCGGACGATGCGTTGGGCCACCTCGACGGGGGTCAGGGTCGGCTTCTCCGCTGCTTTTAACGCCGCGTTGATGGCCGCGATCAGTTTGAGCGGATGGCCGGTGGCGTAATCGCCATGCTCTGCCCGCCGTGGCCGTTCGACGACCACCGGCGGGATCTCGGTCTTGGGCAGGTCCCCCTTTTTCTGCGCTTTGCGTGTGGCCTGATGGATCAATGAAGCCAGGTCATCCCGGATCATCTGTTTCCCCCTGCCTCCGTTCCTTTCGTTCCAACTTCCTCCATCTCCAGCCAGTTCCTCCCCACCCGCACATCCACCTTGAGCGGCGCCTGCAGGGGATAGGCCCCCTCCATGATCTCGACCACCAGCGGGGCGACCTCCTTCAGTTCAGCTTCCGGCACCTCTAACACCAGCTCGTCATGGACCTGCAGGATCATCCGGCTGCGCAGGCCCCGCGCTCTGAGCGCCCGCCACAGGCGGTTCATGGCCACTTTCAGGATGTCGGCAGCGGAGCCCTGGATCGGGGCGTTGACTGCCATGCGATAGGCTGCCTCGCGGAGGTTGTACTGCACCTGGGCAGGGGTTGCCAGCTCCGGGAAGTAGCGGCGACGGCCCAGCAACGTCTCCACATATCCCTGTTCGGTGACCTGTTTCCGGGTTCGGTCAATATACTCCTTGATTTTCGGATAGGTGCGAAAGTAGGTCTGGATGAACGCCTCCGCCTCCTCCGGCGTCAACTCTGTCCGCTCCGACAGGCCATAGCCGGTGACGCCGTAGCTGATGGCAAAGTTGGTCATCTTGGCCACGCGACGCTGGGCAGGCGTCACCGCTGCCAGGGGCACGCCGTAGATGGCTGCTGCCGTGCTGGCATGGATGTCCTCCCCACGGGCAAAGGCAGCCAGCATGGCCGGATCGCCGGAGATGTGGGCCAGGATGCGCAGTTCCACCTGGGAATAGTCGGCGGCCAGCAGCAAACAGCCCTCCCCGGCCACGAAGGCCCGGCGGATCTCCCGGCCCAGGTCGGTGCGGATGGGGATGTTCTGGAGGTTCGGGTTGCTGCTGCTCACCCGGCCGGTCACCGTGCCCACCTGATTGTACAACGTGTGCAGCCGGCCGGTGCGCCGGTTGACCAGCGCCGGCAGGGCATCTACGTAGGTGCCCTTGAGCTTCGCCAGCTGGCGATGCTCCAGAATGAGGTCCACCACCGGGTGTTTGCCGCGCAGCTTTTCCAGCACGTCGGCGGCGGTGGAATAGCGGCCCGACTTGCCCTTGGGCAGCCGGGGCAGGGTCAGCCCCAGTTCGTCGAACAGGACGGCGCTGAGCTGCTGCGGCGAGTTGATGTTGAGAGGATGGCCCACCAGCTTTTCGATCTGCTCCTGCAACTGGCCCAGACGCTGGCCCATCTGCCGGCTCATCTCGGCCAGGACGGCCACGTCGAGCCTGACGCCGGCCCGCTGCATGTCCACGATGACCGGCACCAGCGGCATCTCGACGCCGGTAAAAAGCTCCCACTGGGCCCTGTCGCGCAGCTCCGGCAGGAGCAGGTTGGCCAGGCGCAGGGTCATGTCGGCGTCGGCGGCGGCGTAGGCGGCGACCTTTTCGACCGGCACCCGGTCTATGGTGATCTGGCTCTTGCCCCTGCCGATCAGCTCCTCGATGGGCGTCATCTCCATCCCCAGGCGGTTCCCGACCAGGTTTTTCAGCCCCAGGTCCCGGCTGGCGGGGTTCAGCAGCCAGGCGGCGATCATGGTGTCGCAGGTCACAGGCGCCACCTCCAGGCCGGCTTCGGCCAGCACCGTCAGGTCATAGCTGGCATTGTGGGCATATTTCGGGATGTTGGGGTCTTGGAGGAGGGGCTTGAGCTTGTGGATGAGGGTTGAAAGTGGGAAGGGATGGCCCACAGGGAGATAGTACCCCTGGCCCTCCTGGGCAGTCAGGGCGATGCCGACCAGGCGGGCGGCCATGGGATCGGTGCTGGTCGCCTCCACATCCACGACCAGCGCCCTGCCCGGCTGTGGTGATGCGAACTCCTGGGCCAGGGAGGCGATCAGGTCATCCAGGGCCTGGACAGTGTGGATCAGGTGGTAGTCGCCCTGTTTCGGCTTATGGGCCGGGGTCTGTTCCTCCTGCCCAAACAGCGGAAGCTGCATCGGTTGCCCCGGCTCCCGGCTCCCCTTTGCCGCCGGCAGCCGGTTCAACAAGGTGCGGAATTCCAGCTCGCGGAACAGTTGCACCGCCCGTTCGCGATCGATCTCCCCCACCCGGCAGCTCTCCAGGTCCAGCTTCACCGGCACGTGGGGGGTGACGGTGACCAGGTGCTTGCTGAGGAAGGCCATGTCGCGGCCCTGCTCCAACGCCTTGCGGATGCGGTTGTTGTCAATCTCATCCAGATGTTGGTAGATGTTCTCCAGGGTGCCATATTTTTGCAGCAAGGCCGTGGCTGTCTTTTCGCCGATGCCCCGCACGCCGGGCACGTTGTCGCTCTTGTCGCCGACCAACGCCTTATAGTCTACCAGTTGTTTCGGTTCCAGGCCATATCGCTGGCGGATGCCGGCCTCATCATAGATCGCCGTGTCGCCGAATTGCTGCCGTGGGGTGAGCACCCGCACGCCGGGGCGGATCAGCTGAAAGGTGTCGGTGTCGCCGGTGACGATCAGGGTGTCCAGCCCCTGGGCTTCGGCCTGCTGCGCCAGAGCGGCCAGCACATCGTCGGCCTCGAACCCCTCGGCCGAGCAGGTGGGGAGGTGAAAGGCGGCCAGCAGTTGGTCAATGCGCTGGAGCTGGGTGCGCAGCGCATCGGGCATCGCGGCGCGGTTGGCCTTGTATTCGGCATATTCCTCGTGGCGGAAGGTGCGACCCCGGTCAAAGGCCACAACCAGATAGTCGGGCTGTTCGTCGCGCAGGACGTTGAGCAGCATGGAGGCAAAGCCGAACACGGCATTGGTCAGCTCGCCCCGTGAGGTGGCCATGTCGGCCGGCAGGGCAAAGAAGGCCCGGTAGGCCAGCGCATGACCGTCAATCAACACCAGTTTGGCCGGATCGGCCATAGCCTCCCTCCCTTGTGGGGCAACTGTGAGCAGTTGCCCTCCCTGAAGACCTGGCGAAGAGGGCAACGATCGGCTACTGAGCCCAACCGTCGGCCAGGCCCAGCAGCAGGCGCCGCAGAAATTCCAGGGCCAGGGTTGTCGTCCAGACCCGGGCGCGGTCGTCATGGCCACGGAAACGGGTCTGGCGCACCTCGGCGCCGTTTTCCAGAGCCACTGCCACCCACGGCCTGTCGGTCTCATGGCCCAGCACCGCCAGGCCGTGCGAGGCGGCCCCGAGCTGCCGCACCGCCTGGGCCAGGGCTACGGCCCCAGCCTCACCGCTGACCTGCGTCTGTTCCAGATGCAGGAGTCGGGCCAGGGCCGGGCCGTCTGCGGCCACGACCCCTCCCCGGAAGATGTCAGCATAGGCACCCAGGCGGCGGCTGATGTCGCCCTGGGTGATCGTTTCGGCCACGGCCAGCGTCGCGCCACGCCCGCGCAGCAGGTCGGCAATGACGGCCTCCAGGGTCACATCGCCGGTGGCGTAGATGGCTGCCCCCAGCCGTTGACGGATGCGCGCCTCCCAGTCGGCCAGCAGCGCCTCGGCCTCGGCCTGGGTGGCGGCCTTGGCCACGATCCGCACATCGGTCTGGCCGGGATGGGCCGACAGGCCGACGGTGGGGTTGGCCGAGGTCTCCAGATCGGCCAGGGCCTGGTCAATACGGCTCTCACCCACAGCCACGGTGCGCAGGATGCGGGCGACGATCACCGGGTGTTGCCCCAGCCGCCTTTGCAGGTAGGGCAGCACGGTGTGCTCCATCAGATAGCGCATCTCGTGGGGCACGCCCGGCAGGGTGATGAGGGTGCCCCGCCTGTCCTCGACGATAAAGCCGGGGGCCGTGCCCACCGGATTCTCGATGGGGATGCAGCCTTCAGGCAGGCAGGCCTGACGGCGGTTGTTCTCGGTCATGCGGACACCGGCGCGGTTGAAAAAGGCCTCGATCTGGGCCAGCAGGTTGGGATGCAACACCAACGGCCGGCCGGTGACGCGGGCCACGGCCTGGCGGGTCACATCGTCCACCGTCGGGCCCAGGCCGCCGGTGACGAGGACCAGATCGGCGCGGGCCAGCGCCTGTTCGAGCGCCTGGGCGATGCGACCCTCGTTGTCGCCTACGGTGGTGCGGAAATGGAGATCAATGCCCAGGTCGCGCAACTGGCGGGCCAGGTAGGTCGCGTTGGTGTCGTCAATCTGACCCAGCAGCAGTTCGGTGCCGGTGGTGACGATCTCGGCGCGCATCATGCCTCTTTGAGTTTCTGGTCAGTGTAGGGCAACTGCGAGCAGTTGCCCATACGCATCAAGTTAAGCGACTCAAGTCGCACCTCAGGGGCCTGCGGCCAGGCGTCCACCTGCGTGGACGCCTCCGTCCGCGCAGGCGGACGGCCGGGTAGCCGAAGGCATTGCC
>DAOTYI010000065.1:0-27239 GCA_034434895.1 Anaerolineae bacterium
AACGCCCGGCGGGTGCTGGAGCTGGAACAGATGCGCCAGGCCGCGGAAGCCATGTCCCGCGTCTTTGAGCCCCGCCAGGCGTTGCAACAGATTGTGGACAGCGCCGCCCAGGTCCTGGGGGCCGATTCGGCTGCCCTCTGGTCTTACGATGAGGTGCGGGACCTGTTCATCCCCGAAGAGCTGGTGGCGGTGGGGATTCCACCCGAAGAATTGGACAAGTTCAGGGAGGAGGAACCCAAGCCCGGCCGTACGGCGGATACGGTGATGCAGAGAGGGTACGTGGCCGTGACCGAGATCTCGCGGCCCGAATATGACTTCCTGGGGCAGCCCACCCGCGACCTGTTGAACCGCATCGGCGTGCGCTCCTTCCAGGGGATCGCCCTGCGGGTGGGCGACGAGCGGCTGGGGGTGCTCTATGCCAACTACAGGCGTCTCCGGTCTTTTGGCCAGGAGGAGGAGAGAAAGCTGCGCACCTTTGCCAGCCATGCCGCCCTGACCCTGAAAAACGCCCGCCTGCTGGCCCAGATGCAACGCACCCGGGAGGCAGCCGGGGCCATCGCCGGCGTTACGCTCCAGGAGAAACTGGACCAGACCCTCAAGACCATCGCCCGGCACACCCAGCAGGTCCTGGGTAGCGACGTGGTCACCCTCTATTCCTACGACGAGGCGACAGGGCGATTTGGCGAATGGGCCACCGAGATCCGCGACCCCCGCCGGCCAGATTCGGCCCGCCCACCGGAGAAACTGAAGCCGGACTCGGTGGTCTGGAGCATCCTCAACCTGGCCGAATCTCCCTATTACTATCCGGCCGAGGATCACGCTGCAGGCGACCGCTTGCTGGGTGGGCGTTTCGTCTGCGTCGAGGAGATCCGGGCCGCTCTGGGCATTCAGTTGCGGGTGGGCGGGCGCAAGGTGGGCGTCATGTTCGTGGACTTTCGCTCGCCTCACCATTTCACCGCCGATGAGATCGCCACCATCCAGCTCTTCGCCGACCAGGCGGCGGTGGCCATCCGCAATGCGCGCCAATATGACGAGATTGTGCGCGATGCCCGCCTGCGCCAGGGATTGCTCCAGGCCGGCCGGCAGATCATGGCCCTGCAAGAGCCAAAAGTCGTCTTGCAGAACGTGGTCCACATCATGCGGGAAGTGGTGGCCTGTGACGTGGTCACCCTGTACACCTATGACCAGGACCGGGGGGAGATCGGCTTCCCGGCCTATGTGGCCGGCAGGTTGCGCGATCGGCAGAGTCTGGACGAACTGGGCTACGTCAGCAAGGACTCGGTGGTGGGCAAACTGCTGGCCTCCGGGCAGCCTCACTTTGCCGATCACGCTCCGGATGATCCCGTCATGAGCGCCGGTGGATTTGTCGCCCGCGAAGGGATCCAATCCTCGGCCGGCATCCCGCTCAAATTCGGCGAGCGGGTCCTGGGCGTGATGTTCGTCAACTACCGCGCCTTCCACCCCTTCCCTGCCCAGGAGCAGGAAGCCCTGCTCCTCTTTGCATCCCAGGCGGCGATGGCCATTCAGAATGCCCGGCAATATGGTGAACTGCGGCGGACAAAGGGCCTGGTGGGTGCCCGCACCGCTCTGGCCTGGATGGGCATGACCAGCAGCGCCTGGCGACATGCCATTGACAAGCACGCCCTGACGATCCGAGAACAGGTAGAGCTCCTTCGCCGGGATCGGGAGCGTACGACAGCCCGCCTCCGGGGCACAAGAATGGAGGAGCGACTCTCCACGATCGAGCGGCTGGCCAATCAGATCCTGGAGAAACCTATCATCCCACCCCTCTCGCGGGAGGAGGGTTTGGAATTGGTGGCTCTCAACGACCTGGTGGGCGAACGGGCCAGGCAGTTATGGCAGAACGACCCTTACAGGAAGGCTCAGTTGCGCTTAGACCTGCAACTCCCCGCCTCGGCCACCGTGCAGGCCAGCCCGGACTGGCTGCGCCGGGCCCTGGACATCCTGGTGGATAATGCGGTAGAGGCCGTGGCCGGCCGCGAGGTACAAGAGGTCACCATCGGTACCCGTGTGGCGAACGGCGGGGCCGAGATCTCTGTAACCGATACCGGCCCGGGCATCCCGGAAGAGATCCGCGCCAGGATCGGCCTGGAACCTATCGAGAGGCCCGAAGACGCCAAAGGACTGGGCATGGGCCTGTTGATGGCCCAGACCATCGTGCAAACCTATGGCGGCGAACTGCGGGTGGCCGCCACCGGCCCCACAGGCACCACCATGGTCCTCTGGCTGCCGCTGACCCCACAAGGAAAAACGGAGGAGATCACTCATGCCGATTAACTTCCTTCTCATCGGCCGCCCGGAAGATACAGGTTGGCGCCGGATCCTGCGCCAGGCCCTGACCCCTTTGGGTGTGTTGGAAACCGTTTCGGAGGCGGATGCCGGTGAACGAATCGCCCAATATCGGTGCCATGCCATCGTGATCATTGATGCCACGGTGATTGAAAATGTGCCTGAGCTGGTCTCCCGTCTGCGACGCCAATGCCCTGAAAGCCGCATCGTTGTGGCCACGGCTTCCCCTACCTGGCAACGCGCCCGCGATGCTTTCCGGGCCGGAGCTGTGGATTATATCCGCAAGTCATGGGACAGCAAAGAGATGCTGAATGCCATGAGGGAGATCCTGAGCAGGTCCCTGTCCGATGAGATGGAGGCCATGGAGGAGAGGTAAGATGCCCAAAGCAACCATCCTGTTCACTGACAACGACCCTGACTTCCTGAAAACTCGCGCCGAGTTCCTGGAGGAGGAAGGATACCTGGTCATCCCGGCTGCTAACCCGACGGAGGCGCGGCGGAAACTGGAGCTTGGGGGAATAGACCTGGCCATTGTGGATATCCGCCTGGAGAACGACGACGACGAACGGGATACCAGCGGCCTGACCCTGGCCAAAAAGGTAGCCCGGACGGTGCCCAAGATCATCCTCACCGGCTATCCTGCCTACCAGGCGGTGCGAGAGGCGCTGGGCCCGGCCCAGGACGGCCTGCCGCCAGCGGTGGATTTCGTAGCCAAGCAGGAGGGGCCAGAGGCACTTCTGGCGGCTGTTCGAAGAGCCATGTCAGCTTCTGAGCGCAGGCAGGCCGGAATCTCTGTGGCGGAGGAAGCGGAAGTACCTGGAATCAGAGTCCAGGCCCAGCGAAAGATGTGGCCACTCATCGGCGCTTTCGCCTCGCTGATCCTGGGGGCAGCCATGGGCTTTGGCGCAGTGGTGACCGGAAATCCCTGGTTGTTCCTGGGCGCCCTCTTTTTCATCGTTCTCATGGTTGTGGGTCTTGTCGTGGGAACCTCGATGGAGTGAAGCCATGTCGGAGAAGGCCAGGACCTCAGCGCGAAGAAACAACCCCCCGGTTCGGAAACCTATCCCCCGGCTCGCCGTTGCATGGGGAGTCGTCGGAGCCTTGTTTCTTATCTCCCTGTTGGTGACACTCTATCTGGGATGGTACAGCGTCAATGAATACTGTACCGGAACCCCCCCACATCAGGGCGTCCGGGTGGAGATCGCAGGCCCGGCCTTTCTCCCCGTTGGCGACAACGCCGAATTCCGGGTCACTGTGGTCAACGAGCGCAGCACGGCTGCCGATCTCTCTTTGGAGCTGAGATACGCAGGCAGGTCGCTTTGCAGCGCCGGTGCTGAGGGGAGCCACTGGCTGAAGTTTGGCCCTGTCCAATCTGGGGAGCGGGCCAGCCGTACGATCTCCATCCTGTTCCCTGCCTGCCGGAAAGGGATTGTGCCTCAGAATCAACCCGACAGGCAGGTGGAGTTTGAAGTATGGTTGAGCATAGATGCTCAACCACCTGAACGGATTAACACCCTCCCTTTGCACGTTGCCCCGTTGCCGGGAACAAAGACATTGGGAAAAGGGGCAGGAGTCTGGACGGCCGGCCTGGCAGTATGGATAGGCAAAGAACTGTGGGATCAGATCAAGAAAACGGCCCCGACCACCGTTTCAAGGTCAAAATCCACAGCCAGGTAGCCTGTTGGGGAACGCCATAGGACAGGTTGATGCAGGCTGCCAGCAGCCCCTGAGCAAGGCAATCCGGAGTCGAGGCTTCAGCCGGTTTGGGCCGGAAACATGCCTGTTTCCGGTCCCGTGGAACAGGGCGGCTTCAGAAGCCGGGTGCACAGGCTCGCGGCCGGTCTGTGACAGCGGGGCAGGCCGTTACCGCCGATTGCTTTTTGGCGCGATTCCTGGTAAAATACACACCAGAAACGTTGATTGCCTGGCAGGTGAAAAAGCTTACCACAAAGAAAGGCCACAAAGGAACACGAAGGAAACGAATAAAAACCGCATAGTGCCCTTGGTGTCCTTTGTGTCTTGGTGGTTTTCAGACAAGCTCTAAGGGTGATGGCCGATGCCAACATCCTGATCGCTGGCATCTTCTTCCCTCGTTGGGTCCACGAGTTCCTGCGTTATGTACCCGGAAGTGGCTGAAGCCAACGAGCCTTTGAAAAAGGAGACAAAGCTATAGTCACAACCCTGACTCTACGCACAAATTGCCGATGGATCGGATTTTGCGGATCCCCTTGCCTCCTGAGACACCGGAAGGACCGTTAGATGTGGTAGTGGCGATTGCTCCCTCTCAACCTGTGCTCCCCATATCCAGCTTGGGCCGATGGCAGGCCTATTTCCCGCCCGACTTGGACGTGGAGCATGCTCTCCGCGAAATTCGCCACGGCTGGGAGAAAGAATGGACGGAAACATAGACTCATGAACGGCATTGTTCTCTTTGCCGACAACGACCCCGATTTCCTGGACACCCGCGCCGAGTTCCTGGAGAACGCTGAGGGCGCTGCCCCCGGCTACCGGGTGCTGAAGGCCTATACCCTGACGCAGGCCCGGCAACTGCTGGCCGAGGCCCACCTCCACCTGGCCATCCTGGACCTCCGCCTGGAAGACGATGACGACGAAAAGGACATCTCCGGCCTGATCCTGGCCCGAGAGCCGGCCTTCCGCCCCGTCCCCAAGATCATCCTCACCGGCTTCCCCTCTTACCAGGCGGTGCGCCAGGCGCTGGGCCCGGCCCTGGACCCCCTGCCGCCGGCCGTGGATTTCCTGGCCAAGCAGGAGGGGCCAGAGGCCCTGATCCAGGCGGTGGAACGGGCCTTCGCCCAACATGTGCGCCTCAATTGGGACCTGCTCATCTGCCGGGACGAGCGACAACCCCTCTCTTTCCCCCACCTGGTCAGCCTCCTTCAGCCGGAAGTGCCGCCCGAACACCTGGCCGACCGGGTCGGCGAGCTGGAGGACCTGCTCCGCAAGCTGTTCTACGACTACCGGCAACTCCGGCTGGGTCGGCTGTTGTGGCACGGCGGCCAACGGTTTTGCCTGTCGGCATGGGCACGCTCCCCCCAGGGGGTGGATGATCCTCGCCTCCTGGTCTGCGGAGAACGGGAACGGATCGGGCAGGAACTGAGGCAGATGGAGGCTCTGGCCCCTGAAACAGCCCAGGGGACCGCCAGGGCGGAGACGATCCACTTTGGCGCGGCTGCCTGGCTGTTGCCCGACGCCGATATGGAAAGCATGCGGCCGCTGCGGGACCTTTTCCAGAGTGGGAAGGAACGGCCCCTGAAAGCCGCCCTCGACTCCCTGCTGAAAGGGGTGCTGGCAGCCTGGCATCGGCGCGGGCAGGCGATCAGGCCCGATCTGATGGCGCTTTACCGTCGCCAGGTTGGGCTGGAGGAGGGGGGCCTGTCGCAAGCAGAAGTGGAACGCCGGGTGGAGGCCCTGATCCAGGGGGTCAGGCCGCTGAGTTCGGTCAAGATCGAGCGCCATCCGGGGCAGATCACCTTTCATTTCCCTCAAGAAGAGCCGGCCATCTATCCGGACCCGGTGGCGACCCTCTACACCCCCCTGGAGCGGTATCGCACCGCCGTGGTGTGCAGGATCTCGCCCGGCCTCCTCACCGCCGACAATATCCTGGTAGATAGCCGCCAGCAGGTCTGGCTGACCGACCTGGCCTGTGCCGGCCAGGCACCGCAATGGTGGGACTTTGTCTGCCTGGAAGCCCTCATCCGCTTCGATCTCAGCCAGGCCCCCGACCTGCTGGCCTGGCAGGACCTGGAGCAATGCCTGGTCAGACCCACCAGCCTGCATGAGCGGTTGAAGGTCCAGGATGTGGAAGCTGACCTGAGGACCGGCGTGAGCCTGATCGAGCAGATCCGGCGTCAGGCCGGCAGCGAAACAGGCTCCGACCCGTTGCCCTACTATGCCGGTCTGTTGGCCTGGGTGGTGGGAGACATGGCCCATTACGATCCAGAGTTCCTCTACACCCAGGCTGAACGGATGCGCGCTGCCCACCTGCTCCTGGCCGGGGCCATGCTCGCCCAACGGTTGAGGGAGACGCACCCGCTGACCTCTCTGGCCGGGGCGTTGCGCCTTGATGAGGACGGCGGGGTCTGGATCGGAGACCGGCGTGTTGCCCTTCTCGACGGGCAGGAGCTGGAGCTGTTGCGCCTCCTGCTCAGCCAGCCGGGCAGAGTGGTGAGCCGCCGGACCCTCGTCGAATCGGTGTTCCACGAACCATACACGCCGGGCGATAGCCAGCAAGAAAGCCGCCTCAACACCCTGGTCTACCGCCTGCGGAGCAAGATCGAGCCGAACCCCAACCGCCCCCGATATGTCCGAACCATAAAGAACAAAGGGGTTCAGCTCTCAAGCGAAGGCAAATCGGATGAGGAGGGGATGACCTCACCTGGATGAGAGGATCCTGTCATCCAGACGGGGTATAATGTGACAGGGGAGTGAGATTGCAGGAAATCCAGACCGCGGAATTGTCAGGCAGCGAAAAGCCGGCCATCATGTTGGCCGGCTTTTTTGCTGCTAAGATCTGGCCAGAAACTACTTCGACGAGCTTGCTCATCGGACCTTACCATGAAATTCCTGCTTTTTGGGCAAGAAAATCTAACTCGACAATGTTAGAGCTTGTCTGAAAACCACCAAGGACACGAAGGACACAAAGAATTTGTGTCAATTTCCTCTCATTCCTTTGTCCTGTGCGCCTTTGTGATAGACTTTTCAGACTGGCTCTAAGCACCGTCCAGGTCAGGAAAGGAGGGTTCAAAATGGGTGAGGCACTGTCTCTGGTGCAATTGCTGGGCCTGATACTCGCCGGAATTCTGGGCCTGGCTGCCCTGGCGATGGTGGCCCTGGGTGGCATTGCCCGTCTCAGCGGCGATGACTCGGGTTCAGGATGTCTCGGCATCGGTGGGGTCCTGCTGTTGATCGCCGGCTATGTGGCTATCAAACTCCTCATCGCTGCCTGACAGGTTTCGTTCCTCTGAGAAGCTGGAATGTCTACCACGAAGGCACACCCGCTACCCTCCCGCAGGTTAAAAACCTGCGGGAGGGTAGACTCTCAGATGATCAGGAGGTTCAACGATGCGCAACAGGTTTGGAATTGCGTTCCTGGTGGCCCTGGGAGCCCTGCTCCTCATCGGCATCCTGGTCACACCGGTGGGTGCTCTGTTGGGCGGTCTCGTCTTATTCTCGGCGGCGGCCATTGCCCTGCTCGCTTCACATGTTCTGTTCGTCCGCCAGCGAACCACGTTGATTACCCGCTCCCGGCAACATGGGACCGTGCTCCGGATCGTGCCTGGCCCCGCCACGGTCTTGCTCATGCCGCTCCGGGAAGAGGTCGAGCAGGTGATAGACACCACCTGTCGTCTGGAACAGGTCCACGTCAGGGATATTTTGCAGGCCGATCTACAGCCGGCCATCCTGCCATTCACCGCTCATGTCCTGTACAAACCGGCCCCCCACCTCCTCTCGCCCCAGCAGTTGGGCGAGGTCCTGCCCGACCTGACCGGGAACCTGAGCGCAGCGATCCAGCGGTGGACCGACTATTACCTCCGTGCCCTGGTGGCCGACACCGACCTGACACACCGTCCCAACAGCGGCCGCGCCCGCCTCGAACGGCGGCTGGAACGGCTGCTGGCCGAGCGGCTGGCCCGCATCGGGGTTGCCATTCAGGGGGTCCAGTTGCTGGTCTGGCCGCCTGTCGGGCTGGAAGACACCCTGACCGCAGCCAGGCAGCAGCGGGTGCATCATGACCTCCAGGCTGAACGGCTGGCGGCCATCCTGCAAGCCCTGGCAGGACAATCGGAAGAGGCCCGCAGCCTGGCCCGGTTGGAGTTTGCCCGTGCCCTGGGGCAGAACGGCCAGGCGGGGGTGGGGTTCAACCTGGCTTCCCTGTTGAGCGCGGCCGGTCTGGAAATCGAAAAGGCACCGCCTCAATTCGTGCAGCCGCCTTTGTGGCCGGAACCGCTCTATTCCCCCCACCGCCGGTGACACAGAATTTGTAGGACAACTGCTCGCAGTTGTCCTACAATTATTGGACAGGTTGGAGGGGATATGCTAGAATAAGGGCAGGGCAATCTCTGGAAGCAAGATGCAGGCCGATCTCATTCTGTACAATGCTCGCGTGTATACCCTGGATGCCGGCCATCCCCACGCTCAGGCCGTGGCGATGGCCGGCAACCGCATTCTGGCCGTGGGGGATGACGACGAGCTGCGGCCCTGCCTCCGCCCCGGCGGCCAGGCAGTGGACCTGGGCGGACGTTGCGTCATCCCCGGCCTGATTGACGCTCATATCCACCTGGGCTGGTACAGCCTGGGCGTATATCAGCAGCAGGTGGACCTGGACAATGTGCCCAGTCGGGCCGAAGCTCTGGCCCGGGTGGCTCAGGCGGCGCAGCGAACCCCTCCTGGCCGCTGGCTCCAGGGCGGGGGTTGGAACAAGAATATCTGGCCGGAACAAACCTTTCCCACCGCTGCCGACCTGGATGCCGTCGCCCCCGATCACCCGGTCGCCCTCCAGGACAAGAGCCATCACGCCCTGTGGGTCAACAGCCGCGCCCTGGAACTGGCCGGAGTGACCGCCGCCACGGCGGACCCACCTGGCGGCGAGATCCTCCGCGACGAAGCGGGCCGACCCAGCGGCATCCTCCTGGAAGCAGCCGGGGAACTGGTGCGCCGGGCCATCCCGGAGCCGGACGTGGAGACGATGGCTGCTGCCCTGCGCCAGGGCATCGCCCGGGCGCTGAGTCTGGGGCTGACCGGCTGCCATGAGCCGGGCCATCCCACCGTGCTGGCCGCACTCCAGCTCCTCCGGGCACGGGGAGAGTTGAAGCTACGGATGCTGGTTCACCTCCCTGCCGATGGACTGGAGGCAGCGGCCAGGCTGGGCCTCCGTTCCGGCCTGGGGGACGAGTACCTGCGCCTCGGTGGGATCAAACTCTTTGCCGACGGCGCCCTGGGGCCGCAGACCGCCTCCCTATTAGCCCCCTACGAAGGCACACCGGACAGGACCGGCATCCCCACCCTGACCGCCGACGAGTTGGGCGACCTGGTCTGCCGCGCCCACCGGTCCGGCCTGTCGGTCGCCGTTCACGCCATCGGCGATGCGGCCAACCGTGCCACTCTGGATGCCATTGAAAAGGGACGGCAGTTCCCCTCGGCGATTCGGCCCTCTCTTCCCGACCGGATCGAGCATGTCCAGCTCCTCCACCCTGACGACCTGCCCCGTCTGGCTCAGTTGGGGGTCGTGGCCTCCATGCAGCCGATCCACGCCACCTCGGACATGGAGATGGCCGGGCGGCACTGGGGCCGCCGCTGCGAGCTGGCCTATGCCTGGCGGAGCCTGCTCCGCAGTGGTGCGACGCTGGCCTTCGGCTCCGACTGCCCGGTGGAGACGCTGGACCCGCTGGCCGGCATCCATGCCGCCGTCACCCGCCGCCGCGCCGACGGCCAGCCCGGCCCCGAAGGCTGGATCCCGGCGCAGCGGTTAACCGTGGCCGAAGCGGTGCAGGCGTACACCCTGGGCGCAGCCTATGCCTCCGGTGAGGCGCACCTGAAAGGATCGCTCACCCCCGGCAAGCTGGCCGACCTGGTCGTTCTTTCGCGAGACATTTTCCAGATCGAGCCGATGGACATCCTGAACACCCACGTGGCCATGACGGTTTTTGACGGCCAGATTGTGGCCGGGCAGATCGGTGCCTGACTTTTTTCAAGCATTCAGCCTTGTGCTATACTTATCCTACGACTTGCCCGGCGGTCAGGTCTGTGCTCCCTGGTGGTCTGTGACCACCGAGAGACGCGGGCCGCAGACCCGCATTGAGCAACGTTGACCGAGACTGCCGGGGAGCCGATGTGGACAAAGGAGAGCAGAATGGTTCTCGACCCCAAGATCCAAAAATTGCGCGACCTGCGTGCCCAGGCCCAACTGGGTGGCGGGCAGGAGCGGATTGACCGCCAACATGCCCAGGGCAAGCTCACCGCCCGCGAACGGATCCTCAAGCTGCTGGACCCCGGCACCTTCCGCGAACTGGACCAGTTCGTGACCCATCGCACCGTTGGCTTTGGCATTGAAGAGCAAAAGTATCTGGGTGACAGTGTAGTCACCGGCTGGGGCCAGATTGACGGGCGTCTGGTCTATGTCTTCAGTCAGGATTTTACGGTCTTTGGTGGCTCGTTAGGCGAGGTCCATGCCGAGAAGGTGTGCAAAATCATGGACCTGGCCATGAAGAACGGCGCGCCGGTCATCGGCCTGAACGATTCGGGCGGGGCGCGTATCCAGGAGGGGGTGGTCAGCCTGGCGGCCTATGCCTATGTCTTTTTGCGCAACGTGCTGGCTTCGGGCGTCATCCCCCAGATCAGCGCCATCATGGGGCCGTGCGCCGGCGGGGCCGTCTATTCTCCGGCCATGACCGACTTTATCCTGATGGTCAAAAATACCAGTTTCATGCACATCACCGGCCCGGATGTCATCAAAGCGGTGACGCGGGAGGAGGTCACCTCCGAAGAGCTGGGCGGCGCGATGGTCCACAATGCCAAAAGCGGCGTGGCTCACTTTGCTGCCGAGGATGAAGAAGACTGCATCTATCAGATCCGCAAGCTGCTGAGCTACCTGCCGCAGAACAATATGGAAGACCCCCCCTTTGTGCCCGGCGGAGACCCGGCCGATCGCATGGATGAGGCGCTGGACAGCCTGGTGCCCGATAACCCCAACAAGCCCTATGACATGAAGGAGGTCATCCGCCGGGTGGTGGACGACGGCGATTTTTTCGAAGTGCAGGAGCACTGGGCGCAAAATATCCTGGTCGGCTTTGCCCGGCTGGGTGGCTTTTCGGTGGGGATTGTCGCCCAGCAGCCGATGGTCCTGGCCGGAGTGTTGGACATTGATTCCAGCGTCAAAGCGGCCCGTTTTGTGCGCTTTTGCGACTGTTTCAACATCCCGATCATCACCTTTGAGGATGTGCCCGGCTTTTTGCCGGGTGTGGCTCAGGAACATGGCGGCATCATCCGCAACGGAGCCAAGCTGCTCTATGCCTATTGCGAGGCGACGGTACCCAAGGTGACGATCATCACCCGTAAAGCTTATGGCGGAGCCTATGACGTGATGAGTTCCAAACATATCCGGGGGGACATCAGTTACGCCTGGCCGACAGCCGAAATCGCGGTGATGGGGCCGGAAGGGGCGGTGAACATCATCTTTCGCAAGCAGATTGCCGCAGCCGCCGACCCGGAAGCTGAACGGGCACGGCTGGTGCAGGAGTACCGCGACACCTTTGCCAACCCCTACGTGGCGGCGGCGCGGGGCTACATTGATGACGTGATCGAGCCGCACGAAACCCGGCCGCGGCTCGTCGAAGCGCTGCAGATGTTGCAGAACAAGCGGGATACCAACCCGCCCAAAAAGCATGGCAATATCCCGTTGTGACGGTGTAAGTTGCAGGCGACAGGGGTCTGGGAACAATAGACGGGTAACGGACAGGCGGACAGGTGGAGAGAGCACGGATGAGATATACGGTGCTGGAAGCCAAAGGGAATATCCCGATCATCGGCGAGGAGCGCGGGCCGGTCTATGAGCTTACTCCCAAACCGGTAACGGTCGGCGTCTATCCTCCTCCGCCGAAACCGGATGCCTCTGAATCCACTCGCCTGCTCAGCGATCTATCGGAGATTGTCAGCCTGATCCAGAGAGATGTAGAAGAGCAGCACATTCGAGTTTGCTCCTTCGGTCAGGCCTACATCCGCTGGCGCGATCTGAACCAGGCTAGAATTCAAGATGGGAAGGGGTTGTTCCTGCTCGAAACCCTGTACGCCTTCCTGGCTAACCTGCTCCTGGCAAGAATCTGCCAGGCCATGGGCCTGCGGCTTCTGGATCAGAGTCCACCAGATTGGAAACAGATACAATCTGCTATATCGGCCCTGGCCGGGGCATGGATCGATTTTCCCGTCGCCGAATGTTATTCCTGGTATGTGCCGGGACGAGAGCTTCTGAGCCTGATCCTCAACCGATTGGAGGCCTACGACCTCAGTCGTGTGGATCGGGACATCCTGGGCAGGCTGTACGAACGGTGCGTGCCTCCGGTGGAACGCAGACGGCTGGGATTGTTCACCACTCCTGAGGTGGTCGTGGACTGCATCCTGGAGGCTGTGGGTTACACCTCCGAGGAGCCTATTGAGGGCAAAACGCTGCTTGATCCGGCCTGTGGGTCTGGCGCGTTTCTGGTACGGGCAGTGCGTCGCCTGGTGACGCGATGTCAACGCCTGGAATATACGGCCGTAGACACTCTTCATCAGGTCCACCGCTCTCTTTTCGGGATAGACATTGTGCCCTTTGCCGTCTATCTGGCCCGGTTGAATGTTCTGGCTCAGATCATTGACCTGATACAGGAGGTCAGACAGGACAATCCCTCCTATCAATTCCAGGGGCCAGGGCTCTTTGTGGCCGATGCCCTGGACATGCGTGGACCATCGCTGTCTGATTTACTTCGCTCTGGTCGGAACGGGGTTGGAGCGCAGGAGATCAAATACCGTCAGGGTCGTTTCGCCGGGGGGCTTGATTTTGTGGTCGGCAATCCACCCTATGGCAAAGCCAGCCACCTGGGGAGAGACCAACTGGCCTACTTTGCTCCTTCCGTGTACGGGCATCCCAACTACTACGGACTGTTCCTGCAATTAGGTATTGATCTGCTGGCAGAGGGGGGTAGGTTGGGCTACATCGTGCCCTCGTCTATGACCTCGGGTCTGTATTTCAAGAACCTGCGGGAGTACATCGTCTCCCGCACAGCCATCCGTAGTGTGGTCAATGTCTTTCCCCGCAAGAAGGTTTTTGACGATGTACTGCAGGGGGTGATGATCCTGGCCCTGGAACGCTACCCGGCAGGAGGGAAGCCGGCGGCTCCCAACACGACCATCAGCGAAGCATATTCCCTGGCTGAGTTATCTGATCAGCCTCGACGAAAGACCTCCGTGCCGACCGATCGCATTCTCCTGAGAAAGAATGGCCAACTGTACTTCATCTTCAAAGCGGATGGCAGAGCCCATGACCTCATCGCTCGTTTCTTTGCCCAGGGTTATGCTCTGTCCAGCCCACAGATCGGCTACAAAACCAGGACCGGTCCCATTGTTTGGAACCGGGTGAAGGATTCCCTGCGGGATTCGCCGGCCGCTCGGTGTCTGCCCCTTATCTGGAGCAACAATGTATCCCGCTACGGCTTTGCTTTTGAAGGCAACCGCTTCGGCAGGCAGGCCTGGGCTCTGCGAGGCCCCAAGACTGAATCATTCAAGATCTCCCAACCCGTCATCCTGGTGCAGCGTACCACGGCCAGGGAACAACCGCGTCGGCTGGTGGCGGCCTATCCGACGGCTTTCTTCGCTGCCCATCCCGAATTCTTCGTGGAGAACCATCTGAATGTCGTGGCTCCGGTGAGAGGCAACAGCGAGGTTGTGCCAGAGTATGTCCTGGCCTTGCTGAACTCAACGTTGTATGATTTCGTATTTCGATGTCTCAACGGTAACACCCAGGTCTCAGCCAGCGAGTTGGACACTTTTCCGGTGGTATTGACTGCCGGGCAAAGTCTCTTCATCGAAAAGGTACAGAAGATAGAGGGGGCCCAAACCACCGACGCACGAGCCCAGGTCGAATCGGAAATTGACCAGATGGTGTTTGACCTCTTTGGCCTGACGCAATCTGAGCGAGATTTTGTGCTGAGCCACTATCCAGGACAACAGACATGATCCCAGACTCGGACACGGCCTTGCAACGGATCCAACAATTCCTGCAAGTCATCGGCTTTCCAGAACGACGTAACACACGCCAGACGGCAGTGTGTATCTATGCACTGTTGAACACTGCTCCAAGATCCGGTCTGGTCATGGGCAAGAAATGCCTCAACGAGGGGGCTCGCATTCACGACATCCTGGAGTTTGCCCGTCAGGACCTGGGCATCTCGGTGGCCGAGAACACACGGGAGACCTATCGCAAGCATTCCCTCAAGCCCCTCCTGGCTCATTTTCTCATAACCCGACACTCAACCGCTGTCAACGACCCTAACACGCACTACGTTCTCAACCGCTCATTCGAGGAGGCACTTTGCCAGGCACTCCAAGAACCGGATGAGGAAGCGAGAAACGCTATTGCCAGTCGTTGGGCAAAGGTCTTCGGAAGAGAGCTCTCCATCCCGGCGCCGGGAGCCGTCAGCGCGGTGACAGTGAGGGTGAATGACCAGGTGATCATTCTGAGTCCTGGCCGACATAACCGGTTGATCCGTGATATCATCCAGGAGTTTGCCCCAGGCTTCATTGACCAGCCCCGCGTTCTGTGCGTGAGCGACGCGGCACATAAGCTGCGGTATGTAAGCGAGAAAGTCAAAGAACTTAACCTGGTCGTCGGCGAACACGAAAAGCTGCCCGATGTGCTGTTGTACTCTGCGTCACGAAATATCGTTTATGTGGTCGAGGCCGTGACCAGAGCTGGCCCCATAGACGAAGCACGTATCACTGACATCGAACAGACCTTGCTGGCCGGTCGGAAACCGGGGTTTGGCCTGGAGTATTTCACGGCCTTCCCCGACCGGGGCACTTTCCGCCGCTTTGTGGAGGATATCGCCTGGGGAACGCAAGTCTGGTTGGCTGCTGAGCCGTTTGGGCTTATTCTTTTCCGCATATACCGTTAGCAGGAGAAGAGGAGATGTCACCCAAAGTCCAATCCATCGCCGAAGCGGCCAGGGGGCTGACCCGGCCCTTCACCCACACCGTCCTGGGGCAGGTGGATGAATACTGCGCCTACCTCAGCCGCTTCCTGGGCAGTTACAAGTTCCACGAGCACACCAAAGACGAGATGTACCTGGTCCTGGAGGGGGAGATCTGGATTGATTACGACAATGGCCCCAGCATCCCGGTGCGCCAGGGGGAGGCGCTGGTGGTCAAGGCCGGCGAACGCCACCGCTCCCGCGCCGAGGAGGAGGCGCTGGTCCTGCTGTTCAAAGCGGCCCACCTGTTTGCCGAGTAGGGGCAGGTCTGCTGCTGACCTGTCAGCCTGCCCCTGGCCCTCTACCCTGGTCATCCGAGGGAGCAGAGAACATGCTGGTACGCAAGGGGGATGCAGAAAAACGACGGCAGCGACTGGAACAAGAGCTCGCTCGAATGGTGCCTCTGCTGAAAGCCCGCGGTGTCCAACGAGTGATCCTCTTTGGCTCGCTGGCGTGTGAGGAGGCGACGTGGCCGGGGGACATTGACCTTATCATCGTGGTGGAGACCCCGCAGCGGTTCCTTGACCGCCTGGAGGAGATGTATCGCCTGTTGGATTGCCCGGTAGCGATGGATCTGCTGGTCTATACGCCGGAAGAGTTTGAACAGATGTGTCATACCAATCCCATGCTCAAGAGAGCGGTGCGGGAAGGAAGGGAGTTGTATGCGACCGATATCTGAGCAAGAAGGACAGCGCTGGCTTCGACAGGCCATCCGAGACCTTGACGATGCACGATATGCCTTCGCCGGCCAACGCTATAACCTGACCTGTTTCCTGGCTCAACAGGCAGCCGAGAAGGCGCTGAAGGGTTATCTCTATGCGCAAGGGGCAGAGATGGTTTGGGGGCACTCGGTGCAGGAGCTGTGTACGGATGCCGGTACGATGGACGAGGCATTTGCAGCTCTGGGACGGGAAGTGGCCCCCCTGGATCAATACTACATCCCAACCCGCTATCCGAACAGTCTGCCTGGTGGCCTTCCCTCTGAAGCGTACAATGCCACCGATGGGGAGCGAGCCCTGAGCCTGGCTCAGCAGGTGCTGGATTTCATCCAGGAACGGCTGCTGAGCGCCGGTGAGGAAGGATAGGCCTCTTGATTTCTATCCCTGGAGGAGATGCTGTTCATGGAAAAGAACCCTGTCCGTATCTGTGATACCATCCTGCGCGACGCGCACCAGAGCCTGCTGGCCACGCGCCTGCGCACCGACGATATGCTGCCCATCGCCGAAAAGCTGGACCAGGTCGGCTATTGGTCGGTGGAGATGTGGGGCGGGGCGACCTTTGACTCGGCCATGCGCTTCCTCAACGAGGACCCCTGGGAGCGGATCCGCAAGCTGAAGGCGCGCATGCCCCGCACGCCGTTCCAGATGCTGCTGCGCGGCCAGAATGTGGTCGGCTACAAACACTATCCCGACGATGTGCTGGAACGGTTCATCGTCAAAGCCCACGAGAACGGCATCCAGGTCTTTCGCATCTTTGACGCGCTGAACGACGTGCGCAACATGCAGAAAGCGATGGAGTTCGTCAGACGAGAGGGAGCACACGTCCAGGCCGCCATCTGCTACACCATCAGCCCGGTGCACAGTGTGGAGGCCTTTGTGCAGATGGCCCATGTCCTGGAAGATCTGGGAGCCGACACAATCTGCATCAAGGATATGGCCGGGCTGTTGTCGCCCTATGTGGCCTATGAGCTGGTGAGTCGGCTGAAGGAGGAGATCCGGCTGCCCATCCAGCTTCACACCCACTATACCAGTGGGATGGCCATGGCCGCCGTGCTCAAAGCGGTCGAAGCCGGGGTGGATATCGTGGACACGGCCATCTCCTCCCTGGCCTTGGTCACTTCCCAACCCCCCACCGAGACGCTGGTGCGCATCCTGCAAGAGTCGCCCCGCGATACCGGGCTGGACCTGAACCTGCTGGCCGAGATCAGCCAATACTTTGCCGAGGTGCGCAAAAAGTATGCGGCTTTCGAGAGCGGCATGACCGGTGTGGACGTGAATGTGTTGCAATTCCAGATCCCCGGCGGGATGCTGTCCAACCTGGTGTCGCAGCTCCGGGAGCAGGGGGCCGAAGATCGCTATGCCGAGGTGCTGGCCGAGGTGCCCCGGGTGCGGGCTGAATTGGGCTATCCGCCGCTGGTAACCCCCAGCAGCCAGATCGTGGGCACGCAGGCCACCCTCAATGTCGTGCTGGGCGAACGGTATAAGGTCATTCCGGCCGAGGTCAAAAACTATGTGCGCGGCTACTACGGACGGCCCCCCGCCCCCATTGACCCGGAGGTCAAGAAAAAGGTCATCGGCGATGAGGAGCCGATTGACTGCCGCCCAGCCGACCTGATCCCACCCGCTCTGGAACAGGCCCGGGCCGAGATCGGGGACCTGGCCCGCAGCGAAGAGGATGTGCTGAGCTATGCTCTCTTTCCCCAGGTGGCCCGGCCTTTTCTGGAACGGCGGGCCCGCGGGGTTGGGGCCAGAGAGGCGCTGGTGGCGGCGATAGCCGCCCTGCTGGTGCGGCAGCAGGAGTCGAAACCGGCAGCGGTCGCGGAAAAGGCCGTCCCCCCCCGGCCGGCAGCGGCGTGGAAGATGGCCTGGCGGCCCCAGAGGGGGCGGTGGAGCGGGTTGATTGACGGCGCGGGGGGGATGCGATGAAGCTTGAATTCTCGCTGACGCTGGAGGGGACGGCCTACAAGATCAGCGTAGATGGCAATACCATCCTGGTCAACGGCCAGCCCTTTGTCGTGGGCTTTGACGGGGACAGGGTGCTGGTGGACGGCACCGCTTATGAGGTGAAGCTGGAAGGGGATCGGGCGGTGGTGGGTGGCATCACCTACAGCCTGACGGTGGAGGGCCTGGAGGTGGGTGCGGAGCGAGCCGGCCCCAAGGCTGCCCGGTCTGTGGCCGCCGGCGAAGGGGCGGTGACGGCCATCATGCCCGGCAAGATCATCCGCGTCCTGGTGGCCGAGGGCGACCAGGTGGCCGAAGGGGATGTGGTCTGCATCCTGGAGGCCATGAAAATGGAGAATGAACTGAAGGCGCCCCAAGCCGGCCAGGTGAAAAAGCTCCACGTCCGGCCGGGGCAGGATGTGGAAAGAGGGGCGCTGTTGGCCGAGATCGAATGAGGCTGGTCGGTCAGTAAGTGATGTCGCCCCGATCGTCAATATTGAGGAGGTCAATCACGCCGGTCTGGTAGTCCACCCGGTAGTGGATGCGGATGCCCCCAAAACGATAGCGAAATTCGTTTTTATATCTGCCTTTGATCGGTTTGATGCGTTGTTGGTAGTGCAAGGGCGAAGTGGTGATGATCTCGAGAGCCTCAGAGAATCGCGCCCGTGTGCTTTCATCCCGACGCTGCTTCAGAAAGCGCCGGGCCGAGGAAGAAATATGGCCGATTACAAAGACAGTTCTTCTTCCACTGTCTTCCACGGGTGAGCTTTTCCTTCGGCCAGTTCGCGGCGGGCAGATTCCAGCCGGGCCTGGAGATCGGGATCGGCCCTTTCGCAGGCGGTCTCTTTCCAGGCATCTACGACCTCGACAACCTGGCCCCACTGCCCACTGATCATGGCGGAAGCAAGGGAGGCCAAAACTTCTTGAAGGAACTCGCTCTGCTCTTCGTGGTCGAACTCTCGTAACCAGGCCAGGGCAGGAGGAAATTGAAACAAACAGGAACCCGCTGCATACATTGTCGTGGTTTCCTTTATTTCCGTCATACTGAGGCTCCCCTTCAAATTCTATGACATTATATCACCTGGAGTCGGTTCATGTCAAGTGACATTCGGCAACTCAAAGAGGAGTGGGCAGCGACGACGCTGCACAAAACTCTGAGCCGCTTTCCCGAACGCCGGCCTGTCTTTCAAACAGAGTCCGGCATCCCGGTCGAGCGGTTCTACACCCCTGAGGATGTGGACATTGACTACATCCGTGATCTGGGCTTCCCCGGCGACTATCCCTTCACCCGCGGCGTCCAGCCGACCATGTACCGGGGGCGTCTGTGGACCATGCGCCAGTATGCCGGTTTTGGCACCGCCGAGGAAACGAATGCCCGCTACAGGTATCTGTTGGAGCAGGGGCAGACCGGCCTGTCGGTGGCCTTTGACCTGCCCACCCAGATCGGCTACGATTCGGACAACCCGCTGGCTGCCGGCGAGGTGGGCCGGGTCGGCGTGGCCATCTCTTCGCTGGAGGATATGGAGCGGCTGTTCGACGGCATCCCCCTGGGCCAGGTGTCCACTTCGATGACCATCAACGCCCCGGCAGCGGTGCTGCTGGCGATGTACATCGCCGTCGGCAAGAAGCAGGGGGTGGACCTCAAGCAGTTGCGCGGCACCGTCCAGAACGACATTCTCAAGGAGTATATCGCCCGGGGCACCTATATCTATCCCCCCGGTCCCTCGCTGCGGCTGGTCACCGACCTGTTTCGCTACTGCAAGGATGAGGTGCCCAACTGGAATACCATCAGCATCAGCGGCTACCACATCCGCGAGGCCGGTTGCACGGCGGTACAGGAGGTGGCCTTTACCTTCGCCAATGCCATCGCCTACGTGCAGGCTGCCCTCGACGTCGGCCTGCAGGTGGATGACTTTGCGCCCCAGCTTTCTTTCTTTTTCAATGCCCACAACAATCTGCTGGAAGAGGTGGCCAAGTTCCGCGCCGCCCGGCGGCTGTGGGCGCGCATCATGCGCGAACGGTTCGGGGCCAGGGACCCCCGTTCCTGGATGCTTCGTTTCCACACCCAGACGGCCGGCTCCATGCTCACCGCCCAACAGCCGGAGAACAATGTGGTGCGGGTGACGTTGCAGGCCCTGGCGGCGGTGCTGGGGGGCACCCAGAGCCTGCACACCAACTCCCGTGATGAGGCGCTGAGCCTGCCCACCGAAGAATCGGTACAGATCGCCTTGCGCACCCAGCAGATCATCGCCTATGAAAGCGGTGTGGCCGACTCGATCGATCCGCTGGCCGGCAGCTACCTGATCGAAGCCTGGACCAACGAGATCGAACAGCGGGCCGTTGACTACATCCAGCACATTGACGCCCTGGGCGGCGCATTAAAGGCGATTGAACAGGGGTATATCCAGCGCGAAATCCAGGAGAGCGCCTACCGCTGGCAGAGGGCAGTGGACCGGGGAGACAAAATTGTCGTCGGTGTCAACCGCTTTCAGGTCGAGGAAGAGCTGAAACTGGATCGGATGCGCGTTGATCCGGCAGTTGGTGAGCGCCAGTCAGCCCGACTGCGTGCCCTTCGTGAGCGGCGCGACAACGAAAAGGTGTCGTCTGCCCTCTCTCGCCTGGAGAACGCCGCCCGTGGTGACGACAATTTGTTGCCATTCATTCTGGATGCGGTGGAGAAATATGCCACGCTGGGTGAAATCTGTGGCGTGATGCGCCAGGTTTTTGGCGAATACCAGGCATCCACACTGTTCTAGTCGGAGTCGGGTGCCACACACCTCAGAGTCGATCTGAAAAGCTTACCACAAAGACACAAAGGTCAAAAAGGAAAAGGAAGGAAACGAATAAAAAAACTGAACGGTTCCCCTGGTGTCCTTTGTGTCTTGGTGGTTTTCAGACAAGCTCTCACAGGTGCGCGGCGCCTGGGAGGAAAAAGGTGTATACAAATGATAGGCGTACTTGAAGTCCTGTTTTCGTCAGCAGCACGGGTCTGCATTCTTGACCTGTTCTTGCGTCATCCCGATCGTCAATTCTATCAGCGTGAGATCGAGCGCGAGACCGGCCAGCCGATCCGGGCTGTGCAGCGCGAGGTCGAAAAACTGGAGGGGATCGGCCTGCTGCTCCGCTCCGGCGAGGGCAACCGGGTGTTCTACCGCCTCAACCCCGATTTCCCGCTGCGGATGGAGCTGACAGCCCTGTTCCACAAAGCTGTCGGCCAAAAGGCTCCACCCCAGAAACGGCAGCTCCCGCCAGAACCGGCCTCGATCCGGCAGCCGTTCCCCTGGATGGAGACCCTGCCCGTTCCTCCATTGCCGGCTGCGCTGCGTAAGGTGCAGGTGGAGGGGAAGTGGGATCGGGCATATTGAATGGATGATAGCAGCGGATGGGAGCGGATAAGCGGATGCTGGCTGCGCTATCCGTCTATCCACTTTCACTTGGGGGGAGCTTGACCGGAGGCGGCTTTGTCTCAGCAGCGGATGGGAGCGGATAAGCGGATGCTGGGCGAGCCATCCGCTTATCCGCTTGCATCCGTTGCTGGATCTGCCGGGACAAAGCAGCGGATAAAAACAGATAAACGGATGTGCCAACCCTATCCGCTTTCATCCGCTGCTGTAACCATCACAAAGAGAGGAAAAATGGGCAACAAACCCCGAAAAGTCATTCGCAACGCTCCCTGGAGCGAACTGACCTACGAAATCAACGGCCTGGCCATGGAGGTCCACAACGAATTGGGGCCGGGCCACCGCGAGTGGGACTATCACCGGGCGCTGGCCGCCAAGCTGAAACAAGCGGGGCTCAGCTATGAATTCGAGCCAGACTTGCCCGTTACCCTGGAAGACGGGACCGTCGTGGGGGGTAACTATCCCGACCTGGTTGTGGAGAATACCGTGATCGTCGAGATCAAAGCCCACCCCCACTCGATGACCACAGACGACGAAGCTCAGGTCATCGGCTATTTCGCCGTATTGCCCGAATGTCCGGTGGCCCTATTCCTCAATTTTGGTCGCCAGCGCCTGGAGCACCGCCGCCTGCTGCCGCCCAAAACCGTCAAAACCTATCAGCGCCAAAAGTGGTACGGAACGACAAATCGGCAGATGATTGACCAGGGGAGCGCCCCATCCGCTTATCCGCTTCCATCCGTTGCTGAAAAGACACACACTAGCCAGGAAACAAACGAACAACACCCCCCTGCCTCATCCGCTTATCCGCTTCCATCCGTTGCTGGAAAGACACACACTAGCCAGGAAACAAACGAACAACACACCCCTGCCCCATCCGCTTATCCGCTTCCATCCGTTGCTGCCAAGATCGACCACATTGGCATCGTCGTCCGCGACATTCAAGAAGCGTTGCGCGCCTACGAAACCGCCCTGGGCCTGCCGCTGCACGAGGTGGCTGAGGTGCCCGACCAGAAGGTCAGGGTCGCCTTTCTGCCGGTGGGTGAGAGCCACATCGAGCTGGTCCAGCCCCTCAGCGACGACACCGGCATCGCCAGATTCCTGGCCAACCGGGGCGAGGGCATCCACCATATCTGCCTCGAGGTGAGCGACATCGAGGCGGCGCTGGCCCGCCTCAAGGCTCACGGGGTGCAACTCATTGACGAGGTGCCGCGCCAGGGCGCTCATGGGCGGGTGGCCTTTATTCATCCCAAGGCGATGCACGGTGTGCTCATCGAGTTGATCGAATGCACCCCTGTCAATCGGGAAGGTGGAGGGGACAGAGATGTTTGATCAGGAAAAACTGAAATCGTTGCAAGAACGGCGAGCGCAGTGGGAGGAAACCACCCTGCAGAAAACTCTGGACCGCTTCCCGGAGCGGATGGAGAGCTTTCTCACTACCTCCGGCACGCCGGTGGAGCGGCTCTACACCCCGCTGGATGTGGCCGACCTGGACTATGAGCGCGACCTGGGTTTCCCCGGCGAGTATCCCTTCACCCGGGGCGTGCACGCCACCATGCACCGGGGTCGGCTGTGGACGATGCGCATGTTCGCCGGCTTTGGCACTGCCGAGGAGACCAACGCCCGCTACAAATACCTGCTGGAACATGGCGAAACCGGCCTGTCGGTGGCGTTTGACATGCCCACCCTCTACGGCTACGACACCGACGACCCTCACGCCCTGGGCGAGTTCGGCAAGTGTGGCGTGGCCGTCTCCAGCCTGGCCGATATGGAGATCCTGTTTGACGGGATTCCGGTGGACCAGGTGACCACTTCGATGACCATCAACAGCCCGGCGGCCGTCATCTGGGCCATGTATATCGCCATGGCCGAAAAGCGCGGCATCCCCATGCACCTGCTGGGCGGCACCATCCAGAACGACATCCTCAAAGAGTTCATCGCCCAGAAGGAGTTCATCTTCCCCCCTGCCCCCTCGATGCGGCTGGTGGTGGACACCTTCGAGTTCGGCAGCCGCTACCTGCCCCGCTGGAACACGATCAGCATCAGCGGCTATCACATCCGCGAGGCCGGCTCGACGGCGGCCCAGGAACTGGCCTTCACCCTGGCCGACGGGCTGGAATATGTGCGCTGGGGCCTGGCCCGTGGGCTGGATGTGGACGAATTTGCACCCCGGCTGTCCTTCTTTTTCAACTCGCACAACGACTTTTTTGAAGAGATCGCCAAGTTCCGGGCGGCGCGGCGCATCTGGGCGCGGGAGATGCGGCAGACCTTTGGGGCCAAAGACCCCCGGAGCTGGCTGTTGCGCTTTCATACCCAGACAGCCGGTTGCTCCCTGACCGCCCAGCAGCCGGAGAACAACATTGTGCGCACCGCCTGGCAGGCGCTGGCGGCGGTGTTGGGCGGCACGCAGAGCCTGCACACCAACAGCATGGACGAGGCGCTGGCCCTGCCCAGCGAGTATGCCGTCAAGATCGCGCTGCGCACCCAACAGCTCATCGCCCATGAAAGCGGCGTGGTCAACACCGTGGACCCGCTGGCCGGCTCCTACTTTGTCGAAGCCCAGACCAACCGCCTGGAACGGGAGGTTTACGACTATTTCCGCCAGATCGAGGCCCTGGGCGGCGTCATCCCGGCCATCGAAAAGGGGTTCTTCCAGCGCGAAATCGCCGAATCGGCCTACCGCTACCAGATGGAGATTGATACCCACAAGCGCACCATCGTTGGCGTCAACGAGTATGTCGAGGATGAGCCGATCCGCATCCCGCTGCTGGAGATGGACCCGCAGGGCTATGAGCGGCAGGTGGCCCGCCTGGAGCGGGTTCGCCGCGAGCGGGATAACGAACGGGTGGGCGCCACGTTGGAGGCGCTGCGCCAGGCCGCGCGGGGCAGCGACAACACCATGCCCTACATCCTGGACTGTGTGCGCGCCTACGCCACCCTGGGCGAGATTATGGGCGTCTTTCGTCAGGTGTTCGGCGAATACCGCGAGCCGACGATTATTTGAGAGGACCAAGATGAGCGACAAAAAGATCCGCGTCCTGATCGCCAAGCCGGGCCTCGACGGCCATGACCGGGGGGCCAAGGTGATCGCCCGCGCCCTGCGCGATGCCGGCATGGAGGTGATCTATACCGGCATCCGCCAGACGCCGGAGATGATCGCCGAAGCCGCGTTGCAGGAGGATGTGGATGTGGTAGGCATGTCCATCCTGTCGGGCGCACACATGGCCCTTTTCCCCAAGGTCATGGACCTGCTGCGTCAGAACGGCCTGGACGATGTGCTGGTCGTGGCCGGGGGCATCATCCCCGATGAGGATGTGCCGGCCCTGCGCCAGATGGGCATTCAGGGCATCTTTGGCCCTGGCACCCCCACCGACCAGATCGTCAACTTTATCCGCGAGAAGGTGCGGTGAACGACGAACTGGTCAGAGGGGTCCTGGCCGGCCAGCGGCGGGCCATCGCCCGGGCCATCAGCCTGATTGAGGATGACGGGGCCGAAGCCCGGGCCGTGCTGACGGCCCTGTTCCCCCATACCGGCCGGGCGCATCTTGTCGGCGTGACCGGGCCACCTGGCAGCGGCAAGAGCACGCTGGTCAATGCCCTGGCGCTCCATTTCCGCCGCCTGAGTCCCCCCCGGAGTGTGGGCATCGTCGCGGTGGACCCCACCAGTCCCTTCTCCGGCGGGGCCATCCTGGGCGACCGCATCCGGATGCGCGACCTGGCCGGCGACCCCGGCATCTTTATCCGCAGCATGGCCAGCCGGGGCAACCTGGGGGGGCTGGCCTGGGCCACCGCCGATGCGGTCAAGGTGTTGGATGCCGCCGGCTTTGACCTGATCCTCATCGAAACGGTCGGCGCCGGCCAGGCCGAGGTGGACATCGCCCGCACGGCGCACACCACCGTCGTCGTCGAGGTGCCGGGCCTGGGCGACGATGTGCAGGCCATCAAGGCCGGCATCCTGGAGATTGCCGATCTCTTTGCCGTGAACAAAGCCGACCTGGATGGGGCCGACCATGCGGTGATGGCCCTGCGCATGATGCTTGACCTGAATTCAGGGGGGACGCACACGGTTCTGCACCACGGACGGCTGATGACGGTTGCCGGCGGGCAGGAGAGCAAGGGGGCCGGGGAGCCGGGATGGAGGCCGCCGATCTTCAAGACGGTGGCGTCGAGGCGCGAAGGGGTGGCTGAACTGGCCGGGGCGATCCTGGCCCATCGGGCCTACCTGGAACAGAGCGGCAATCTGGCCGGTCGTGAGCGGGAGCGGGCCGCTGCCGAGCTGGAGATGATCCTCCAGCAGGAGTCGCTGCGCCGTGTGCTGGCCTGCACCGACCCGGCGCACCTGGCGGAGTTGATTGACCGGATTGCGCGGCGCGAACTGGACCCCTATACCGCCAGCCAACAGCTCCTGGGTCGGTAAGAACAGTCGCCGGAAAGCTGTTCTCTTCAAAGGAGGGCATCCATGCCAACACCGAAACTTTTGGACGGAATCAGGCGTTTCCAACGCTATTTTGACGAAAACCGGGAACAATTTGAGCGCCTGGCGGCCGGGGGTCAGCACCCGGAGGTGTGGTTCATCACCTGCTCCGACTCGCGTGTCGTGCCGGAGTTGATCACCGGAGCCGGGCCGGGCGATCTGTTCGTCACCCGCAATGTGGCCAACCTGGTGCCGCCCTATGGCACCGGGGAGGCAGGGGTAGGGAGCGCCGTCGAGTATGCCGTGTTGCACCTGCGGGTGCGACACATTGTCGTCTGCGGCCACACCGACTGCGGCGGCATCAAAGCCCTGGACGCCCCGCCCGACTGGGGCCGCGAGCCGCACATCGCCCGCTGGATCGAGTATGCCCGGCCGGCCAGGAGCCGCGTCGAGGCCGGCGGCCTCCCGGCCGGAGAGCGCCACCTGGCGACGGTGCGCGAAAATGTGCTCCTGCAACTGGAGCACCTGCGTTCTTATGATCCGGTGCGCGAGGGGGAGCGAGCCGGGACCCTGAGCCTGCACGGCTGGGTCTATCACCTGGAATCGGGCCGGGTCGAGGCCTGCGATCCCCAGGCCGGCGTCTGGGCACCGTTGTCAATCGTCAATCCTGTGGACCTGCCGGACACGGGCAATGATGTCATCCACCGGCCGCTCGGCGTAGGGTGAAGGCCCCAGGGGGTCCACCAACCGCCATTCCTGGTCGCCCAACAGCACGGCAAAGGTGTTGAGGACGGAGTAGGCCAGGGCCTGGAGGTGATAGCCGCCCTCCAGGGTAAAGACCAGGCGGCCGGCGCACAGCTCTGTGGCCAGATCGTTCAGCGCCCGGGCGATGGCCGTGTAGCCCCCCACCGACAGCAGCAGCGAGGCCAGCGGATCGTCCCAGTGAGCGTCGTATCCGGCCGAGACCAGCACCAGTTGCGGCCGGAAGCGCCGCGCTGCCGGCACCACGATCTCCGCCAGAATGCGGGCAAAGCCCTGGTCCCCCACATGGCCGGCCAGCGGCACGTTGACCACTGTCCCCGCCCCGTCGCCGTGGCCGGTCTCGCTCCAGGAGCCGGTGCCGGGATAGTGGGGATACTGATGGGTGGAGAGGTACATCACCGCCGGGTCGTGCTCGAACTCCTCCTGGGTGCCGTTGCCGTGATGCACGTCGAAATCCACGATGAGCACCCGCTCCACCCCCCGTTCGGCCAGAGCATAGCGGGCGGCAATGGCCACGTTGTTGAACAGGCAAAAGCCCATGCCCCGGTCCCGCAGGGCATGGTGGCCGGGCGGCCGCACCAGGGCAAAGGCGTTGTCCACCTGGCCATCGAGCACGGCCCGCGTGGCCTCTACCAGCCCACCGGCTGCCATCAGGGCGGCCTGGTAGGAAGCGGGGCGGACATAGGTGTCCATATCCAGGTGGCCGCCACCCTGCTGGCTGACGCGCTGCACCAGCTCGACGTAGTGACGGGTATGGCACCGTTCCAGCCGCTCCATCGTGATCGGCACGGCCGGGATGGGCGTCAGCCGCTCTAACAGATGGTGCTCCTGGAGCACGCGCAGGATCGTCTCCAATCGCTGCCGGTTCTCGGGATGGCCCCGCAGGTCATGTTCCAGATAGATCGGATGATACACATAGCCGGTCGTCATGGCTCTGCTCCTTTCCCATGGGTCA
>DAOTYI010000066.1:0-5676 GCA_034434895.1 Anaerolineae bacterium
GGGTCGGAGTGGGGGTGGAGGTCGGCGTAGGGGTCAGGAACTGGGTCTTGCCGCCCAGAAGCCGGACCACCAGTGGTCTGGAGCTGACCGCCGGATCGCTGGTGGCCCGAATCTCGATCTCCCCTTCCAGCTCCAGGGTGATGGTGGCTTCGGCCACGCCGTTGACCGTCACCGACTCGACCCGGCGTTCCAACTGCTCCAACACATAGAACGAGTGAAAGACGACCGGCGTGCCATCGGGCACCGGATTGCCATTCCGGTCGAGGATGACGCTGGTGCGCACGTGCAGCGGGTCGCCGACCCCCAGCTCCAGCGGCGGGGAAGGGGTCCCCTCGCCGGTGACCGGCTGATCGGCCCGGTCCACCGCAATGACCTGAGCGGGGTCGGGCGACAACTGGCGGGTCAGGTCGTAGCCCACCCCTTCGACCGTCACCGGCGGCCGGCCCGTCAGCCCAAAGTCAAAAAAGAGGGCACGCACCGACGCCTCGATAAAAGGGGTCGTCTTGCCGTAGATGCCATAATAGGCTGTCAGTTTGCTGACCTCGGTGGTGTCCAGGTAATAGGGCGCTCCATAAGCCAGGACGATGATCTTTTGCGCTTCCAGGCCGGCCGCCCGCTCACTGAGGAACTGCTTGAGTGCCGCCGAACTGGGAACCGAGGTGGGGGCATAGTCGGTCATGGCGAACAGGATCCAGTCGGCCTGGCGGATGTAAGGGTTGAGATCGGGGCTGCCATCCTGCAAAAAGCTAAGCAGTTGGGTGAAGGAAAAGGCGGTGATCCGCTCCGGTGTGACCTGTTTGCTGGCCTCCGGCCCGTACATGCGCAGGATGGTATCGCGCACGATCTGCGGGTCCAACAGGTAGAAGGGCGGACACCGCGGACAATCACGGGCCTCGCGGGCATCGGTAAAGATCACCATCTCCTCATCCGGCCGCGGCGGGCGGGGTAGCCGCAGGGCCAGCTCCTCGGCCGAGGGATAGAGGAGGGTGACGGCCTGCTGGGCGATCTGGGCCACCGTGCCGCGCCCCTGGCCGATGTCGGCCAGGGCCTCCACCCTGCCGGTGCAGGCAAAGTCAGGGCAGATGCGCCGCTTGAGTTTCAAAATGCGCCGCACCGCCTGGTCCACACGGGCTCGAAAGTTGTCATCGGCCTCGTAGCGGGTCTGGAAAAAGAGGATGGTGTCCTCGATGTTATGCCTCTGCTCTTCCCAGGAGTCGGTCAGGGAAAAACGGGACAGGTTGAGGAGGTCGTTCCCGGCCTGGAAAGCATCCAGGGCGATCTGCCGGTGCGGAAAGGAATCCAATCCCGGCGAGTAGTAGCGGCGGATGGCCGGCACCCCCAACGCATCGCTGACCAGCACGCCGCCGGCCTCGCGCCAGGGCGCCAGTTCTGGCTGAGCCATGATCTGCAGCAGGCCCTGGGAGTGCAGGCTGATGGGCGGCGTGACGGAGCGGATATTGCCCTGAAAGCCCCGGTAACGGATATGGGCCGTCATGAGAGCATCGGCTGTGTCGGTGACGGCCCCGGTCTGGGTCACGGCGAAGAAGGGCGGCAGTTCGATGAGCCGCAGGTCCTGGAGCGACTTGTCCACCGTAGCGACCTCTTCCTCCAGGCTGCGGTCGCTGGCCCCCAGGCCGGGCAGATGTTTGGCCACGGTGGCCACCCGGCCTCCACTGCCCAGGTGCACCCCCCGGATGTAAAGCCGGCCCATCCGCCCCACCCAATAGGGGTCGCCGCCGAACACCCGGACGCCCAGGTCGCCGCTCCGCCCCGGCCGCGGTACCTTGAGCACATCCAGCGATGGCCCCAACAGCAGATTGACGCCCACCGCCGCCAGCTCCCGGCCGACGATGCGACCCACCGCTTCGGCGTTGCGATCATCCCAGGTGGCGCCGATGGCCATGCTGCTCGGCAGTTCGGTGAAGCCGTTGCGCAGCGAGGTGAACGGGAAACCATCCCCTTCCTGGGCCACGGCGATCAACAGCGGAATGTTCTGCGGCGGCTGGGTGAACACATGGGTGACCGACATGACAAGGGGGAGGGTCAGCAACTGCGTGACGGTGGTCGGCAGGGTCAGGGTCGGCGGCAGAGTAGGGGTGACAGGCACCGTTTCGGTAACCACGACCGGCGCCGACGGGCTGAAAGCCAACTGCTGCAGCGCCGTGGTCATGGACAGAATCTGGGTCGGGGCGGGGATGTCGTTGCGAAAATTCCCATTCTCTGCCGACAGGATCACGCCCCCCACCCGGAATTGCTGCACCAGCCGGGCGATATCCGACCGGGCATCGGCGCTGTCCCCCGAAAAGGTGACCAGGAAGAGCTGTCCCACCCTGTCAGCGGCCGTCATGTGCGCCAGCATTTCGTCCAGCCAGGCTTCGTCGGCCGGCGGAGTGGTGGGGGTCGGTTTGGCCGGGGTCGGCGTCTGGGCCACCAGCACCGCCGGCTGGACCAGGGAAAGCAGCAGGCTCAACAGCCCCAGGATACACAGCAAGGGTACCCGGTGGATGCTCATCTTGTCCTCATCTCCTCCCATGCGCCAGGAAATTATACTCTAAAAGCCAACAGGCGACAAACCCTCGAACGGCAGGTACCAGGCCCCCTTTACGTCGCCGGAAATCGACCCGAGGCGTGGAGCCTGTCTCGTGAACTTATATTCCAGCCCAAACCCTTGCCTCAGGAGCAATCTTGTAGTATACTGAAGCCACTCAGAGGAGGGTAAGGTGACCGAAGAAACAATCAAAATCAAGCTCATCGTCAACGGCACAGAGCACCACCTCCAGGTCGCCGCCACGACCACCCTGGCCGACCTCCTGCGCTGCGACCTCGGCCTGACCGGCACCAAGATCGGCTGCGGCGACGGACAGTGTGGCTCCTGTACGGTGCTGGTAGATGGCAAAGCGGTGCGCGCCTGCACCTACCCTGTCCGCCGGGCCGACGGCAAGCAGGTGCTGACCATCGAAGGGTTGGCCGCCAGTTGGGGCAGGCCGGGCGAACTGCACCCGTTGCAAAAAGCGTTCATCGAGCATGGTGCGGTGCAATGCGGCTTTTGCACCCCCGGCCTGCTGATGGCGGCTGCCGCGCTGTGGAACAAAATGGCCGCCGCCGACTCGCTGCCCACGGAGGAGGAGATCAAAAAGGCGCTGGCCCGCAATGCCTGCCGCTGCACCGGCTACGCCAGCATCCTTCGCGCCGTGCAGTCAGCGATCCACGAGTACCGCATCGGCCACCCTCTGCCGCCTGTCTCTATCGAGACGGTAGAGCCGCTGAAAGTGATCGGCCGTTCCTGCCCCCGGCCCGATGCTGTGGCCAAGGTGACCGGCGCGGCCAGGTTCGCCGACGACTATACCTTTCCGGGGATGCTCTACGGCGCCACGCTCCGGGCTGCCTACCCCCATGCCCGCATCCTCTCCATGGACACGAACCAGGCCAAAGCCCTGCCCGGCGTCCACGCCGTCCTGACCCACGCCGATGTGCCTGGCCGCAACCGGCACGGCCTGGTCATCCCCGACTGGCCGGTGCTGTGCGAGGACAAGGTTCGCTACCTGGGCGATGCGGTGGCCATCGTCGCCGCCGAGACGCCAGAAATCGCCCGCCAGGCGCTGAAGCTGATCCAGGTCGAGTACGAGCCGCTGCCGGTCGTCGCCAACGCCGAACAGGCCCGCGAGCCTGACGCCCCCCTCGTCCATGAAGAATGGCCAACCGGCAATCTGCTGGAACATATCAAGGTCCGCCACGGCGACGTGGAGCAGGGGTTTGCCCAGGCCGATGTGATCGTCGAGGCCGAATATCGCACCCCGGCCTACGACCACCTGTTCCTGGAACCGGAATGCAGCATCGGCGTCCCGGCCGGCTACGATGCCGACCATCCCCGCCTGACCGTCTATGTCGGCTCGCAGATCCCTTATGCCGACCGGGCGCAGATCGCTGCCGCGCTGGCCCTGCCGGAGGAGGCGGTGCGGGTGCGGGGCACCCTCATCGGCGGCGGGTTTGGCGGCAAAGAGGACATCATGGGCCAGATCCACGCCGCCTTGCTGGCCCAGGCCACCGGCCGCCCGGTCAAGATCCTCTACGACCGCGACGAATCGCTGCTGGCCCACCCCAAACGCCACGCCACCGTCATCCGCATCAAGACCGGAGCCAGGCGGGACGGCACGCTGACCGCCGTCCAGGCCGAATTGGTGGGCGACGCCGGAGCCTACGCCAGCCTCTCGACCAAAGTGTTGACCCGGGCCACAACCCACGCCACCGGCCCTTACCAGGTGCCTCATGCCAAAATTGACTGCTACGCCATGTACACCAACAACCCCCCGGCCGGCGCTTTCCGCGGCTTTGGCGTCACCCAGTCGGCCTTTGCCGTCGAGTCCAACATGGACCTGCTGGCCCACGAGCTGGGGATGGACCCCTTTGAACTGCGCCGCATCAACGCCCTGCGCGTCGGCTCTATCACCGCCACCGGCCAGCTCCTCCGCGAATCGGTCGGCCTCCTCGACTGCCTGGCCTGGGTCGAAAAGCGGGTCAAAGAACTCCCTCCCCCGCAAATCGTAAATCGTAAATCGAAAATCGCCTGGGGTCTGGCCTGTGCCTACAAAAACAGCGGCCTGGGCGGGGGCGCCGACGACGCAGCCGGGGCCGAAATCGAGCTTTACCCTGACGGCACGGTCCAGGTCCGGACCAGCTCTGCCGACCTGGGCCAGGGGTTGGTCACGGTCGTGGCTCAGTGTGCCGCCGAAGAGTTGGGCCTGCCCCTGGACCAGGTCCAGGTCCTGCTGTCCGATACCGACCTGTGCCCCGACGGCGGCCCGACCACCGCCAGCCGCCAGACCTACATCACCGGCAACGCTGTCCGCCTGGCAGCCGGGGCGATGCGCGAGCGGCTGGCCTGCGTCGTCGCCGAGCGGTGGGACCTCCCGCCCGACACCATCGCCTTCCAGGAGGGCGAACTCCAGGCCCCCGGCCACACGGCAACCTTTGCCCAGGCCGTGCGCTGGCTGCTGGCAGAAGGGCACGAACCGCGCCTGACCTGCCGCTACCATGCGCCCAAGACCCAGCCACTGGGCAGCGGCGGCGACATGCACTTTGCCTTCGGCTTCGCCGCCCAGGCCGCCCAGGTGGCCGTGGACCCCGACAGCGGCCAGGTGCAGGTCCTGCGCGTTGTGGCGGCGGTGGACGGAGGACGGGCCATCAACCCCCTGGCCTTCCGTGGCCAGGTGGAGGGGGGCATCGTCATGGGCCTGGGCACAGCACTGACCGAAGAGTATGTCATCGAAAACGGCATCCCCAGGACCCGACGCTGGGCCGACTACAAAGTGCCGCTCATCGGCGATATGCCCGAAATCGAGGTGCACATCGTCGAACACCCGACCGCCGAAGGTCCCTATGGGGCCAAAGGGATCGGCGAGCTGCCTTCGATCCCCACCGCCCCGGCCATCTGCAACGCCATCTACAACGCGACAGGGGTGCGGGTTTATCGCCTGCCGGTCAAGCCGGAGGTGATCCGGGGATCGGGGAGCCGGACCTGAGAGCCTGTCTGAAAAGTCTGCCACGGAGGCATACAGGTAGCCCCTCAGTTGACAGGAGTTACGCAGTTGACCCGGCAGGCTTACCACAAAGGCACCAGGACACGAAGAATTATGTCTTTGTAGTGAAAATGTCGGGATGGTTCAATTTTCTGGGGAA
>DAOTYI010000067.1:0-3843 GCA_034434895.1 Anaerolineae bacterium
AAGAGACAGGGGGTGAGGTCCGCCTTGACCACCATTTACGTTAATTTAACATCGTTGAGGAATTTATGCGTTGGATGCAGCTTGCCGGATCGGTGTGGCCATGAGCGGCTCTGCCAGCCGCAGATCGGCGTCGCCGAACAGGGTGTAGGCCAGGGCCAGCGGATCGCCGTCGTTCAGCTTCTCCTGCCGCAACTTCCACAACACGGTGCCCGCCGCTTCGCCACCCAGGAAACGGTCCAGAAAGTCACGGGCAAACCGGTCGCCAAAGACCATATTCATCGAACATTCGGTGCCGACCACCGCCCGCGCCCCCTTTTCGATAAAAAATGGGATCAGGCCGCCGGACAGGGAGGGCAACACCTGGGCCGACTGGCACATGTTCAGGAACACCAGGGGATGGCCCTGAAATGTCACCCCTTCCATCTCTTCCTGGAGCATCGTCAACGGCAGCTTGCCCCGTGTCAGGCGCAGCCACGAGTCGCTCACGTCGAACAGGTCGTCCAGATGTTCGCGGGTGGCCGGGTCCTGCTGCTCCAGCCTGTCGGCGGCCAGTTGGGCGAACTCGCCGATCAGGTCGTCTGCCGGTTGGATGTCGGCGGCCATCTTTTCGGTGTAACCGTGGCAGAAAAAGTAGACCAGGTGGGGATCCCCTCCCTTCAACGCCGCGATGGCCCCGGAGCGGTCGTCCACCACCGCCGACCGAACGCGCCGGTCCGGCAGGCGATCCAGCCGGCGAAAATAGTCGAGCTGCTCCCTGGCCCCTTTCAACCGCGCGTACAGCCCGACCATGATCTTGAACTCTTCCGGCACCTGGATCTGCTCGCCGGCCCGGCCATAGGTGCCGATGAGGGTTTCGGTGGAGATGGCCAGCCTGTAGCGCCATCCCCAGAACCGCTGCACATCAACCGGCTTTTCTTCGTCCCACGGTTTTTCTGTGTATACCAGGCTCCAGGGGAAGACAAAGTCGCCGGCCCGGTCCACGATCTGGAGGGTTGAGCCGGGCGGCAGGTTCTCCTCCATCCAGGCAGCCAGGGTCATGGCCTCCGGGGTGGCGAACAGCCGGCGGTAGAGCTGGCGGCCCACCTGGGCCAGGGCGCGGAGCGCCCTGGCACCGGCCTGCGGATCGTGCTGCTGGATCAGGTCATATACCCGCACCACATTGTACAGTTGCCGACGCGCCTTGGTGATCAGGTGGGTCAGGTCCTCGCGGCGCAGGTCCACCTGGCAGCCCAGCCTGATCTCGTCCCAACGGGGGTCCTGCACCGCTTCCGGGGCCAGGGTGAAGGTGAAGCGATAGCCCTCCTCTGCCCGCCGGGTGATGGTCAGGCCGAGATCTTTGGGGGTCACCTGGTCGAGGTCGGGGTACTCTTCCACGCGGGCGGCTGTCAGGTGGGCGCTCTGGGGCCTGGTCGTATGCGGTTGCTCTCCCTCGGCCAGCACCTCTACCTCTACCCGGAACGATTGCACCAGGTTGCAGCGGTAGTAGAGGCACACGTCCAACGTTGCCAGGTCCTTCGGGCCAAAGGTGCGCCGCAACGGCCGGACCTGGAACTGCACCGCCTCCGAATCGCCCACGGGCGGCAGCGTCAGGGCACGGGTCGGCGGCTCGATCTCGAAATCTGTGGCAAAGAGGCTGACATACAGCCGGGCTTCTTTTCGTTCTCGCGTCTCCGGCGGCTCGACGATGGGCGGCGGCCGGACCTCCTTCTCCCAGGCGACGATGGACCGGGCATCGTGCGCGCCGATCTGCACCCACAGGTTGTAAGGCCGGGTATAGAGCAACGGCCGGTTCCGGCCCCAGGCTGTCGGCTGAGGGGGTCTGGGCAGAGAAATGGAGCGGAGTGTATCCGCAGGGGCCGGCCGGGCAGCCTCTTCGAACCAGAGGTTCACATAACGCGCCCCCGGCTCCACCGGGACGGTTTCGGGAACCGCCCGGCCGGTCACGGGACCTGGTGGAGCCAGGTCAAAGGCAGCCGCCCCTTTCTCCTGAGGCCCTCTGAGGACCCGCTCGGAGACCAGCAATCGGGGCTGCCCCTCCCAGAGCACGACCAGGCCCCGCTGCTCGCGGAGGAGCTTTTCGGCCTGTTTCTGGCCGATCTCTTCATAAGCGACCGCCCGGCACTCCCTGGGGTCAAAATCGCGCAGGTGGGCCAGCGCCCAGCCCCAGGCGGCAGGTTCCTGTTCCACAGCCCGTTTCAGGTCCCTTTCGGCCAGGGCAAACCACCGCTCCGGGCGCCTGGGATCGGGAAAGAGGACAAAGGGCAAGCTCTCGCTTCTGAGAGCCTGCAACCGGTCCAGCGCGGCGGCCACACTGGTATCGTAGGTGGCAACGACAACGGGAGTGCGCTCCAGGTCATTCAGGGGAACAGGCGGGTCCAACAGGTCATACCCGCTGATGACGACGGCAGGACGGGTTTCGTCATACACGTCAGCCGGTTGCCCCCCCTCCAGCAACAACAGGACCCTGCCATATTTGCTGGCTTCGATGGCCATCTGCCGCTGGCTGAGGCCAGACCGCTCGACGCCCGGCTGGGAGGCCAGGATGTCCTGGCCGTAGAGTTTCTGTCGAAAATGGTCCTGCAACTGGCGCAGCGTCACCTGCAGGATGCCCGACCCCAGGCGCTGTTCCTGCTCGAATTCGTTGGCGTAACGGCGCAGGTTGTAGCCGGAGATCAGGCCAAACTGCCCCGGCTGGATAGAGACCAGGAGGTAGGCTCCGCCGGGGTCCTGAAGGGCGAGCAGGCGTTGGCGGATGGCGCGCAGCGGCTCATCCAGCGTGGCTTTGACAAAGACCCGATTGCTGGCGGTGGCGATATGGTCGGTCATGGCAGCGCGCCTCCTTCTGTGGTGAGGTGGGTATATTATACCACATCTGGTTTGTAGGGCAACTGCTCGCAGTTGCCCTACAATCAAGATTGTGGTAGACTTTGGATATGGACGATTTTGACCTCTATGCCCGGTTTTACGACCTGGACTTTGGCGATCGGGACGATGACCTGTTGCTGATCCAGGAGTTCGCTGCCCGCTGTGGCCCGCCCATCCTGGAGCTGGCCTGCGGCACGGGCCGTGCCTTGCTGCCCCTGGCCCGCGCCGGCTATCAGGTGACTGGTGTGGACCTCTCGGCGGCGATGCTGGAGATCGCGCGGCACAAGGTCGCCGCCGCCGGGCTGGCGGACCGGGTGACGCTGGTGCAGCAGGATATGCGCCAACTGGCCCTCGAAGGGCGCTTTTCCCTGGCTTTCATCACCTTCAACTCTTTCGCCCACCTGCTGACGACCGACGATCAACTGGCCGCCCTGACCCGCATCCGGGCACACCTTCACCCCGGCGGATTGCTGCTCCTCGACCTGTTCAACCCCGACCTGGTCCTCCTGTTGGAAGCACGCGGTCAGGTGGTACTGGACAGGGTGATGACCGACCCCGATACCGGCCACCGGCTGATACGCTTCCACACCCAGACGGTGGACCTGGGGCGTCAGATCCTGCACGTCACCTTTATTGTGGATGAAGTGGATGGCCAGGGCGGTGTGCGACGCACCCTCTTTCCCTTTTCGATGCGCTACCTCTTCCGGGGCGAGCTGGAGCTGCTCCTGCGCCACGCCGGGTTTGAGCTTGAGGCCCTCTACGGCTCCTATGACCTGGAGGAGTTCAGCGGCGAGAGTGAGAGGATGATCGCCGTCGCCCGGCAGCCTGGGTAGATGACAAGGAACGGAATGGATCGATGGTTGCGCCTGGGAATCACCCGCCGCGCTTTCCTGCAACTGGCCGGAGTGGGCGCGCTGCTGGCTGCCTGCGGTTCGCCCCCCACTCCCACGCCGGGGCCGACCTCTGCCCCTCTCACCC
>DAOTYI010000068.1:0-6526 GCA_034434895.1 Anaerolineae bacterium
GATCCCCCCTCTACCCTGGCCGCAAAGCCAGAGGGAGAGGGGGACAAAGGGGGGTGAGGGGCGATGAAGGCCCTCGGTCATAAAAGTGTCAACCAATTTTGAACCATCCCCCAAAACACCAGAGCAGAATGCCAATGTTCATGGGGAAAGAGACCTACATTCGCTGCTATACCTTTCATGGCGAAGGTGACATCGCTGCTGCCACCGCCGTCCAGGCGCGGTTGCGGGAGCATGGCCTGTGTAGCTTTTTCAACTGGGACCCACGGCCTCCCCACTGGCGATTCTTCTACGAGACGAACCTCACCCGCCTTCAGATAGAACAACTGTTGGGCCCCCTGACCGCTCGCTTCAGGGTCCGGATTGAGGAGTGATCACAGGCTCCCCCTTAACTTGAAAATCTGGCCTGATTGTGGTATGATATATTTGTTAAACCGGCCTGGGGATGAAATGGTTTCGACAGGGAAGGCTGGGCCGGGACTGCAAGCCGAGGCGCCTGGACCGCGTAAAAACCGGGCAACACAACAAGTGCCAGACAGCGCACTGCACCTGCTCTCGCGCTCGCCGCGTAATCGGTAGCGCGAAAGCCTGACCGCCAGACGGTCACGTCCGCCCTTTCCCTCCCTCGGGGGAAAGATCGGCGGGCGAGAGGAAACCGGGGGTGCCCTCCCATCCGACGCCGATAGGTGGGACCAGAGGCGGGGAGACCATGCGCCCCGCATCGGCTGGCCTGGAGCGCAGCCTGTTGGCCGGCGGCCGCCAGGTGAGAAGAAAAGGGCAACTAAGCTTGTAGGATGTCCCTGCTCGAATTCTCTGGACGCGGGTTCGACTCCCGCCATCTCCACACCTCACACAGGGGAGTAGAAGCGATTCTGCTCCCCTGTCTTCTATCGTCACAACTCCGCAAAGCACAGGCAGGCAGAAATGACCTCGAAAATCACCCACGTGATCAAGCGGACAGGGGCGGTGGTGCCCTTCACCCCGGAGCGGATCACCAACGCCATCTACCGGGCCGCCGTGGCAGTGGGGGGCCGCGACCGGACCATCGCCGAGGGGCTGACCCGGCAGGTGGTGGCCCTGCTGGAAGAGACCATCCCGCCCGGCCAATATCCGACCGTCGAAGAGATCCAGGACCTGGTCGAAAAGGTCCTCATCGAAAACGGCCATGCCAAAGTAGCCAAAGCCTACATCCTCTACCGCGAGGAGCGGGCCAGGCGACGCCGGGAGAAGGCCGGGCGCGGCTACCGGGAGACGGGCAATATCCCCTGGCGCAAGATCTATGAGGTGTTGCGCTGGTCGGTGGACCACGACCTGTACACCGTCGAGCGGCTGAACGCCCGCATCGCCGCCGGCGAATTCCCCCTCATCGTTCAGGAAGCGGACCGCTGCTACGAGGAGGATATCGAGACCGCCGCTCAGCTCATCGTCGAACGGCGGAACGAGGTCAGGCTGGTCATCATCGCCGGACCGTCGTCGTCGGGCAAGACGACGACAACGATCAAACTGAGCCAGCGGCTGGCAAAAGCCGGGCTGAGCCTGGTAGCCCTCAATGTGGACAACTATTTTTTCGACCTGGAACTGCACCCCAGGGACGAATTCGGCGACTATGACTTTGAGACGCCCCAGGCTCTGGACCTGGCCCTCATCAACCGACACCTGGTGCAGCTCATCGCCGGGGAAGAGGTCCTGCTGCCCCGCTACGACTTTAAAACCGGCAGGCGCCACGATGCCGTCCTCCCCCTGCGCATCGGGCCAGACGACATCATCCTCATTGACAGCCTGCACGGCCTCTATCCGCCCATGACGCAGGAGGTGCCGGATGAGAACAAGTTCACCATCTACATCGAGACCCTGCTCCAGATGAAGGGGCCGGACGGGCGGATGATCCGCTGGACCGACCTGAGGCTGATGCGGCGCATGGTCCGCGACGCCGCCTATCGGGCCTACGATCCGCGCCGCACGCTAGAACACTGGCATTATGTGCGCAGCAGCGAGATGCGCAACATCTTCCCCTATGCCAACACGACCGATTATGTCATCAACGGGGCGGTGCCCTACGAACTGCCGGTGATGCGCCGCCGGCTGCTGGACCACTTCGCCCAATGGGTAGAAGACTATCGGGGCGATCCGTTGCGCGAAGATGCCTATACCCGCGCCGAGCGGGTCTACAACCTGCTGCAGGCGGTCGCGCCGATAGAGGAAAAAGAGGAAGAGGCCATCCCGCCAACCTCCCATCTGCGCGAGTTCATCGGCGGGAGCTGCTATGAGTATTAAGCGCCATCCCTTTCAAATAACAGGAATTACGCAGTTGACCCGGCAGGCTTACCACAAAGGCACCAAGACACAAAGAATCTGCCTTCGTGCCCTGGTGGTAAATTGCTACACAAGCTCTGATGCCCGACCGGGCGCGATTGACAACCCGTTCCATCTGTGATAAAATTTCACCTGCCGGCAAACTGCAGGCCTGCTCTACAAGCTGACTTCCTCAAGCCTTCATTGTCGTCCATCTGGCTAACCATCGCCCCACAGCATCGAGAAACAAATGAAAGATATCAGGTGACAAGATGCCAGATCAGGTTGCTTCCTCCCGCATCGAGCGCGGTGAGCTTAAGGAACCCCCTGGGGCTGCCGAGATGCTCATCCCGCGAGCGAGAATCCGCAGGTTTGTGGACCAGATTGATCTCTATGTAACCAGGTATGAAGAGGCCGTGGGGGCCTCGGAACAGTGCAGCAGGTTTCAGCGGGTGATCGAGGCGCTGAGCCAGGTCAAGGCCACCCCGACGTGGGTGATCATGAGCGGACTTTGTTCCAGTGCTTATGAGGATCTGCGCAAGGCTTACCGGGGAGACATCAACGGCTGGCTGGACGGTATACCGGATGGGCCTTCCCTGAAGGACCATGAGGACCGTGACGAGATTCTCCTCAAGGACCGTGTCCAGAAATACAGAGACCGATTGGGTCTGGTCGGCCAGGCCATAGCCACCTTGCCCAGCAAGGTCTCGCCCGGCGACCAGGATGGGATCATCAGCACGCTTTCCCTGTGTTCCACTGAAATGCACCAGGCGTCCCAGAAGATAGCCAGCGCGCTGTTGGCCCGCATTCGTGCTCTGGTTCAGGAGCTGAACGAGGAACTGACGAGGCAATCAGGGGCAGGGACGGGAGGAGAGTAGAAAGGGGTGCAAAGTATGAATGCGTCGTTTCAACCGGCAGACCTGCCGGAGCTGAGGGAGAAACTCGAATTGTTGGATTGCGCCGGTCAACCATCGGTGAGCGATCTCCTGGCCTGTATGCACGACATCATGGAGCTGGCCCAGCGGGTGGCTTCCTCTTTCGAGGAAGCCGGCCATCTGGCGGCAGCAGCGACCGTGTACGAGGATGCCGCCACGGCTTTCCAGAAGGCATCCCAGAGGCTGCCCGACAAGGACAGGGCACTGGTGGCTCCTCTGGTGGACTACTGGCTGTATGCAGCCAGGCTGAAACGCGATCGCGTGCCGATGGGGAAAAAGGAGGAAGAGCCTCCACCTCCTCGCCCGGCGCGTGCCATCTCTATCGAACGCTCCTGGCCTGCGGAGAAGCTCACCGAGCAGATCGGGACCCTAGGGCGCAAGGAGAAGGGGACGATCACAGCCCGCGATGTCCCGGCCATCAACCCCGGCGAAGAGGAAGCGGCCTTCCAGAAGTCCGGATCAATCAAGAAGAAGGAGCCAGTGAGGTGGATTTTCACGCAGAAAGAAGATACTTTGTTCAAGAAGTAGCATCCCCGGTCAAAAGGAGGCCAGGATGATGGAGATGGAGACAGAGCACCCGCCCCTGGAGCAGCCAGAGGAGCAGCCGCCTCAGGCAGACCGCCGTGGGGAAGAAGTAAGAGAGGAAGCGGCACCTGCCGAACGCGCCGGTGAAGGTGCAGGGGAATCGGTGGACGAGGAACAACAGATACGGCAGGCCGCCACGACCTTTCTCGACTTTTTGAGGCGTGAGCCGGGAGCTGCCCAGAGCCTGGAGCGCATTATCGGCGAGCATCTGCGCAGGTCAGATACAAATACAGCCCGGAGGCTCTTCAACAGCCTGAGCCGCTACGCCGGCGAAGACAACGCCAACTTTTTGTTGTCGCTGCTGATGAGAGGGGTGGATAATCCCGAACTCTTTGCCCGGGTCGGCGAACTTCTGGGTGGCGAGGCCTGGGCTGCCGTGCGCATGCTCTCCGCCCTCTACAGCGATGCGATCCAGGAGGCATACCTGATTGGAGGAGAGAACCCTCGCGCCTGGCGCACCATCAACCGCCAGGTTTATTATGATGTCATATCCGATCAGTGGCGCGTGACTTTTGAAATCATCCAATACAATGGCGAAAGGGTATTGTACGAGGAGACAGCGACCAGCCTGCTGAGCCTGGCCGACGCCATCGTGGACACCCTCAACCATGTGCCTGCCGACATTGCACCGGGGATGATTGACCGCAGCCGCCTGGAGAGCTTCTACAACTCCTGCACTACGTTCTTCAAAACCTATACGCCGGCTGAAGAAGCTGAGGGGCAAGGGGACAGAGGCGTAAAGGAGTAGGGGAGGACCGGCGACCTGTAGCTTCAGGAGTTTGCGCATGGAATATCACAATTTTGATCTCTGGGTCGAAGCCCCGACTGACGAAGGGTTCCCTCTACGGGCCAACTCGGAGACGCAGGGGACAGCCAGGGGGCTCATGGTCCTGGATCCCACCTCCACAGCCGTGCAGGATTCTCTGAAAAGGCTGGAAGCCTGGGGGACCGATGAGGCTTTCTTGCGAGACCTGGGTACCTGGCTGTATAACGCGCTTTTCACGGGTGACATCGAATCCCTGTTCCAACACAGCCTGGGGGAGGTCATCGGTCAGGAAGAGCAGGGGCTGCGCATCCGGTTGCGCATAGACCCGCCGGCCATCGCCGCGCTACCCTGGGAGTACACCTACACACCCCGGCAAAAGTACTTCCTGGGGGCATCGCGCAAGACCCCTCTGTCCCGCTACCTGGAGGTCTTTCAACCGATACGCAGCCTGAAGACGGCTCTGCCCCTTAAGGTCCTGGTGGCTATCCCCAGCGGGTCGGGATTGGATACCCACGGGGAGAAAGAGATACTGAGGGAAGCCCTGGGCAGGCTGGGCGATGCCGTGCAGCTCAGGTTCCTCGAAGGCCGTGTGACGCGCAGCATTGTCGGCGACGCTTTGCTGGAGGAGCGCCATCACGTCTTCCACTTTATCGGGCATGGCAAATTTGAGGATGGCCAGGGCTATCTGGTCTTCAATAATGGGGAAGATGGTGGGGAAGATCCCATCAGCGACGAGGTGTTTGCCCGCTTCTTCCTGGATGAGCCCTCGATGAAGTTGATCCTGCTCAATGCCTGCGAGGGGGCCAAGGTCTCCTCGTCACAGGCCATGGTGGGCATGGCCTCCAGGTTGGTGGAGCGCGGCATCCCTGCCGTGATCGCCCATCAGTACCCGGTGACGAACCCGGAAGCAGGCCGCTTTGCCCGAGAATTCTATCGCAGCCTATGCGTGAGCACCGAAGCAGGACATGTGGATGTGGCCGTGGCTCACGCCCGTAACCAGCTCTCCATCCACTTCTCCGGTGAACGATCCCTGGGAACACCGGTCCTCTTTATGCGGGCACCTGACGGGCTCATCTTCGATCTCCCTTCCGCTCCGCCTCCCTCGTCACTGAGGCCTGAATCCCCTCTGACCGATGAGGAGCGGCGACACCTGAAGAAGCTGCTGGACGAGCACGAGCGGAACCGCCGCGTTCTGGAAGAGCAGGTCGCGGCCATGGGTGCTTTTGCTTCAGACTCCACGAAAAGCCTGCTGGAGAAAGAGATCGCAGCTATCCGGGAGATCAAAGCCAGGTTGTCTTGAGATTCCCGCCGATTTCATGGCCTTGGCCCGGTCGTGCTGGCCTGTCGCTTGAGCTGCTGCGGGTCATGATCGCGGAGGCAGGTTGGGACAGCGCAGGAATGCTCTTGGTGATTCAGCCTCCGGAAAGACAGGGCTATTTGATGCTGGAGTGGGCCGGCAGGATCTTTTCAGCTGTTCGCCCCCGCCCTACCATCAGAACCTGCGCCCTGCTTCTGGCCCTCTGCCTGGCCCTGCCGCCTCCGGCCTGCGCCCAGACGTTCACCCCGCGCTTTTTCCACCTCACCACCGCCGACGGCCTCTCCCACAGCATCGTCCGCGCGGTCGTCCAGGACCCCCAAGGCTTCCTCTGGTTCGGCACCCAGGACGGCCTGAACCGCTACGATGGCACCACCTTCACCGTCTACCGCCACCTGCGCTCCGACCCCCACTCCCTGGCCCACAACACCGTCCAGGCGCTGGCGGTGGACCCGTCCGGTACGCTGTGGGTGGGCACCGTCGGCGGGCTGGACCGCTACGACCGGGATACCGGCAACTTCGTCCACTACCCCGAGGTCGCCGAATCCGTCACGGTCATCTACCCGGCCCCGGACGGAACCCTCTGGGTCGGCACGGCGGGCTCCGGCCTCTTCCGCTACGACCGCCAGAACGACC
>DAOTYI010000069.1:0-16327 GCA_034434895.1 Anaerolineae bacterium
TCAGCCTGCCGGGTCAACGGCGTACCTCCTGTGATCGAAGGGAAAATCGGTGTCCATCCGTCCCATCTGTACTATCCGTGTCCCATCAGGGGTCAACCTGTTGTGAACCATCCCCCTTCGGGGTGGACTTTTTCCTGGAAGGCAATGTCCCTGTTGATGGAGGAAAAGGGATGGAACCACTGGTCATTGGTGTGGCCGGAGGAACCGGGTCGGGCAAAACGACCGTGGCCCAGGCGATTCTGAAGCGGGCCGGCACCCGGCAGATTTCCCTCATTCAGCACGATGCCTATTACAAAGACCTGAGCGCCCTGCCCCTGCCGCAGCGGGCCATGATGAATTTCGATCACCCCGACGCCCTGGACAATGAACTGCTTGTCACCCACCTGAAAGAGCTCAAGGCTGGCCGGGCCATCGAGATGCCGGTCTATGACTTTACCACCCACACCCGGACCGGGCAGACACGGCGCGTGGAACCGCACCGCGTGATCCTGGTGGAGGGGATTCTGATCTTCGCCGACGAAGCGCTGCGCCGCCTGATGGATGTCAAGATCTATGTGGACACCGATTCAGACATCCGCTTTATCCGTCGCCTGCAACGGGACATCGCCGAGCGGGGGCGGACGATGGAATCGGTCATCCGCCAGTACCTGACCACCGTCCGGCCCATGCACCAGGAATTCGTCGAACCCAGCAAACGCTACGCCGACGTGATCATCCCCGAAGGGGGCTTTAACGAGGTGGCCATCGAGTTGGTTGCAGCGCGGATCAAGGCGCTGTTGGAAGCAGCCGGCTGATCCCTCCAGGCATTCGTCATGGGTCATTCCCCATTGGCATCAAGGTAAGGCGGGGGCGATTGGAAATCGCACCGGGTAGCTGAAGGCAATGCCTTCGGCACGCCGGTGGATGCCTGGCCGCAGGCCCCTGAGGTGCGACATGAGTCGCCTGACTTGATGCGTATGGGGTCATTTCCTGCCCCGTGGCCCCGGTGCATTTGACCATTCCGTTGTTCTGTGGTACTATTGGGCCGGTCGTGCTAGACGGGGAGCTGGCGGTGCCCTGTACCCGCAACCCGCCATAGCGGGGTCGAATTCCCCCTCGAGGGCTCAGGGTTGGTCGGGACTGCCAGGCAAAGTGGCGAAGAAGGTTGGGTCCTGCGCGGCAGGAGCCCGTGAACCCCGCCAGGTCCGGGAGGAAGCAACGGTAAGCGGTCTCTCCTGGGTGCCGCAGGGTTGCCTGGCCGGAGCCGGCTGGTCTGGGAAGCCGGCTGGCCCGGTTCGACAGGGGGTGCACGACCAGCACTGATGGAGCCGGAGGGATGGGCGGCCAGAGGGGGGAGGGGGTTCCTCTCGCTCAAGCTCACCTTCCGGCTTGTTTCTTTTCGAGGGGATGGAACAAGACAGAGCGGTAGTTGTCGTGGGCGGGGGGGCGGCCGGGCTGATGGCCGCCGGCCAGGCTGCGTCTGTCGGTGCGCCGGTGCTGCTCCTGGAGCGGACGGCTCGCCTGGGCAGCAAGCTGCGCCTCACCGGCAAGGGCCGCTGCAATCTGACCAACACCGCTCCCCTGGACGAGTTCCTGGCCCATTTCGCCTTTCCCGACCCCGACAGCCGATCGCGCTACTTTCTGCGCAACGCCCTGGCCCGCTTTTTCGCCCCCGACCTGGTGGCCTTTTTCGAGGAGCTGGGGGTGCCGACGGTGGTGGAGCGGGGCGGACGGGTCTTTCCGGCCAGCAACGATGCCCATCAGGTGGCCGAGGCCCTGATCCGCTTTGCCCGGCAGCAGGGTGTGCGGGTCCGCCTGCGCAGCCGGGTGGTCCGCCTGCTGTGTCAGGCAGATCGGGTGCAGGGGGTGGAGCTTGAACATGGCGAGCAGATTGCGGCCGGGGCGGTTGTCCTCGCCACCGGCGGGGCTTCCTACCCCAAGACCGGCTCCACCGGCGATGGCTACCGGCTGGCGGAGCAGGCAGGTCACACCATCGTGCCGATCCGCCCGGCCCTGGTACCGCTGGTCTGTGCCGGCCCGGAGTGCCGGGCGATGATGGGCCTCTCCCTGCGCAACGTCGAGGCGCGGTTGCTGCTGAATGGGCAGGAGGTGGCCCGCGATTTCGGGGAGATGCTGTTCACCCATTACGGCGTCTCCGGGCCGATCATCCTGACGCTGAGTGGCCCGGCTGTGGCGCGGCTGGGCCAGGGCCGGCTGGAGATGAGCCTGAATCTCAAGCCGGGCCTCGACCCGGCGCAGTTGGACGCCCGGCTGCGGCGCGACCTGGAGCAGTTTGGCCGGCGGAGCTACCGCAACCTGCTCAAGGGGCTGCTGCCGCAAAAGATGATTGACGTGATGGTCGCCCGCAGCGGCATCCCGCCTGACAGGCTGGGCCACCAGATCACCGCCGGGGAGCGGGCGCGGCTGCGGGAACTGCTGCACGACTTTCGGCTGGAGATCGTCGGCCACCGCCCGCTGGAGGAGGCGATCGTGACCGCCGGTGGCGTGGACACGCTGGAGGTAGAGCCGCGCACGATGGCCTCGCGGCGGGTGGCGGGCCTCTACTTTGCCGGCGAACTGTTGGACGTGCAGGCTGACACCGGCGGGTTCAATCTGCAGGCTGCCTTCTCAACGGGCTACGTGGCCGGGCGGGCGGCAGCGCAGTTCGTGAGGGAGGATAACACCATACGCATCAAGTTAAGCGACTCAAGTCGCACTCAGGGGCCTGCGACCGGGCATCCACCTGCATGGATGCCTCCGTCCGCGCAGGCGGACGGCCGGGTAGCCGAAGGCATTGCCTTCGGCTACCCGGTGCGATTTCCAATCGCCCGTGCCTTAGCCTGATGCCAATGGAGGATAACACCCGGTGGCTCCAGAAAGCATGACGGGGGAACAGACAGCCTGGACCATTCCCGGCCGGCTGTGCGGCCTGCCGGTCCTGCTGCTGGCCGCCGGCTTCCTGGCCTTGCTGGCCCTGGGCTGGAGTTACACCGGCTTGCCCCTGGCCGTGGAGGTGGACGGGCGGCGGTGTGAACTGCGCACCCATGCTCCGACGGTGGGTGAGGCGCTGCGCCGCGCCGGGATTGACCTCTACCCGGAAGACCGGGTCTCGCCGGGACGGGAAACTCCCCTGCAACCCGGCCTGGTCGTCCAGGTGCAGCGGGCGCGGCCGGTGACGCTCAGCGCCGATGGCCAGATACGACAACTGCGCACCCATGCCACGACCGTTGGCCAGCTCCTGGCCGAAGCGGGCGTGCACCCTGGTCCGGCCGACGAGCTATGGCTGGACGAACAGCGGGTGACCGCCGATGCGCCCCTGTTCGGCGCCGTGGCCTGGACGCGGACGGTCAGCAGCCGAAGCGGGGAGCGGGCCCCGACGGCCCGCGTCGCCGACCCCCCCCTGCTCACCGTGCGCCGGGCTGCTTCTCTCACCCTGGATGACGGCGGGGTGACCAGGACGCTCTACACCACGGCGGCGACCGTCGGCCAGGCGTTGCAGGAGCAGGGGGTGACCCTCTTCCTGGGCGATGCGGTGACGCCCGGCCTCCAGAAGCGGATCGCCTCGGGCATGACGGTGACGATCCGGCGCTCCGTGCCGGTTGCGATCGAGGTGGATGGGCGTGTCATCCACACCCGGACGCGTGCCAAGACGGTGGCCGGCCTGCTGGGCCAGGAGGGGATCGCCCTGGTGAGCCGGGACCGGGTCACGCCGCCCCTGGATGCCCCCATCCGACCCAACCTGACGGCCCGCATCACCCGCGTGCGGGAAGAGCTGGTCATCGAGTTCGAGCCGATCCCCTTTGAGACGGTATGGGTGCCCGACCCGGAGTTGGAGATTGACCAGCAGCGGCTGATCCAGGAGGGACAGATCGGCCTGACCAAACGCCGTTTTCGCGTGGTGTACGAAGATGGCCGGGAGGTGGATCGCTTCCTGGAGGATCTGTGGGCCGAGCAGCCGCCCATCACCAGGACGCTGGCCTATGGCACCCGGATCGTCATCCGCACCCTGGACACCCCGGATGGCCCCATCGAGTATTGGCGCAAGATCCGGGTGTACACCACCTCCTACACGGCAGCCTCGGCGGGCAAGCCCAGGGATCACCCGCGCTACGGCTACACCCGCCTGGGGGTCCCGCTGCACAAAGGGATCGTGGCCGTGGACCCGACCGTGATCCCGCTGCGCAGCAGGCTGTACATCCCCGGCTATGGCATCGGGCTGGCAGCCGACACCGGAGGCGGGGTCAAGGGTAAATTCGTAGACCTGGGCTTTGATGTGGGGAATTACGAATCGTGGCACTGGTGGACCGACGTGTACCTGCTGACGCCGGTGCCGCCCCGCAGCCAGATCCGCTGGGTCTTGCCCAACTGGCCCAGGTTCCCCGACCGGCGCCGGTGAGAGCAGATGCCCTGGTGGACATTGCGCTGAAGCTGAATAGCCATGAGCAGTTGCCAGACTTGACTTTTGGGCCAGGTATGTTATCTTTGCCTTATGGTTGACTATCTACCGGCTGAAGAAATCGAGTTCTCATCCGAACGTGCAGTTCGAGAAGCTCGCCAACTGGCCTTTGATGAGCTATTCCGCGTTCCGCAACCTGGGCACAGCCTGGCGATTGATGTTTCTTTCCCCGAAGAGTTTGTGAACGAACTTTCCAAGATAGAAGTGTTTAACAAACACTTCTTTCGCCCCAACACCTATCTGCACAAGTGGTGGGCACGACGGTGCGGTTCAACGTTCCGGGCTATTCTCAAGCAGTTTGTACCCGATCCTGATCGCCGCGACTACTATGCTCCCGGCGGGCTGGAAGGCAAGATTGTGCTCGATCCGATGATGGGCGGGGGCACGACCCTTCACGAGGCGATCCGACTGGGCGCAAATGTGATTGGAGCAGACATTGACCCCATCCCGGTTGTGCAGGCCCGTGCATCCCTCACCCAGGCAGATTTAAGAGTTCTACGAGCCGCTTTCAACCGATTCTTTGCCGATTTATACGATAGATTGGGGTATTATTTTTGGACAGAATGCCCCCATTGCCGACAGACTGTGGATTCGCAATACATGCTCTACGGCCTGCGCAAGTCCTGCGCCTGCGGTGAGGTGGTGCAGGTTGATCAATATGAGCTGCGCCGCGAGGCGAACAGAGTCATCCGCATCCATCCGGATAGTTGGGCAATCAGCGACGACCCAAGCGGTCCTCCAACCCCGGTCAGGGCTGCGCGGTTAGTGACAAAGGCTGAGAGGTCATGCCCCATTTGCAAACAGGAGTACCAGGAACTGCCAGACACTCCCTTTTACGCTCGTTATGTACCGATTGCCGTGGTCGGAACCTGTCCTGAGCATGGCCTTTTCTTCCGTTCTCCCGGCGAGTCCGATCTGGCACGCATAGAACAGGCGGAGAAACAGCGAGAGAAGCTGGATTTTGGTCCGCCGGAAGGATTCAGAGTGCGGGATGGTCCCAAATCGGGTGACTTGCTAAAGCACAACGTTGACTCATATCTTGACGTTTTCTCCTCTCGTCAACTCCTTTATCTCCACCAGGCGATCCAACAACTGCGTGCCTACGATGGCATAACCAGGCTCAACCTGGGCTTGCTCGTCTCTACGTCCCTGGAGTTCAACTCCATGCTCTGCGGGTACAAGGGCTGGTATGAGCGTCGCCCAGGAGCCGTTCGACACGTTTTCGCGTTGCACGCCTATGCCTTCCAATATACTGCCCTGGAGAACAACCCCATCAGCCGGCAGAGGTCTTCTGGCAACCTGCAACAACTTTTCCTGGACCGTATCGAACGAGGGCGAAAATGGGCGGTGTTGCCCATCGAACGAAGGGTCGGACAAGATGGAAAGGGTGAGCTGGTCAAGATATCCGGTGAGGTAGACGGGGGCATCGAGGTTTTCGATCTGGCCGATCTGGCTGCCGGGCGACAACGGTTCTGGCTCATTCATGGCGATTCACAAAGCCTTCCGCTGGATGGTCACTCTGTGGACCTGGTTGTCACCGATCCCCCCTACTACGATAACGTGCAATACAGCGACCTGGCGACCTTTTTCCGGGTATGGTTGGCCCACTTGCTCCCTGGCGAAGTGGATTGGGCCTATGATGAAACTTTAAGTGCCGTCGCGTCGAAAGCAAGGAACGACGCCGGTAATTTTTTGACCGTTCTGAGTGGCATTTTTTCCGAGTGCGAGCGCGTGCTGAAGCGCCGCGTAGGGCGGATGGTGTTTACCTTTCACCATTGGGACCCCAACGCCTGGGCAGAACTCACCATGGCCCTCAAAAGTGCAGGCTTTCGATTGGTGAACGCCTATGTTGTGTTCTCAGAACATCCCATCTCAGTGCACATCAGAAACTTGAACTCGATCAAACATGATAGCATCCTGGTTTTTGCTCCTGGAAACAGTGGAACAACTGCCCACTGGCCGCCGCTGGAGACCATTGATACCGGCGACAGTGAGACCTTTTGCCGCCAATGTAGTGCAGCACTGGGTTGGCTGCTGGAAAGCGACTATTCAGCCGCCGAGATCCGCGGCATCTGGAGAAAACTCATCCAAGGGGAAAGCTGAATGACGAAAAGCAGAGGCAACCGCCCGGCCGAGATCTTTGGCTACCTGGTCGGAGACCAATCCACAGAAGCCCGAATCACCCGCGAGAAACACTTTTGTCCATTCGCAGGCAAACCCTGTAACAAAAAAAGCCGGTTGATCACCTTCCCTTTTGGTGTCTGTACAGTGGAGTGTCGTGGTCAGATTCACACGGTTTGCCCCCATCGTTTCGAGGAACGCGGCATGATAGAAAACGTTCCCCGAGTCCTGGAGGACATTGCCCTGCACTACTTTGGCAATTTCAACAACACCATCCCCTTCGCTGAAGTCAGGCTGCCGAACGTGGGAAGCATAGATTATGTTCTCGTTCGGCATAAACCAATGAGGGCAGAAGTGGAAGACTTTGTATCTGTTGAATTTCAATCCGACTCAACGACCAGTACAGGGGAATTGGTTCAGGGGATACGAGACTTCTTTCAGGGTCATGATGTACAGGCACAAACATACAGATTTGGCATGAATACCTATGATACCATCAAGCGTGCGATCACCCAGTTGATCAACAAAGGTATCGTGTACGAAGTCTGGAACACCAGGTGTTACTGGGTGCTCCAGGAGTACATCTATGCAAACCTGGTCAATAGGTATGGCTTCAAGGCGGATGGCTTTTCACCCGAACATGCCTCTCGATTTGCGCTGTACAACCTCGTTCGCCAGGATGGCCGTCTGACACTGCTCCCGAGCCGCTTCATCTCGACCACCGTGGATGAAGTTTACCAGGCGATGCGAAATAACCCTGGCCTGCCCAGCAAGGACAGGTTTGTGCAGAGTCTAAATACCAGGTTGCAGGCCGAACTGAGTGTTCGCTTTCGCTGAAGTGGTATGATCTCCAGCATCCCCGCCTTGCTCCGTGCCCACGGCCTGCACCCCCGGAAGAGTCTGGGGCAGAACTTTCTGACCGACCCGGCCGCCCTGGGGCGCATCGTCGCCGCCGCCGACCTCCTGCCCGACGATGTAGTGGTCGAGGTCGGCGCGGGCCTGGGCACGCTGACCCGCCTCCTGGCCGAGCGAGCCGGGCGCGTCGTCGCCGTCGAGCTCGACGACTGCCTGGTGAAAATCCTTCGCGAGCAACTGGCCGATCTCCCAAACGTCGAGATCCTCCACGGCGACGTTCTCCGGATCTCCGAAATCCGAGTTTCCAGCTCCCCTCTTCCCCACCTGGGCTACAAAGTGGTGGGCAACCTGCCCTACTATATCACCTCGGCGGTGCTGCGCCGCTTTCTGGAGCAGGAGCCCCGCCCCCGGCTGCTGGTGGTCACCGTGCAGCGCGAGGTGGCGGAGCGGATCGTCGCCCATCCCCCTGACATGAGCCTGTTGGCGGTGAGCGTGCAGTTCTACGGCCGGCCGCATCTGGTGGCTCGCATCCCGGCCGGGGCTTTTTATCCGCCGCCCCAGGTGGATTCGGCCGTGGTGCGGATTGAGGTGGGGGAGCAACCGACCGTGCTCCTGGCCGGGGGGATGGAGGAAGCAACCTTTTTCCATGTGGTGCGAGCCGGCTTTGGCCAGAGGCGCAAGATGCTGCGCAACGCCCTGAGCGCCGGGCTGGGATTACCCCCGGCCCGTGTGGAGGAGGTACTGACCCGGGCCGGGGTGGACCCTCACCGCCGGGCAGAGACACTCAGCCTGGAGGAATGGGCAGAGATAGTTCGTCAGCTCGAAAAACACTAAGGATACGAATGAAAACCACTAAGGACACGAAGGACACAAAGAATTAAGGATGCAAGTCTGTCAACCGGAGCTTTTCCCCATCTCGGCCAGAATTTCCTGCGCCCGGTCGAGGCGGATGGCGCGCTCCCTCACCAGTCGGGCGGCGACCTCCGCCACCTGATCACCGCTGGCTCCGGCGGCGATGGCGATCTGCCGGGCGTGAAGGGCCATGTGCCCCCGTTGGATGCCCTCCGTGGCTAACGCCCGCAGCGCCCCCAGATTCTGAGCCAGGCCCACCGCCGCCATCACCTCTGCCAGCTCGCGGGCGGTCTGCACCCCCAGGATCTTGAGCGCCACCCTGGCTCCGGGATGGACCCGCGTCGCCCCACCGACCGTGCCCACCGCCAGCGGCAGCTCCAACGTGCCCACCAGATGGCCTGCCCGGTCCCGCGTCCAGGCCGAGAGAGAGGTGTAGCGCCCGTCGCGGGCAGCGTAGGCGTGCGCTCCGGCTTCGAGAGCCCGCCAATCCTGTCCACAGGCCAGGGCCACGGCATCTATGCCGTTCATGATCCCCTTGTTGTGCGTCGCTGCCCGGTAGGGGTCCACCGCAGCAAAAGTCCAGGCCTCGACGATTCCCTGCGCCACCTGTTCACCGCTGAATTCGCCAAAAGCAAGCAGTTCCGGCGGAATGGTGCAGCGGGCGCGGGCCAGCCGCCGGTCGGCCAGGTTCGACAGGATGCGCAGGTGCACCCGTCCGCCGCTGATCTCCTCCACCAGGGGGGCCAACGCCTCGACCGCGGTGTTGACCGTGTTGGCTCCCATCGCATCCCGCGTGTCGAATAGCAGATGCAGCACCAGCATCGGCCCCAGCGGTGTGTCGGGGAACAGGCGGACCTCCACCTCGCGCGCCCCGCCGCCCAGCGAGACCACCATCGGATCGGTCCGGTTCGCCGCTTCAAGCAGGCGCTGCTTGTGGCGCAGCAGTTCAAAGCGAGCGGCCCACGGGTTGGGCAGGTCGAGGATCTGCATCTGGCCGATCATCACCGGTTCGGTGCTATCGGCGGCAAAGCCTCCGGCCTCCCGCACGATGCGGGCCATAAAGCTGGCCGCAGCCACCACCGACGGCTCCTCGATGGCCATGGGGATCAGATAGTCGCGTCCGTTGATGAGAAAATTGGGGGCGATGCCCAGGGGCAGGGCGTGGGTGCCGACCACATTTTCGATCATCTGCGCTGCCCGGTCCACACTCAACCCGGCTCCGGCCAACACCCTCTGCTCCGCTTCGTCCAATCCGGCCCAGCCGGCCACCCGGCCGGCACGCTCCTCTACACTCAGATCATAGAACCCGGGTAAGCGCGAACTCCTGTCCATCTCTTTCCTCCTCTGGATCAGACTCTCCCGCCGGCGGACAAACCAATTGAAATCGGTTAGCCTCTTGGATATTTCAAGCTGGAATTTCTTCCAGGCCTGCGGGAGGGTGACGGTTGTCCAAAGTCCAGGTCTTAGAGCCGGTCTGAAAAGCTTACCCCAAAGACACAAAGGCCACAAAGGAACAGGAAGGAAACGAATAAAAGCCGCATAGTGCCCTTGGTGTCCTTTGTGTCCTGGTGGTTTTCAGACAAGCTCTTACCTCAGTGCCTGCGCTGCCCTGTAGACCGGTTCCAGGCAGAGTTGCGGATAGAGGCCCAGGATCACCGTCAGAGCGGCAAGGAGCAGGACCAGCAGAGAGGCGATGACCGGCTGGCGGGCGATGTCATCGCGGCGGGCCGGGCCGAGCATGGCGCTCAGGCCGCGCAGCAGCCCGATGACCACACCTGCCGACGAAACCAGGAGGCCGATCAGGGTCAGAACCCAAATCCAATCCTGGCCCGGCGCTGCTTCGGCCGTGCCCCGGGCGGCCACCAGGGGCTGCGCCCAGGTCCACAACGCCCGGCCGATGGCCCAGTGGGTGGGGAAGCCGGCTGTAAACGGGAACCCGGCCAGCGACAGGCCACCCAGCATCAGGCCCATCACCGCGACCGGCAGCCGCCGGGCAACCCCCTGAAGTCCGGCCAGATGATCGGTGCTAACCCGGTGTCGCAGAATGGCCAGCGCCGCTGCCAGCAGGGTCATGGCCACAGCCCGGTTGATCAGGTGCAACAGGGCCAGGCTCAGGCCCTGGCTGCCGCCTGCCGGCAGGGCCAGCAGCAGGTAGCCCAGGTCACTCAGGGCAGCATAGCCGAACAGCCGCCCCAGGTCACGCTGTACGGCAGCCATCAGTCCACCCGCCGCAGCCGTCACCAGCCCGACCAGACGGAGCAGGTCGGATATGGCCGGATCTGTCCAGGCGAAAGGCGTGCCTCGCAGAAAGGCCGACGCCAGAAAGAGGGCCATCGCCTGCCCGGTGGTCAGGACAAAGGCGGTCGCTACAGGCGGAGCATCGGCGGCCAAGGCCGGCAGCCAGGTGCCAAAGGGAAAAAGGCCCAGCAGCAACCCGAATCCCAGGGCTGCCGGCAGCAATGCCAGGCGAACCAGGTTGGCCGTTTCAGGCTCAAGCGCCGCGCGGTCCACAAGCCACCAGGCAGCCAGCAGGAACGGCACGGCCAGCAGCGTGACCACCAGATAGCGCTGCCCCCCCCGGACCGAAGCAGACACCCCATCCTGGACAATAAAGACGGCCAGCGTGGCGCTGAGGGCAAAAATAATGACGGCCAATGAAAAAACTTGAAACAGGGCAACGAGGGTGTACAGGCTCAGGATCACCAGGCTGATGGGGAAAAACAGCCTGCCTTGCGGCAGCCGCCAGGCGATGAGGGCCAGGACAGCAGCCAGGGCAAACACAAAAGCCAGCCACACCTGCCCTGCCGGATCGAGCACCAGGGTGCGCCCCAGAATGACCACCGGCCGGCCAAACGCGACCTCCTGGCCCAGCACAAAGGCCGAGCGGTCCAGGGGCAGGCGCAGGCAGAGGAAAGCCAGGAACGCTGTGATCAACGCCGCGACAGGCGCGGCCAGGGCGGCCCAACGCCGCACCAGGAATGTGATCCCGGCAGCCAGCAGCGGCAGGGCCAGCAGCAGGATCGGGCCGGGGATGGGGGTCATGATTCTGCCTCTTCTTCGTCGAGCGGACGGGCGCCCAGGCTGTGAACCGTCGCCAGGTAGGAGAAGGCCAGCGCCGCCAGCAGGATCAGCGCCCCCAGAAAGCCGGTGACCGCCAGGCTGGGCTCCAGGCCGGTGTACACCAGGTCGAATCCGGTCAGGAAGGTCAGCACCGCCGGGGCAACGCGCAGCGGCTCTTCACCCAGAACCAACCCCGCCACCCCCATCCCTCCCAGCCACAGGGCTGCAAAGACGATATCGGCGGGCACCAGCGGGCTGTGGTAGAGATCGAACAGACGCATGACGGCCAGGGCTACCAACAGGACCACCAGCAGGCGCAACGGCAGGCCCAGCGGCCCGGCCCCCCAGCCGATGCGCAACCCCAGGATGCGCCGGCCCATCCTTTCAATTTCCGGCTGTCCCTTCAGCTCCTGGATGTGCCGGGCGGTCAGGTAGAGGATCGAGACCGCCAGGACGCCGGCCAGAATCTTGGCCAGGGCCACTTCGGGCTGGATGAAGCGGGTGAGAGCTGCCCCCAGCAAGAGGTACTGGACCAGCAGGCCGGTCAGCGCCAGCCGCCAGTCTGACGTGAGAAAGATGGTGATGGCGGCCAGGAGCAGGCCGGCCAGGGCCGGGAGGCCGGCCAGAAAGGCCAGGAGATCTGCCAGTGCATCCATCGTTTCCTCAGCGGGCCGTCAGAAAGATTGTGGCCAGGGCCAGGATAATGAGCGCCCAACCCCACCAGCCATCCCCCTCGCCCACCCGGCTCAACCAGTAGAGGCCGCCGGCCAGCCCCTTCCCGGCCCAGGCAGCGACGCGATAGAGCCAGTCCAGGTTGACCGCATCCCGCACCAGATCGAGAAAGCGCCCCAGCCCGCTGCCGGCATGGGCCAGCCACAGCCCCAGCAACCAGGGCAGGCTGTAGAGCAACCCCAACCCCCAGACCGAGACGGCGGGCCTTGCCGGCGCTTCAATCATCAGGCGACCGCCCAGGCTCCCCGCCGAGATGCCCAGCCACAACATCCCCACCGCCAGGGCAAGCAGGGCCAGGAGGCTGGCCGGTCTGGGATGCCGGCCGGCTGCCTGGTGGAAGAAGGCCCGCAACAGAGTCCACAGCCCGGCGACCAGGAAGGTGTCGGCCAGCAGGGCGGCGATCAGCAGGGCTGACCGTTGCTGGCGGAGCAGTTCCGCATAGAAAGGCCATCGCCCGATGGCCCCGGCGGTGAGCGGCGCTCCGGCCAGCGAAGCCAGGGCGATGGCCGGCAGCAACGCCTGCCCTGAGCGGAGGCGAAGGGCCCAGCCGACCTGGCCCGACCACGAACTGCGCCACCGTTCCAACACAGGAATGGCCGTAGCCACAGCAGCGCGCACCTGTTCCCAATGCGTCGCGAGCCACCGGCCAACCGGCTGTAGCCAATCAGGCCAGGGAGCGGCTTTCTGCGCCAGGTTGCCGTCCCACCAGATGGCCAGAACCGTCAGGGCCACAGCCAGGCTCACCAGCGGCCAGGGGGCCGATTTCGCCCCGAGGGTCACAAAGGCCAGGGCCAGCCCCACCTGATGGACGGCCAGGCCGGGCCAGGGGCCTGAGCCGGGGGCGACCGCTGTCCCGGTGACCGCTCGATCTGCCAGGCGGGTGCCCTCCGCCCAGGCCAGCACCCCCCCGGCCACCAGGGCCATCCCTCCCACCGCCAGCAGCCACGGCCGGTCGGCCAGGACGGGGGCCAGGGACTGCACACGGGCCAGCAGATAGAGGCCCAGGCCGGTCGGCAGCACAAAGGTCACGACCTCTTCCGCCGTGGCAAACCCCCTGGGATGCAGGGGGAAGGCCATCAGGCGCAACAGCCCGGCCAGACCCAGCGGGGTGAGCACTCCGACCGGAAAGGCGCTGGCCGAAAGCAAGGTGGTGCCCACCTGGCTGCTCATCTGCACCGCGCTCAGAAAGAGCAGCAGCGTGGAGGCCGCACCGGGCACAGCCATCCGCCAGGCAATCCGATCCGATGGGCTTGCCGCCGACGCAGCCGTGGCCATCAGCGCCAGGTCCAGCAGGCCACTGCCCAGCGCCAGAGTCAACAGGTCGGCGGCCAGCAGCGTGAGCAGACAGCCGGCCAGCGCGATCAGCACCAGGCCATGCCAGGCGGTCCGGCCAGCCCCACGGATGCCCAGCAGGCCGGCAGCCGTACTCCCGGCCAGCAGGATGCCGACGGCCAGGGACAGAGGATGGGGCCGGAGGGCAGGGCCCAGGCGGAAGAAGGTGACCGGCTCCCAGAGCCATCCAACACGATCCGGCGCACCACCTGGCAGGGACCACAACGCCGTCAGCGAGGCCACAGCCGCCGCAGCGGCCAGCAGGCGGCGGAGCCAGCCGGGCAGCAGGCGCCCGACCGTCAGCGTGACGGCCGCTCCCAACAGAGGCCAGACAATGGCCCGCCAGAGAACCGGAATCGAGTCCGGCATGGCCTCCCCGTTTCAAAGAGTTGCCGCCCCCGGTCGCACCGGGTGGAACGACGGGCGGGCGGCACGGGGGCTATTCTATCACAAAAGGATGAGGGGAGCAAGCGTCAGTGCAACCGTTGACAACCTGTCATAAAAATACTACAATAAGGCCCGGCACGAAAGCGCCTGGCAGCGACGAAGAACGATGGTGGAGAGAGGAGATGAAGCCGATTGTGGAATGTGTGCCTAACTTTAGCGAGGGCCGCCGACAGGAGGTGATTGACCAGATTGTGGCGGCCATGGGTCAGGTGACCGGTGTGCAGGTGCTGGATGTGCAGTCGGACCCGGACCACAACCGCGCGGTGGTGACCCTGGTTGGTGCGCCGCAGGCGATCGTCGAAGCGGCCTTTCAGGGGATAGACCGGGCTGCCAGGTTGATTGACATGAACCATCATCGGGGCAGCCACCCGCGCATGGGCGCCACCGATGTCGTGCCCCTGGTGCCGGTGCAGGGTGTGACCATGGACGATTGTGTGGCCCTGGCCCGGCAACTTGGCGAGCGGGTGGGCAACGAGTTGGGCATCCCTGTCTATCTGTACGAAGCTGCCGCCACCCGGCCCGACCGTCGGAACCTGGCCGATGTGCGGCGTGGGGAGTATGAGGGCCTGAAAGAAGAGATAGCCATCAACCCTGACCGGGCGCCCGATTTCGGCCCGGCGGCGATGGGCAGCGCCGGCGCTACGGCCATCGGGGCCCGCCCCCCCCTGATCGCCTTCAACGTCTACCTCAACACGGCCGACCTGACCGCCGCTCAGGCCATTGCCAGGGCCGTGCGCCATTCCAGCGGCGGCCTGCGCTATGTCAAAGCCCTGGGGCTGCTGGTCGAGGGGCAGGCCCAGGTTTCGATGAACCTGACCGACTATCGCCACACGCCGATCCACCGCGTGCTGGAGCTGATCCGGGCCGAAGCGGCCCGGTACGGCCTCAGTGTAACCCGCTGCGAGATCGTAGGGCTGCTGCCGGCCCAGGCCTTGTTCGATGCCGCCCGGTTCTATCTTCAACTGCACGATTTCTCGATCGATCAGGTCCTGGAGAACCGCCTGGCCGGGCTGGAGCATCCATCCGGGTAGCCGACGGCAGGGCCATCGGGTAGCCAGCGATCGACCGGTGAAGTCATAGTACCCTTGGGGGATTGTCAGCCGCCGAGCGTTGCAGTATAATGGGGATTGAGACAGGCACGCGCGGCGTGTGCGGTGTGCCGGGACCAGGCTCCAGGACAGGCTATATGAGCCGGCAGCCTGTCGAAGGGGCAATCTGGAGTCGAGGCTTCAGCCGGTTTGGGCCGGAAATCAACCAACTCCGAACAGGGACCAAAAGAGGTGCCGATCCTGATTGATGGCCACAACCTGATCGGCCACCTGGCGACACCCTCGCTGCAGGAAGCGGATGACGAGGAGCGGCTGGTCAGACTGCTCGCGTCCTACCGGGCGCGGACAGGCAGGGCGATTACGGTCGTGTTCGATCCCGGTGAGGCTTTTGCTTTGCCGCAGGTGTGGCGGTATGGTGGGATCGAGGTCGTCTTTGCCCCGCCCGGCAGCAGCGCCGATGCGGTCATCATCCGGCGTGTGGCCCGCAGTCGCAACCCGCGCGACTGGCTGGTCGTCACCTCCGATCGAGAGCTGGCCGAGACGGTAGCGCAGCAGGGAGCCAGGGTGCGCAGCGCCGCCGAATTTGCAATCGAGTTGGATGTCCACCACGACACACCATCCGGGTGGAAAGAAACTCCGCCTGCGCCCGAAGAGGTAGAGTGGTGGTTGAGGTTGTTTGAGGACCGGGATTGACCGATGCCCTGGCTGCTGTTGCTCAACGGAACCCTGTGGGCCGTGACCCTGGCCATATCGACCTGGCTGGCCTGGCAGGTTTCTCGGCGCCCTGACCTGCCGGCCCGCCTGTTTCTGGGCATGGTCGCGCTGCTGGCGGTTCCCCAACTGCATTACCTGATTGGCACCCTGGCCGTCCTTCTCGCCTGGCTGCTTTCCCCGGCCCACACCGAAAGGGTGGCCGGCTCTGTGGTATCCCTCTGGCCGCTGGACATCGCAGCCGTCGTTCTGTTTGCTTGCCTGACCCTGCACCTGTTCCTGCTTTTTCCCACCGAAAGCCGGCTGATCCGCGTCTGGCGGTGGAGCCCCCTGCTCTTCTATCTGCCCGGCGGCTTCCTGGCTGCCATGGTGCTCACCCACCTGGCCTGGGGAAGCGAAGCCTATGTCGCATTCTGGGGATTGGACAGGCTGGGGTTGGAGGACGATGGCCTGCAGCTCCTGTTCATCCTGCTGACCACCGGTGTGGCGCTGGTGCGCCTGTTGATCATCTACCTCTCCCACTCCACTCCCCTGCTCCGCCAGCAACTGGCCTGGATCCTGGGCGGGTTGACCTTCGGCGGAGGCATGATCTTGCTGACCGATTACCTGCCCAGCCTCCTTGGCCGCCCGCCGCCGATCCTATTCTTCCCCGGCCTGCGCCAACTGCCGGTCCTGATCATCCTGGGGACCTTTGCCCTGTCCATGCAGCGCCACCGCTTCCTCGACGTGGCCG
>DAOTYI010000070.1:0-41119 GCA_034434895.1 Anaerolineae bacterium
GCGGGCTGGGCGGCCTGGAGGGCCTGGGCGGGTTGCTGGGCTGAACCCGCGGAGGCGCAGAGGTCCTTCTCTGCCTGCCCGGCGGTGGATGGAAAAGAGTTGCCGATGCCTGCTGTCACTCCTGAGCCGGTCACGCGGCTGATCGAGGCCTTTGCCCAACTGCCCGGCATTGGCCCCAAGACCGCCTCGCGGCTGACCTTTTACCTGCTCCGCCGTCCGGCCGAGCAGGCCGAAGCGCTGGCCGCTGCCCTGCACGACCTGAAGCAAAAGATCCGGTTCTGTGCCGTCTGCTTCAACATCACCGAGGTCAGCCCCTGCGCCATCTGCCGCGACGAGGGACGCGACTGCTCCATCATCTGCGTCGTCGAGGAACCGCTGGATGTGCTGGCCATTGAGCGGACGGGGGAGTACCGGGGGCTGTACCATGTCCTGCACGGCGCCCTCTCGCCGGTCGAAGGGATCGGCCCCGACGAACTGCGCATCCAGGAACTGCTGGCCCGTTTGAAGGACCGTTCGGTGCGCGAGGTGTTGCTGGCCACCAATCCCAACCTGGAAGGGGAGGCCACAGCCATGTACCTGGCCCGTCTCATCCAGCCGTTGGGCGTGCGGGTTACCCGGCTGGCGCGGGGGCTGCCGGTGGGCGGCGACCTGGAATATGCCGACGCGGTGACCCTCAGCCGGGCGTTGGAGGGGCGACGGGAGATGTAGGCGAAGGCAGCGCCTTCGCCCGGCCGGTTGATAGTTCTTGAATCAATCCTGATAGTTTTTGACAGGCTGTTTGTGCTATAATAGGCCCAACCTTTGGGGAGATCAAGGGGCTCTGCGGAGCCCCTTTGTGTTGAGTACCATGCTTTTGAAACCGGTCCGAGAGGTAGGAATTGCTGGCTACGGGGCCTATGTGCCCCGCTATCGCCTGCCCGGCAGCGAGGTGGACCGCATCTGGAACGAGGGGCAGGCAGGTTCGCCGATCAAGGAAAAATCGGTGCCTGGGGTGGATGAGGATACGGCCACCATGTCCATCGAGGCAGCACGCAATGCCCTGGCCCGTGCTGGGGTAGACCCGGCTGCCATTCGGGCGGTGTGGGTGGGCAGCGAATCGCCCCCCTATGCCGTCAAACCCACTTCGACCATCGTCGCCCAGGCGATTGGTGCTGTGCCGGCCACCCAGGCCGCCGACTGGGAATTTGCCTGCAAGGCCGGCACCGAGGCGTTCCAGGCGGCCATCGCCCTGGTCGGTTCGTGCATGGCCGATTATGCCCTGGCCATCGGCGCCGATACCGCTCAGGGGCGTCCCGGTGACGCGCTGGAGTTTACCACCGGGGCCGGGGCCGCCGCCTATCTTCTTGGCCCGGCAGAAGACAGCCTGGCCATCGTCGAGGGTTCTTTTTCTTACGTGACCGATACCCCTGACTTTTTCCGGCGGCCCTATCAGCATTACCCACAACACGGCCACCGTTTCACCGGCGATCCGGCCTACTTTCACCATATCCTGTCGGCAGCACGGCAATTGATGGCATCGTTGGGCACCACCCCGGCCGATTATGCGGCCGCGGTCTTTCACCAGCCCAACCCCAAATTCCCGGAACAGGCAGCCCGGACGCTGGGCTTCAAGCCGGAGCAGACCCGCACCGGCCTGCTCTGCCCGCTGGTGGGCAATGTCTATGCTGCCTCCTCGCTGCTGGGCCTGACGGCCATCCTGGACGAAGCCCGGCCTGGTGACCGGGTGCTGCTGGTTTCCTACGGTTCTGGAGCGGGCAGCGATGCCATCTCGTTCCGTGTGACCGACCGGATTGAGGAACGTCGCCACCGTGCCCCGCGCACCCAGGCCTATATCCAGCGCCGCAAAGAGATTGACTATGGCACCTATGTGCGTTATCGGAAAAAGCTGCACATGCATTGAGGATGGGGCATGAGGGATGTGAGCATCATCGGCATCGGCCAGACGCCGGTTGCAGAGCATTGGGACCGGTCGCTGCGCCACCTGGCGGGGGACGCGGTGCTGGCGGCGATGAAAGATGCCGGGATCGAGACGGCCGATGCTCTGTACGTGGGCAATATGCTCTCCGGCCTGCTCACCGGCCAGGAACATCTGGGGGCGCTTATCGCCGATTTTGTTGGGCTGCGGGGCATCGAAGCGGTCAAGGTGGAGGCAGCGTGTGGCTCCGGGGCAGCGGCGCTGCGGTTGGGCTATATGGCCGTGGCCGGGGGGATGCACGACCTGGTCATCGTCTGCGGTGTGGAAAAGATGACCGACACGGTCAATTCCGAGACGACCACCGGCCTGGTCATGGCCGCCGATGCCGATTACGAGTCGGTCCACGGCCTGACGTTTGTGGCCATCAACGCCCTGCTGATGCGCCGGTACATGTATGAGTATGGCGTCCGGCACGAGGACTTTGCCTATTTCACGGTGAATGCCCATCGCAACGCGGCAGGCAATCCCCAGGCCATGTACCGCAATCCGGTCACGGTCGAGCAGTTTATGCGGGCACGGATGATCGCCGATCCCATCAACCTGCTCGATTCTTCCGGCATCGGGGATGGGGCGGCGGCGGTGGTGCTCTGCCCCACCAGCATGGCTCGCGAGTATGGTCACGGTCGGCGGGTGCGCATCCGGGCCTCCAGTATGGCGACCGATGCGGTGGCGGTCCACGACCGGCGCGATCCGCTGTGGCTGTCGGCCGTGGAAGCCTCGGCGTTCAAGGCTTATCAGCAGGCGGGTGTCGGGCCGCGTGAGATCGATCTGTTCGAGTTGCATGATGCCTTTACGATTATGGCTGCCTTGAGCCTGGAGGCCTCCGGCTTTGCCGAACGGGGCAAGGGGGTCTGGCTGGCCAGGAGCGGCGAGATCAGCCGCGAAGGGCGCATCCCCATCTGCACCATGGGGGGTCTGAAAGCACGAGGGCATCCGGTCGGCGCGACCGGCCTCTACCAGGTGGTGGAGGTGGTTCAGCAGTTGCGGGGGGAGGCCGGCCCCAACCAGATCGCCCACGCCCGGCTGGGCATGGCCCAGAACATCGGCGGCAGCGGGGCCACGGCCATCACCCACATCCTGGAAGCGCAGGATTGATCCTGCTCCTTTGAAACAGAAGCCAGAGGGAAAATAGGACTTTTGGGGGATTGCCACAGCAATCGGCGAGAGGTATAATAAGCTTATCCAGGAGGAAACAAGATGAACATTCCACGCTATTGGCGGTTGCAAAATCAGCGATATACGTTGGTCGGCGAGGTTTGTCACAGGTGTGGGGCCAGGCTGTTCCCGCCGCGGGATGTCTGCCCGGAGTGCAGCCGGCCGGCTTACGAGCCCTACACCTTCAGCGGCAAAGGCACGGTCTATTCCTATTCGACGGTCTATCAGGCCCCGACCGGCTATGAGGAGTTTGTGCCCTACACCGTCGCCCTGATCAAACTGGACGAAGGACCGCTGGTGACCGCGCAGCTCACCGACATAGACCGGGGCGAGGTTGAGATCGGGATGCCGGTGGAGATGGTCACGCGCAAGCTCCGGGAGGAGGGGGAAGAGGGGCTGATCGTCTACGGCTACAAATTTCGGAAAAGCGTGTAACTTCTTCTCCTCCCCGACCAGGAGAAAAAGGGGGTTGGGGCGGGCGGCGAAGCCACCTGCCCCAACCCCTGTTGTTTAGAGCCGATCCGACCAGCCTGCCTGGACAGCCTGGATAGGCTGTCCTACACCTTTTTCGGATAGGCTCTTAGTATTCCGGCACCGGCGGCGTCTGCGGCTTTTCCTTCTCCGGAATGTCGGTGATGAGCGCCTCGGTGGTCAGGATCATGGCCCCGATGCTGGCCGCGTTCTCCACGGCGCTGCGGGTGACCTTCACCGGGTCAATGATGCCCTGCTTGACCATGTTCACGTAGGCATCGCGCAGCACGTCGTAGCCGATATTCGGGTCGTTCTGCTCCTTCTGCTGGCGGCGGACATTTTCGACGACGACCGCGCCATCCTTGCCGGCGTTCGCCGCCAACTGGCGCATCGGCTCCTCCAACGCCCGGCGGACAATGGCCACCCCGGTATTTTCGTCGTCAAACTCCATCTTGATCTCGGCCAGGGCCGGGATGGCGTTAATGAGGGCCACACCTCCGCCGGGCACCATCCCTTCCTCGACGCCGGCGCGGGCCGCGCTCAGGGCGTCCTCGACCCGGTGTTTCTTCTCCTTCAACTCCACCTCGGTGCCGGCCCCGACGCGGATGATGGCCACCCCACCGGCCAGCTTGGCCAGCCGCTCCTGCAGCTTTTCCTTGTCATAATCGGAGGTCGAGACTTCGATCTCGGCCTTGATCTGGTTGATGCGGCCTTTGATGCGGGCTTCGTCGCCATGGCCCCCGACAATCGTCGTGTCCTCTTTGGTCGAGACCACCTTGTCGGCCCGCCCCAGGTCGGCGATCTGGGCCGTTTCCAGCTTGCGGCCCATCTCCTCGGTGATCACCTGGCCGCCGGTCAGCACCGCAATGTCCTCCAGCATCGCCTTGCGCCGGTCGCCAAAACCGGGGGCCTTGACCGCCAGGCAGTTGAACACGCCGCGCAGCTTGTTCAGCACCAGCGTGGCCAGCGCCTCGCCATCCACATCCTCAGCGATGATCACCAGGTTCTTGCGGCCGGTCTGCACCAACTTTTCCAGGATGGGGATGATGTCCTGGGCCGAGGAGATCTTTTTGTCGTGGATCAGGATCAGCGGTTCGCTGACCACCGCCTCCATCCGCTCCGGGTCGGTGACAAAATAGGGGGAGATGTAACCCCGGTCGAACTGCATCCCCTCCACATACTCGGTCTCGAAGGCCAGGCCCTTGCTCTCCTCGACGGTGATGACGCCGTCCTTGCCCACCTTGTCCATGACCTCGGCGATCAGATCGCCGATCTCCTGGTCGTTGGCCGAAATGGCCGCCACATTGGCGATCTCTTCCTTGGTGTCAATCGGCTGGGCCATTTCGCGCAGGGCCTTGACCACCGCCTCGGCGGCCTTGAGGATGCCGTTTTTGATCAGCATCGGGTTGGCTCCGGCGGCCACATTCTTCAGGCCCTCATTGACAATCATCTGGGCCAGCACGGTCGCCGTGGTGGTGCCATCGCCGGCCACATCATTGGTCTTGGTCGCCGCCTCCTCCAGGAGCTGGGCGCCCATGTTCTGGAACGGGTCCTCCAGCTCGATCTCCTTGGCCACCGTCACGCCGTCGTGGGTAATGGTCGGCGCCCCCCACTTTTTGTCCAGAGCCACATTGCGGCCCTTGGGTCCCAGCGTGACCTTGACCGCATTGGCCAGAGTATCCACCCCGATCTTGAGATTCCGTCGCGCACTTTCATCAAAAAGCAGTTGCTTTGCCATTTTTCCTCACTCCTTTTAGTCATTTGCTGCCGTTCGTTGATCAGTCCAGAATGGCCAGGATGTCACTCTCCTTGAGGATCAGGTACTTCTTGTCCCCCAGCTTGACCTCGGTGCCGGCATACTTGGCGTACAGCACCCGGTCTCCCACCTTGACATCCATCGGGACATACTTCCCCTCTTCGTCCCTGCGGCCTGGACCGGCCGCCACCACCGTGCCCTCCTGGGGCTTTTCCTTGGCCGTTTCCGGCACGTAAATGCCGCTGGCCGTCATCTCCTCGCGCTCGATCGGCTCGACGACCACGCGGTCCGCCAGTGGTTTGAGTTTGAGTGCCATTTGTCTCCTACCTCCTTACTCATAGAATTTTGATTGGGCATGGGTAACGCGCTAGCACTCTCGATGGGCGAGTGCTAACGCGGGCGGTAGTGTACCGCAATTCGGAAAAAAGGTCAAATTTTGAGGTGGCTGTGGATCAGGTCAGGATCACCGCTCTCACCTGACCGGCTGGCCCCGTCCTTCCACGAGCAGACGATAGCTCTTTTCGATCCGCTCCCAGTGCCCTTCTCGGTCCAATGACCAGAAGCGGCCGATGACGGTGGCCACCTGGCCCACGCCCAGCCGGCTGGTGGCGCGTTCCACCTGCTCGATGTAGAGGGCCCCACTCTCCGGGCGCTCGCCACGCCGGCCCAGCATGGCGTGGATGTAAACCCGGGGCACTCCCTCCCGCCGCGCCATCTCCAGCAACGCCAGCAGGTGCTCGACCGAACCGTGAGAGCTATAGAACGAGACGATGCCCAACAGGTGCAGCCGTGTCCCGTCCCGCCTGGCCCCCTGCATCGCCGCGCGGAAGGCGCGGTTCTCAAAGAAGGAGCCATCCTCCAGCGCCTGGTTGATGCGCACCCGGTCAGCAGGGATCACCCGGCCGGCACCGAGGTGCAGATGCCCGGCCTCCGAATTGCCGACGGTGCCGGGCGGCAATCCCACCGCCAGCCCTGCCGCCTGGAGCCGACTATGGGGCCAGGCCGCCCACAGGCCATCCATCCATGGGGTGTGAGCCTGAGCGATCAGGTCGCCGGGGCCGCCGTCGCCGATGCCCCACCCGTCCAGGATGAGGAGCAGCACCCGCCGCCCCATCGCCGGCAGGGGGGAGGTGATGAGGCTCTGCCCGGTCATGGCCGCCGGTTGGGGCAGGCCCAGCAGGTGCAGCACCGTCGGCGCCACATCGGTCAGCGCCCCCTCAGGCCGCAGACAGAGGCTCTGACCCAGAATGGGGTCAATCAGGAACAGGGGCACGGGGCTGTCGGTATGGCCGGTATCCACCGTGCCGTCGGGGTAGTACCATCGCTCCACAGTGCCGTGGTCGGCGGTGACAACGGCCGTGACGCCCACGGCCTGGGCGGCCTCGACGATGCGCCCTGCCTGGGCATCCACCGTCTCCACCGCCTGAAGGATGGCAGCCCGGTTTTCGACATGGCCGATGACATCCACATTGCACAGGTTGACCGTCACCAGAGCATAGTGCGGATCGCGCAACGCCGCGATGGCCGCATCGGCCACAGCCGCAGCGCACATCGGCGGCGGCATCTGATGAAAGGCCACACCATGCGGCGAGGGAATGACCACCCGCTCCTCGCCGGGGAACGCCTCTTGCTCCTTGCCGTTGAGGAAAAAGCTGACATGGACCGCCTTCTCCGACTCGACGATTTTGGCCTGACGCAACCCGGCCCGGCTGACCACTTCGCACAGCGTATCGGGGACACGGCCCAGAGGCGGAAAGGCCACCTGCACGTCGAGATCGGGGTGGTACTGGATCATGGTGACAAAGTGGGTGGTCATCGGCCGGCGGGGGAAATGGGGAAATGCCGGGTCCACAAAAGCCGAGGTCAGCTCCACCTCCCGCTCGCCGCGGATGTCGTAGAAAATCACATAATCGCCATCCTGGATGTTGCCCACCGGTCGGCCGTCGTGGTCCACCCGCACCAGCGGTTCCAGGGTCTCATCTTCCTGGCCGGCGCGGTAGGCAGCGCGTACCGCTTCGGCCATCGGGTATTTCTGAGTCTCCATGAATTCCCTCCGTGTCCTCAGGCTCATTATACTACAGCTCGTGTGGCCTGCCAACGCCGGCAGGTGGCCTGGCCGGGCGATCTGTGCTATAATTTTCTAAAACCACCAGGACACAAAGGACACCAAGGGCATTCGTTTCCTTCGTGTTCTTTGTGGCCTGTGTGTCTTTGTGGTGAGCTTTTCAAACTGGCTCTCAGTGACGGGGGACCGATGACCCATGACCGATGATCGAGGCCTGACATCCAACACCCGATATCCACGCCGACCGGGGGACTCTCTCCGCCAGAGCATGGCCCCACCGATGGCCACGGTGGTGGATAACTCCGGCGGGGCCTATCCCACCGAGGAATGGGAGGCCACCTACTTTGACGTCAGCCACCGGGGGGCGCTCACCGCCCGACGGGTCAGGGTGCGCGTGCCGGCCGGGCTGGCCGACGCCTGCCCTGCGATCCGGATCGGGGAGCCAGGCTGCCTCTACGCGGTACGGCGTTGGGGCTTTGCCCTGCGGCCCTCGGCGCTGGAGGCGGCCGGCTTTGACGTGACACCGCTGCTGAGCGGCGGAGAGGACACCGATTTCCTGCGGGCGATGTTGCAGGCGGCAGCGTTCGATCTGCCGGGTGAGTTCATCATCGCCAGCCCGGAGCACCCCTTCCGGCTGGTGGGCCCCGACGGCCGGCTGCGGGGCAGTTCGATGCACTGGCGGACCTATCTGGGAGCGCTGTCCTTCTTTGTCTCCGGCGGACGCCGTGATGCCTCATTTCTCCGCTTCTGGGCCGAAGCGGAGGAGAGCTATCACCAGGCTGTGGACTTTTGCCTGCTCGCCCTGCGGGAGACCGGCCCACTCCTGTTGCCCCCGCCCTCGCCAGCTACCCGCTACCCCCCCGCAGGTTAGAAAGTGGCCGGCAACGGGGCGAGCCGCTCATTGCAGCGCACTTTGCCCCAAACCGGCGGGAGGGCAGGCAGTTACCCCCCTCTCACCGCAGAGGCGCAGAGAAGGCGGTGGGAAAGACCTCTGCGGCGCAGGCCGGGACTTTTCAGCAGCCCCCTGGCCCCAAATCCCTCTGCCTGCCCGTTTGACGTCTGGCGATAGTTGTGGTATGATGAATTATGGTCATATCAGGCCGGCTGCGGACAATCCGTGGCCAATCGCTGCAGGAGGTGACATCTGATGAGACATAGATGGTCAACCCCAGCTATCTTGTGGCTGGCCGCATTGCTGATGCTGATCAGTCTGGCCGGCTGTGTGAGAAAACCCCAGCCGCGCCCCACCACAATCGCCGAGACAGAGACGGAAGAGCCGTTGCCCACCGCCGCGATGAGGGGAGGAGAGGTCACCCCTCTTCCGGAGCAGACCGTGGTCTCAGTGGTGACCCCCTCGCCGACCCGTGGCGCCGGGGAGCAGCCGACAGCCACACCTCAGGCCGGAGGAGCCGCCGCCGCCGAGCCAACGGCCACCCCTGCCTTGCCCCCTGTGGCCTCACCAACGGCCGAACCCCCCACCGGTGCAGAGGGGGGTGTCATCTGGCACACCGTTCAGCGTGGCGAAACCCTGTCGTCCATTGCCCAGGCCTACGGCACCACCTGGCAGGCTATTGCCAGGGCAAACAACCTGGTCAATCCCAATCAGATCTATGTGGGCCAGAAGCTCAAGGTGACCAGGGGCACAGGTGCTCCGGCCGGAACAACACCGGGCTGCCGCGTCCGACACACCGTGCGTTCGGGCGAGTGGGTGTGGCAGATCGCCAGGAACTATGGGGTTTCGCCCTACGACATCCTGGCGGCGAACGGCCTGACGATCAAGGCGGCCAATACGATCTATCCCGGCCAGGTGTTGTGCATTCCGTAGCTGCTTATTTGTAGGGCAACTGCCCGCAGTTGCCCTACTCTGGTGTAAAAGGCGTGGCGACGGATCCAAACCCCCAGACGCAAACCTGCCCGGAGTGCGGCACTGAGGAAAGCGGCTATTTTTGCCGCAACTGCGGCCTGCTGCTGCGCGGCGAAGAGATGGTCTTGTGCCCGCGTTGCCATCAGGTCGTGCCCGATGCAGAGTATTGCAACCAGTGCGGTCAGAGTCTGAGCGGCCTGGCGCTGCAACTCCAGCAGTTGGCCAAGGCTGGCGATGCCTTCTGGGTGACTGCCGAACCCGGCACCCTGGCCGCCGCCGCTGAGCCATCTCTGTTCCCGCCCGACGAATCGGTGCGCCTGGCAGAAGCCGACCTGCCCGACTGGCTGGAAGAATTGAACGCCCCCCTTTCTCCCCCAGAAGCGCAGCCGCGCGTCTACCCTGCACTGAGGCCGATCGAAAAGGAGCGCCAGGCCAGCCGGACCACCAGGTTCTTCATCACCGCCATTCTGCTGACATTCATCCTGCTGCTGGGCCTGGTCTTTCTTGCCGTTGCCGTGCTGCTGGGCCGTGGCGGCTGAGCGCCTGGCCGGGGGGTAGCGGGCTGCAGGACAGGTTTTCTGCCATTTAGAGCCAGTCTGAAAAGCTTACCACAAAGACACAAAGGCCACAAAGAAACACGAAGGAAACGAATAAAAAAAACGCGAGTCCTTTGTGTCTTGGTGGTTTTCAGACAAGCTCTTAGAAAAGGTCAGGAGGAATCATGGCGACCATCGAGGAGGCCAGACGATGGCACGAGGAAGGGAAGGAGCGGTACAGGCGCGGTGATTTCGAGGAGGCGTTGGAGGCGTTTGCCACAGCCCGGCGCCTTTTCTCCGAAGCCGGCGACCGCACAGGGGAGGTCGAGACCCTGGGCAGTATGGGGGTCGTCTATGTCCAGCTTGAGGAGTGGGAGGATGCCCGGAAGTTTCTGGAAGAAGCCCTGGAGCTGTGTGTGGCAACGGAGGACCGCGCCAACCAGGCCAAAGTGTTGGGCAATCTGGGCATGATGTATGCCCGACAGGGGGAGGAGGAAAAGGCCGCCGAAGCCTACACCCAGGCGGTTGACCTCTTCCGCGAGCTGGGCGACCGGGAGAATGAGAAGGCGGTGGCCCGCCAGTTGAGCAGGCTCAAGATCAAACAGGGCCGGCTCCTGGAGGCCTTGGGCGACTATCAGGAGGAGCTGACAGGCGAAGAAAAGCCGGGCGGCGCTCAAAAGCTCGCCCGCCAATTGTTCCGCCTGTTAGGCCGGCTCACCGGCGGTTCTGAGGGGTAGCCGGCGGCAATGCCATCGGCTACCCGACGGCAATGCCGCCAGCTACCCGACGGCAATGCCGTCGGCTACCCGGCGGCTCGTTATTTTTCCTCAGCTTTTTGCTGGGCGGCGGCGATGATCTGCTCGGCCAGGTGGGCCGGCACGGTCTGATAGTGGGAGAATTCCAGGGTGAACACCCCCCGGCCCTGGCTGATGGAGCGCAGATCGCTCACGTACCGCTGCATCTCGGCCAACGGCACCAGGGCCGTGACGACGCTGTTGCTCCCCACCTGCTCCATGCCCAGCACCTGGGCCCGCCGGGTGTTGAGGTTGCTCAACACCTCGCCCATGTACTCTTCGGGCACGGTGATGGTGTATTTGTAGATCGGTTCCAGCAACACCGGCCCGGCCTGCTTCACCGCCAGTTTGAACACTTCGCGCCCGGCGATCTGGAAGGCGATGTCTTTGGAGTCCACCGGGTGTTCCTTGCCGTCGTACACCGCCGCCAGCACATCCACCACCGGATAGCCGGCGATCACCCCCTGCTCCAGCACCGACTTGATCCCCTTTTCGATAGAGGGGCCGAAGGTTTTGGACACATTCATGCCCACCACCTCCCAGACGAACTGGAAGCCGCTGTTGCGCTCCAACGGTTCGACGCGCATGTGGACCTCGGCGAACTGGCCGGCCCCCCCCGTCTGCTTCTTGTGGCGGTACTGGGCCGAGGCGCTGCGGGTGATGGTTTCCAGGTAGGGCACGCGCGGGATGGCCGTGTCCAGGCTCAGGCCGAACATCTCTTCCATGCGCCGCACGGCGACGTTGATGTGGGTATCGCCCATGCCGGAAAGGATCGTCTCGCGGGTGCTGGCGTCCTGGTGCCAGGTCAGGGTGGGGTCCTGTTCGCTCATGCGCGTCAGGGTGGGGCTGATCTTGGCCGCATCGGCTTTGGTCTTGGGGCTGACAGCCACGGAGTAGAGCGGATGGGGATAGACCGGCGGCTCAAGCCGTAGAGGGGTTGCCAGGTCGCACAGGGTATCGCCGGTCTGGGTTTCACTCAGCCTGGTCACGGCCCCGATGTCACCCGCCGGGATGCGGGCGACCGGCATCTGTTCCTTGCCACGCACCAGATAGACCTGGCCGATCCGCTCTTCGCCGCCGGTGCGGCTGTTGCGCAGCCGTGAGTCGGACTCCAATGTGCCGGAGTAGACGCGGAAGTAGGAGAGCTTGCCCACATAGGGGTCGGCCATGGTCTTGAACACCAGCGCAGCCAGCTCGCCGGCCGGATCGCAGCGGAGCTGGGCCCGGGCGTTGGTGGCCATGTTCAGCGCCGGATAGGGGCCGGCCTCGACCGGGGAGGGCAGGAGGTCGGCGATGGCCTGCATCAGAGGCAGGATGCCGACATTCATCGTCGCCGAGCCGCACAGGACCAGCACCAGGTCGCCCCGGGCCAGGCGGGCCTTGAGGCCGCGCTGCACCTCCTCCTGGCTCAGGGCCTCTTCGGCAAAATATTTTTCCATCAGCGCATCTTCACCCTCGGCAGCCGCTTCGATGAGGGCCGTGCGGGCCTGGGCGACGGCGCCGGCCATCTGATCCGGGATGGGGCCAGCGGTGGCCGTATCGCCCAGGTAGGCCTTCTGGGTCAGCAGGTCCACCACCCCCCGGAAATCGGCCTGGCTGCCGATGGGCAGTTGGAGGGGCACCGCGGCCACATTGAATCTGGCCCCGATCTGGGCCACAACGGCGGTAAAATCGGCATTTTCCCGGTCCATTTTGTTGACGAAAGCCAGGCGGGGCAGTTTTTGTTCGTCGGCGCGGCGCCACACCTGCTCGGTGCCCACCTGTACGCCGCCGACCGGATCGAGCACGATGACGGCCCCATCGGCCACCCGACAACTGCTGATCACCTCGCCCACAAAGTCCATGTACCCCGGTGTATCCAGCACGTTCAGTTTGTACCCCTGCCATTCACACGGGATCACCGAGGCGTTGATTGACATTTTGCGCCGCCGCTCTTCGTCATCCCAATCGGCCACCGAGGTCCCATCGTCCACGCGCCCCAGCCGGTTGACCGCGCCGGTGTTGAACAACATGGCCTCGGCCAATGAGGTTTTGCCCGAACTGCCGTGGCCGAGCAGGACCACGTTGCGGAGCCTGTCGCTTGTGTACACTGTCATCCAATTCCTCCACTCTCAAGGTATTGCTGTTTTGAGGGTAGCCGTCGGCCACCCCCGGCCTGGCATCGGCCGCCCCGCGCCGCGATCAAGGGCAGGGCGACCGGGATTGTGCCTGTGAATAGTATACTATTGTACGGCATAACGGGCAAACTGTCAAAGCCGCTCCCCGGCAAGGTGCCTGGCAGCCGGTGGCGGATTTGACTTCCCTTCTTTTGGCGGCTATAATTTGTCGGTGGTCAGGAGCTCGACAATGTTCGATTTGACCTCTCCCCTACCCCCTGGCCGGGGGTTGGGGGATGGGGTGAAGTCCTGCCGTCGGGTGGCAGTCAGAGTCTGGCGGTTGACTGCTGGCTACTCAAAGGAGGGAGCATGGGATTACGCGAACAGTTGATGGATGATCTGAAAGAGGCGATGCGCCAGCAGGATGAGCTGCGCAAGCGGGCCATCCGCTCGGTGATCGCGGCCATCAAGCAGGCGGAGACGGAGCTGGATGCCAGCGGCTCGCGGGTCAGCCTGGATGAGGGGGGAATTCTGGCCATCATTGGCAAGCAGGTCAAACAGCGCCAGGAATCGATTGTCGAATACCGGAAGGGCCGGCGCGAAGACCTGGTGGCCGAGGAGGAGGCCGAGCTGGCCTTTCTGCAAGCCTACCTGCCCCAACAGCTCGACCGGGCTGCGATCGAGGCCGAAGCCCGCCAGGTGATCGCCGAGGTCGGCGCCACAGGCCCGCGCGACATCGGCCAGGTGATGAAGCCGCTGATGGCCCGTCTCCGTGGCCGGGCAGATGGCAGGCTGATCAACCAGGTGGTGCGCGAACTCCTGGCCGGGTAGGATGCTCATGGCGGAGGAAACAACCCCTGCGCGCTGGCCGTCCGGCTTGCCTGGCCCGCCCGACCGGGCAGGCGACCGGCTGAGCCTGGTGCGGGCCATGGCGCTGAGCGCCTTCCTGGCGGTCGTCACCAGCATCGTGCTGCTGGCCGATCTGTTGCCCTCCAACCGGGTGACCCTCAATGCCGGCGAGGTCAGCCCGCAGGACATCCGCGCTCCGGCCGACCTGACCTACGAAAGCCAGATCCGGACCCGCCAGGCGCAGGATGCGCAGGCTGCTCTGGTCCAGGAGATCTACGACCTGCCCGACAGCTCGATCGCCCGCCAACAGGAGGTCCGCGCCCGGCAGATCCTGGATTATCTCAGCAGTGTGCGCCAGGACTCTTATGCCTCCCCCCGGCAAAAGGCCGATTGGATCGCCGCTATCCCCGATCTGACGCTGACGGCGGAGGTGATCGGCCAGGCTCTGGCCCTGAGTGAGCCGGAGTGGCAGGAGGTCCGGGAGGAGACGGTACGCGTCCTGGTGCGGGCCATGCAGGGTGAGATCCGTGACGGTCAGGTGGACGCCGCCCGGCGCCGCGTGCCGACCCTGATCAGCTACAGCCTGACCGACGAGCAGGCGGCGGTGGTGGAGGCCATTGCCGGCGGATTGGTGAGGGCCAACACCTTTTTTAACGCTGCCCGCACCGAGGAAGCCCGTCAGCAGGCTCGTGAGAGCACGCCACCGGTCACCGTCACCATTCGGCAGGGGGAAGTGATCGTGCGGGCCGGCGACCTGGTGCGCCCGGTGGACATCGAGGCGCTGGATGCCTTTGGCCTGCGCCAGCAGGCCCTGCGCTGGCAGGCGGTGGCCGGCACGGTGGCTTTTGCCCTGGTGGCGACGGCGCTGTTGGGGCTGTTTTTCTGGCGCCTTCAGCCCCAGTTTTGGGCACGCGGTCGGGCGTCAGTCATCACCTTTGTGCTGGTGGCCGCCTTTGTGGCGGTCGGCAAACTGATGTTGCCGGCCACCGGCACCGTCGCCCCCTATTTCTATCCCCTGCCGGCGCTGACGATGATCCTGACCGTGCTGTTTGGTCCAGTGTTGGGCACGGGGGTCGGCGTGGCGCTGGGCCTGATCGGAGCCTTTATGGTCGGCGGCTCGCTGGAGATGACGGTCTACCTCCTGGCCGGAGCCTTGATGGGGGCGTTGACCCTGGGGCGGGCAGAGCGGCTGAATTCCTTTCTGCGGGCCGGCCTGGCCGTGGCCCTGACCCATGCCACCGTCATCCTGCTGTTCGGCCTGCTGGCCTCGGATCCGGACCTGCTGAAGGTGACCATCCACGCCCTGGCCGGGTTTGTGGCGGGGGGGCTGTCGGCCAGCCTGGCGCTGGCCGCCTTTTTTGCCCTGAGCACGGTGCTGGACGTGATTACCCCGTTCCAGTTGATGGAGCTTTCCCGGCCCACCCATCCCCTGTTCCGCCAACTGTTGCTCAAGGCGCCGGGCACCTACCACCACACCCTCCTGGTCAGCAACATGGCCGAAGAGGCGGCCAACCGCATCGGCGCCGACGGACTGCTGGCCCGCGTGGGGGCCTACTATCACGACATCGGCAAGACGCTGCGGCCCTTCTTTTTCACCGAGAACCGGGTGGGGAACATCAACCCTCACGACCGGCTGGACCCGCGCACCAGCGCCCAGATCGTCATCAGTCACGTGCCGGATGGGCTGGACCTGGCGCGCAAATACCGGTTGCCGTCGGCCATCCAGGCCTTTATCCCTGAACATCAGGGGACCGGGTTGGCCCTATCGTTCTACCGGGCGGCGGTCAAGGCGGCCGGCAACGATGGGTCGAACGTCCGCCCGGAGGATTTCCGCTATCCCGGCCCCCGGCCGCAGAGCAAAGAGACGGCCATTGTCATGCTGGCCGACAGTTGCGAGGCGCGGGTGCGCAGCGCCCAGGCCAGGTCGGCCGCGGAGATCGAGCAGATTGTGCGCGAGACGATCAAGGCCAAACTGGACGAGGGGGAGTTGGATCACTCGGACCTGACCTTGCGCGACCTGGACAGGATCCGGGAAGCCTTTTTGGATGTGCTGCAGGGGGTGTTCCATCCCCGGATTCAGTATCCCGAACCGGTGAAGGTCAAGGGGCCGGATGGACAGGAGGTGGAGGTGTGAAGCAAGAGGCAAGAGGCAAGGGGCAGATTGAGGTAGAGGTGCAGGTGGCACCGGCATTCGCCGGGGAGGTGGCGGTGGAACGGTTGCGAGCGATAGCCGAGGCGGTGTTGCGCCAGGAGGGGGTCGCCGGCCAGGCCACGGTGGTGGTCACCGATGACGAGGGCATCCAGGGGCTGAACCGCGATTTCCTGGGCATAGATGCCCCGACCGATGTGCTGGCTTTCAGCTTCCTGGAGGATAGTGGCCCGTTCATTGCTGCGCCCGAGGCGGGGGGGTATCTCGGCGATGTGATCGTCTCCTATCCCCGGGCCGTGGCCCAGGCCGGGGAGTTGGGCCATCCGGTGGAGGAAGAGCTGCACCTGCTGGTGGTGCACGGCCTGCTCCATCTGCTGGGCTACGACCACACCGATGAGGAGGAGAGGGCGGTGATGTGGGCGCGGCAGGAGCAGATATTGGGGATCGGAGGGTGGAAGAAGGGGTGACGGGAGCGGAATGTCGCCTGCTCATTGTGGATGATGAGCGGGATATCCTGGAGCTGTTAGGCGAGTATTTGACCCCTCAGTACGAGGTGGTGGCGGTCCTCTGCCCTGAGGAGGCGCTTCGGATTTGCCAGGAGCAGCGATTCCATCTGGCGCTGGTGGACATCCGCCTGCCGGGGATGTCGGCCTGGGATCTGATTCCCCGTCTGCAGGCACTCGACCCCCAGATGGGAATTGTTCTGATGACAGCCTATGCCCGGTTATCTGATGCGGTCCACGCCCTGCGAGATATGGAGGTGTTGGACTATATCCCGAAACCATTTTTGCCTGAGGAGGTCAGGCAGGGGGTGGCGAGAGCTCTGGCGAAACGGGGACAGTGCCGGCGGATAAAACTGGGTGACCTGGTGATCGATCCGGCCGGCCGGCAGGTGGAGCGGGCGGGCAAGGTGCTGCCGCTCACCCGCCAGGAGTTCGACCTGGTTTTGTACCTGGCCCGCCACAAAGGGCGGGTGGTGCCGTATGACGAACTGTATGCCGCCGTATGGCAATGCCAACCGGATGCCTGGTATGAAGAGGTCATCCGCAATGCCATGAGCCGCCTGCGCGACCGGTTGGGAGACGATCCCGCCTGTCCCCGCTACTTTCGCACCGTGCGGGGTGTGGGCTACCAGGCGATGGGCTGAGCCGGGAAAGTAAGGCAACTGCGAGCAGGTGCCCATACGCATCAAGCGACTCAAGTCGCACCTCAGGGGCCTGCGGCCAGGCGTCCACCTGCGTGGACGCCTCCGTCCGCGCAGGCGGACGGCCGGGTAGCCGAAGGCATTGCCTTCGGCTACCCGGTGCGATTTCCAATCGCCCGCGCCTTGATGCCAATGGGGCGACACACCCCCCTGCCGATTTGACATTGTGTGGCATGTGTGGTATTCTATAGTTGCAGGATGAGACGTGAATCTGGATCGATCTCAAGATGACGACCGCCCAGGCTTACGCGCCTGGGCGGTTTTCTATATGGGATGGCCGACTTACCCTCCTCCTGGCAAAATTTGTAAAGAGGTGAAACATGTCTGAACGAGTGACCGGAACCGTCAAATGGTTCAACGGCGCGAAGGGCTATGGCTTTATCGCGCGGGAGGCAGGTGACGACGTCTTTGTTCACTACTCGGCCATTCAGGGCCAGGGCTTTCGCAACCTGGAAGAAGGGCAGAGGGTCGAATTCGACGTCGAACAGGACCGCAAGGGAGCGCGCGCAGTCAACGTGACTGTGCTGAGCTGAAAGGAAGCCAGATGAGTAAGAAGGTATACGTCGGCAACCTGAGCTATGATACGACCGAGGATGCATTGCGAACCATGTTCGCCCCGTTCGGCAACGTCCAATCGGTCAATCTGATCACCGACCGGGACACAGGCCGGCCCAAGGGCTTTGCCTTTGTCGAAATGGCGACCGAGCAGGCAGCCCGGGCGGCCATCGGCGCCTTGAACGGCAAAATGGTCGGCGACCGCGAGATCAGGGTAGACGAGGCCAAACCACGACCTGACCGTGACCGGCGGCCGGGCGACCGGCGTCGGCCTCGCTGGTAAGGGTTGGCGCTCCACGGCGCCGCGCGGGCCGGTTTCACACCGGCCCGCGCTTCTTTTTTCTGCAGGTAGTGGTCACAGACCCCATTGGCATCAAGTGAAGGCACGGGCGAGTAATTACCTGGCCGGCTGCCTGCGCCGATTGGAAATCGGCCTTTCTGGGCGCCTGGAGCGCCGGGCGTCGGCCTGCGCCGACGCGGAAACTGGTCGGCCTGCGCCGGCCGCTGGCCGAAGGCCCCAGGCGGGCGACTTTCGGTGTGGGTAGGCAGTTACGCGGGCGATTGGAAATCGCACCGGGTAGCCGAAGGCATTGCCTTCGGCTACCCGGCCGTCCGCCTGCGCGGACGGAGGCATCCACCTGCGTGGATGCCCGGCCGCAGGCCCCTGAGGTGCGACTTGAGTCGCCCGCCGAGCAATGGGATCGGTCAGCAGCCTGGTCTTTGGTCATTCATAGCCAGACAGAGACCTGTTCTTGACGCCGGGCAGATTCCACGGTATAGTTACAACCATGACAGCGTTCGACGGCGTCCGCGAGCCCGAAAAGCTGAGTGCCCTGGGGCGGCGTCTGCTGGCCTGGTACGAGCGCCACCACCGTGACCTGCCCTGGCGCCACACCCGCGACCCCTACGCCATCTGGGTGGCCGAGATTATGCTCCAGCAAACGAGGGTGGAGACCATGATCCCCCACTATGAGCGCTTTCTGGCTCGCTTTCCCACCCTGGAGTCCCTGGCTGCCGCCTCATTGGACGAGGTATTGAAAGCCTGGGAGGGGCTGGGGTACTATGCCCGGGCCCGCAACCTCCATCGGGCCGCGCAGCAGGTGGTGCAGGAACTGGGCGGGCACATGCCTCCCACGCCCGAAGCCCTGCTCCTCCTGCCCGGTGTGGGCCGCTACACCGCCGCTGCCATCGCCAGCATCGCCTTCGGCCAGGATACCGTGGCCCTCGACGGCAACCTGCACCGGGTGTTGTGCCGCCTCTTTGGCATTGACGACGATCCCGGCCGGCCCAGCACCCGACGCCGCCTGGAAAAGCTGGCCCAGGCCATGCTGCCCACCGGCCAGGCCGGCGATTTCAACCAGGCGTTGATGGACCTGGGGGCGACCATCTGCACCCCAACCAACCCCCGTTGCCTCCTCTGCCCCGCCGCAGACGACTGCCTGGCCTGCCGTGAGGGGATCCAGAACGATCTGCCCATCCGCGCCACCCGCACCCACCAACCCCACCGGGATGTGACGGCCGGCGTCATCTGGGATGGCAACGGTCGTCTGCTCATCACCCAACGCCCACCGGATGCGATGCTGGGGGGGCTGTGGGAATTCCCCGGCGGCAAGCGGCGCCCCGGCGAGACATTGCCCGATTGTCTGCGCCGGGAAATTGCCGAAGAGCTCAACATGGAGATCGAGGTAGGGGAGCTGCTGTATGTGGTGGAGCACACCTTTACCCACTTTGCCATGACCCTGTTTGTGTTCGACTGCCGCTGGCTGGGCGGCAACCCCTGCTGCCTGGGTTGCAGCGATCTGCGCTGGGTCACTCTGGAAGAACTCGACGCCTTTGCTTTCCCTGTGGCTGACCAGAAGATCGTCGCTTTTCTGCGCAGCCGGCAACGGATTGCATAAGCAACCCGCCCCAGGCGGACCGATCTTTGCCAGACTCCGGTCCGCCGCCGGGTTCTCTCTTGTGGTGTCTGGATGGGTCCCAAAACAGCCGCAATGTGGCGCAAAATCAGCCGACCGGTTCGGCGCAGGTCACCCCTCACGGCCCTGCACCGCGATGTGCTGCGCCTGGCGCTGCCGGCCACTGTCGAGCAGATGTTGAGCATGGCCGTCGGCCTGGTGGATACCTTTTTGGTTGGTCACCTGGGAGCGGCGTCGTTGGCTGCCGTCGGCCTGGCGACCCAGTGGATCTTTTTGGCTCAGACGCTGTTGGGAGCTGTGGCGACCGGTTCGACGGCGCTCATCGCCCGCTTCACCGGCGCCCGGCAGCCGGAGCAGGCGAACCGCGTCGTGCGCCAATCGGTCGTGTTGGGGGTGCTGATCGGCCTGGGGTGCAGTGCCCTGGGCGTGAGCCTGGCCCGGCCGGCGGTGTTGTTGCTGGGAGCCCAGGCGGAAGTGGTGGGCCTGAGCACCCTCTACCTGCGCCTGGTGTCCGCTTCGCTCTTTTTTGCCACGCTGATGTATATCGGCAACGCCTGCCTGCGCGGCGCCGGCAACACCCGGACGCCGCTGGGGGTGATGCTGGTGGTCAACATGGTCAACATCGCCGTGGCCTGGACGCTGATCAACGGCCTGTTCGGCCTGCCCAGGCTGGGAGTGGCCGGCTCGGCCCTGGGCGCAGTATCAGGGCAGGTGACGGGGGGGGTGCTGGTCACGGCCCTGTTGCTCAAAGGGCGCTCCGGCCTTCATCTGCGGCTGGCCCGCTTTCGCCCTGAATGGGTGACCATCCGCCGCGTCCTGCGGATCGGGCTGCCCTCCGGCGTGGAACAGGTCCTGTTCCGCACCGGCAACATGGCCTATGTGCGCATCCTGGCCTCGTTGGGCATTGCGGCCTATGCAGCCAATCAGGTGGCGATCAACGGCTGGTCGTTGTCCTTTATGCCTGGCTTTGGCTTTGCCATTGCCGCCACCACGCTGGTGGGCCAGGCATTGGGGGCACAGGACCCGGACGCCGCTCAGCAGCGCGGCTATACGGCTTACAGGATGGGAGCTGCGCTCATGGCGGCCATCGGCCTGACCTTTGTCCTGTTCCCGGCCCAGATCATGGGCTTTTTCACCGAGGATGCCGAGGTGATCGCCCTGGGCACGATGCCGCTGCGGGTGGTGGGCCTTTTCCAGCCGGTCCTGGCGGCCAGCATGATCTTTGCCGGCGGGTTGCGCGGCGCGGGTGACACGCGCTGGCCGATGATCGTCACCGCCGCCGGCATCTGGCTGGTGCGGTTGCCGCTGGCCGGCCTGTTTGCCCTGGTCCTGGGCTGGGGGCTGGTAGGGGCCTGGGGGGCGATGGCCTTCGATTTTACGGTGCGGGGTACCCTCAATTTCCTGCGCTTCCGCGGCGGCCGCTGGAAGACGATCCAGGTCTAATCGAACCTCATGAACCGCCTCACCGTCTGCACAAACTCCCGGAACGACGGGCGGTAGGGGTGGATGCGGTTTTTGATGGCATAGCCCTTCCACAGCTTGAAGGCCAGGCGGAAGAGCGGGTTGGGAGGCAATTTGATCAGCCGCCGCACCAGCCCGGTGAGCCACGGCCACTCCACTGCCAGGGCAAAGAGCTTGTTAAAGTTTTCGATCTGGCGCTTTTCCTGCGGGCTGGAGAAGCGCAACACCGACCGTTCCCAGGCCGAATCGTCAATCTCGTCCAACGAACCCTCGACATAGCCGTGCTGACGGGCATATTCGCCCAACTCGGTGCGGGGATAAGGCTGGTACAGGAAGGCGTTGGCATAGGCCGGCCGGCAGGCATGGTTGAGAGCCAGGGTCTCAAAATCGTTTTCCAGCGTGCCGCCCGGCAGGCCCAACATGTTGGTCGTGATCAACTGGATGCCCGCCTCACGGATGAGGCGGGCGGCCCCGACGATCTGCTCATCGGAGAGGTTGCGGTCGAGGAGCTCGTTGCGCAATCGGGCGTTGCCGGTCTCCAGGCCCATGCCCACGCTGACACAGCCGGCCTGCCGAAGCAGGGCGATCTTGTCCTCGTTGACCAGGTTGGCCCGCACATTGCAGAAGAAAGGCAGGCCGATCTCCCGCGGGAAGCGGGTGGCCAGCTCACGCAGCCACTCGGTGGAGACGATGAACAGGTCGTCGAGAAAGACGACGAACTGCAACGGGTATCGCTCCTGCACCCCTTTGACCTCTTCGATGACCCGGTCCACGCTCATCTGACGCAGGCGCCTGCCCTTGCCCCGGTACAGGGCGGCCAGAGCGTGGTTGAAGCAGTAGGTGCAGTTGTACGGGCATCCCCGGCTGGTGATGAAATGCTTGATGCCGCTCTGCCGGGTAAAAGGGTCGTAGCTGTAGATCAGTTCCCGGTCGGGGAAAGGCAGGCGGTCCAGGTCAGGTTCCAGAGGGCGAAGTGGATTGCGCTCCACCTCCCCATCCCGCTTGAGCCACCAGTTCTCGATGCCGCTCAGCGGCCGGCCGGCCTCCACGGCGTTCACCAAGTCGAGGAGGGCTTCCTCCCCCTCGCCCAGGCAGACCGCATCCACCCCCGGCTCGTGGATAAACTCAGGAAAGTAGGTGGGGTGCGGCCCCCCAAAGACAGAGACCACGCCGGGCACCATGGCCTTGATCCGCAGGTTCAGGTCCCGATAGAAGGTCTGGGAACCGGTGTAGACGCTGTACCCTACCACCCCCGGCTGCCACTCGCGGGCAACGGCCACCGGGTCTTCTTCGGCGGCGACGGCCAGGCGCACCTGATGCCCGGCCTGCCGCAAGGTGCTGGACAGATAGAGCAGGCCCAGCGGTTCGTAGTCAATCTGCTTGATGACGAACAGGACACGCATAGGTCAGGGCACAAGGACAAAGGATGAAAGACAAAGGGCGAAAGACCCATCACCCGTCATTCGTCACCTCTACATTCCTACTCCATCAATCACCGTGCCGCAATGGGCACATCGGCCATTGCGGAGGTGGCGTTGTGTGACCTGGAAGCCCCACCGGCCGATGACCATCTGGCCACAGTGGGGACAGAAGGTATCCTCCAGGTGAGCGCCGGGCAGGTTGCCGACATACACATAGCGCAATCCGGCCTCGCGGCCCAGGTCGTAGGCGCGGCGCAGGGTGGCCGGCGGGGTCGGCCCCCGGTCGTGCATCTTGTAGTCGGGGTGGAAGCGGCTGACGTGCCACGGCGTCTCGACCCCCAGTTCGGTGACGAGAAAGTGGGCGATGTCGCGCAACTCCGCCTCCGAATCATTCATCTCCGGCACAACCAGGGTGGTCACCTCCACCCACACCCCCAATTCCTTCATCTTTTTGAGGGCGTCGAGCACCGGCTGGAGCCGGGCGCCACACACCGTCTTGTAGGTTTCGTCGCGGAACGCTTTCAGGTCCACGTTGGCTGCGTCGAGCCACGGTTCATGGCCGTCGGTCAGGCCCTGAAACATCTCCAGCATCTCGGCTGTCATGTAGCCGTTGGTCACATACACGCTGGCGATCCCCGCGGCGTGGGCCAGCCGGGCGATGTCGTAGCTGTACTCGAAAAAGATGGTCGGCTCGGTGTAGGTGTAGGCGATTGATTGGGAGCCGTAGTGCCTGGCCGCGCGGACGATCTCTTCGGGCGAGGTCTGGCGGCCCCAGATCTCGCCCCGCTCACGGGGCATCTGCGAGATGTCCCAGTTCTGGCAGAACTGGCAGCGAAAGTTGCAGCCGGCGGTGGCGATGGAAAAGGCGGTGCTGCCCGGATAAAAGTGAAAGAGCGGCTTTTTCTCGACCGGGTCCACGGCCTGGGAAAGGGGGATGCCATAGACCAGGGTGTAGAGGGTCCCCTGCCGGTTTTCCCGCACCAGGCACACCCCCTTGTGCCCCTCGGCGATGGTGCAGCGATGGGCGCACAGGTGACACCGTACCCGCCGACCATCCAGCTTCTCGTAGAGCAAGGCCTCTTTCACGGCCATCCCTCCCTCACAACCCGCCCCCGACCGCTGCCAGGATAGCCTCCAACGAGCGGCGGCTGGGGGCTTCGGGCGGCAGGCGGACGATCGGCTCCCCCTGGGCATCCAGCCGGGCGATGGCCGGATCGGCGGGGATGAGGCCGGCCAGCGTCAGTTTGTGTTCGGCAATGGCCTCCAGCAGCGACGGGGGCAGGGTCTGGCCTTCCACGCGGTTGACGATGAGATAGGCCGCCCCGACCATCGTCTTGAGTTCATCCACCACCTGGACCACCCGGCTGGCGGCGAGGATGCCACGCAGCGTCGGATCGGAGACGATCAGCAGCAGGTCCACGTCCCGGGTGGTGCGCCGGCTGAGGTGCTCCAATCCGGCCTCGTTGTCAATCACCACATAATCGTAGGCCGCCGACAGGCGGTCTATGGAGGAGCGCAGGATGTTATTGGCGGCGCAGTAACAGCCGGGGCCTTCCGGCCGGCCCATGGCCAGTAGGTCAAAGCCCTGCTCCTCCACCAGCGCCTGGTTGATGCGCAGGTCGAGATAGTCCCACTTGCTCATGCCCCCCATGGCCCGCGCCCCGCCGACGGCTGAGGCTGTCTCCTCGCGCACATCCCCCACCGTGTCGTACAGCGGCACACCCAGGGCCAGGTTCAGATTGGTGCTGGGGTCGGCGTCAATGGCCAACACCGAGCCTTTTTGCTTTTTCACCAGATAGTCAATGATCAGCGCCGCGACGGTGGTTTTGCCCGTACCGCCCTTGCCGGCAACGGCGATGGTGGTCGTCATCTCTGCTCCGCTTTGTGATGGCTCAGCCTTATGCTCGCCGCCAGCCTGTGCCTGAGCCTCCGATAAGCCACAGGCGTGGAGGCTTCAGGCGGAAAAGGCCGGCTGAAGCCTCGACTCCGGTCTTTAACTGACAGGAGTTACGTAGTTGACCGGCAGGCTTACCACAAAGGCACCAAGACACGAAGAATTTGCCTTCGTGTCTTTGTGGCGAAAAGGCCATCCGTAAGTCCCGTAACTGAACCATATTGGGCTAAGTCTATACTCTTTTAATGGTAGCACAGAGGACGGTCCTTGTCAAATGGGGTTTGCCGGCTGATGGTGGCCGGGGCAACCGCCGTGTGGCGCGAACCGGGGGCCTGTCAGGGTTGTCCGGCCAGAAGCCTGTTGGCCTTCTGCGCCGCCTGGTCGAGGGCGGTCTGCGGATCGGCATAGCCCTGGGTTACCGACAGGATGGCCGTGTACAGGAGGTCCCGCACTTCCAGCCCGGCGGGCACGGCCGGTTCCGGCCGGGCATAGGGCAGGATCTGCTCGACCTGAGTCTGGAGGAAGGGATAGGCTGCCAGGGTATCGGTCATCACCGTCAGGGCCGAGGCCCGCACCGGCATCGCCTCTAATCCTCCGGCCCAGCGCGCCGTCTGCGGCGTGGCGGTGAACCAGCGGATGAAGCGCCACGCTGCCCGCTGCTGCGCCGGATCGCCGCGCAGGATGAAGAAGCTGGCGCCGTACAGGACGGTGGCCGGCTGGGCCGGGTCAGCCTGGGGGATCATCACCTGCCGCCAGTGAAAGGGGGGCACACCGTTTTTCAGCGCCGCCTGGTATGCCTCGGCATAAAGTAGGCTATTGCCGGTCGAGGAGAAGGTAAAGGCCGCCTGTCCATTGGCAAAGGCCACATAGTCCCCATATTCCTCCACAGGCCGCCAGGCCAGTCCCTCGTCCATCAGACGGCGGAGGAAAGAGAGGCTCTCCACGCCAGGCGGGGCATGAAAGAGGGCCCATCGGCCGGTGTCGTCCAGTTGCCGGCCACCCCGGCTGTAGAGCCAGGCGTTGAAAATGGATACGCTTTCCACAAAGGGGTAACAGCCCACGCCGGTGTTGAGCACCACGTCGAAACAGGCCTGTTCGAACTCGTCCCAGGTGGCCGGCGGATGGTCCCAACCGGCCCTGGCCAGCAGGCTGTCGTTGACCCACATCCCCACGGCGTTCTGGGCAAAGGGGAAGGCCAGCGTCTGTCGCCCAAAGCCGGGAAACCGTCCTGCCTCCAGGAATCCGGGAAAGAGATCGGCCAGGTCTTCGTCGGTCAGCCCCAGCTCCGGGTCGTTGAGAAACAGGTCCAGCGGCTCCACCACCCCGGCGGCAGCATATTGGGCGATCATGCCGGGAAAGGCTACCGCCAGGTCAGGCAGGTCGCCGTCGGGCAGCTCGGCCAGCAGCGCACTGTGAATGCCCAGATAGCCGGCCTTGGGCACAATCTCGACCAGGAGATCGGGGTTCTCGGCTTCAAAGTCGCGGACCATTTCGCCCAGGAGCAGCCCCTGGGGCCGGTCCAGGGCAAATGGCTCCCAGAAGAGCAGGGGGGTGACGCCGGGAGGCAGCGTCTCTGTCGGCTGCGGGCTGGCGACCGTCGTCGGTTCGCCGGTGGGCAGAGGGGCCGGCGGAGTGGCAGGCAGCAGGGCACAGCCGGCCAGCAGAATGGCCAGCCCTACAATGCCAGTCGCCTGAAGCCAATATCTGCCATCCACCGGACCTGGCCCACAAACCGGGTTCAGTATAGCAGAAAAGCCGGTCTGCGTCAAACAGGTCAGGCCCTGGAGGGTCTTGGGCTTTTACGTGTGGGGCAACCTGGTTGCAGGGACCTGGTGAGCGTAGTATAATGTGGGTGACCTGCGAGCAGGGGAGGGGAGTCATGATCACCATTGACGGCTCATACGGCGAAGGAGGCGGTCAGGTATTGCGCACCAGCCTGGCCCTGGCAGCCATCACCGGTCAGCCGGTGCGCATCGAGCGGATCCGCGCCGGACGGCGTAAGCCAGGGCTGATGCCGCAGCATCTGACCGGCGTGCGGGCCATCGCCAGGATATGCGATGCCGGGGTGGAAGGGGACCGGCTCGATTCCCAAACACTGACCTTTGTGCCCCGCTCGGCCCCGAAGGCCGGCGACTATACCTTCGACGTGGGGCAGGCGGCCAGGGGGGGCAGCGCCGGGGCGGTGAGCCTCATCTTTCAAACGGTGTTGCTGCCTCTGGCGCTGGCAGGGGGAACGTCGCACCTGACCCTGGTCGGCGGCACCCATGTGGCCTGGAGCCCGCCTTTTGACTACCTCAAGCGGGTCTACCTGCCCACCCTGGCGCGAATGGGGATCGGCGCCAAGGTCAACCTCGAAAAATGGGGCTGGTATCCCCTCGGCGGCGGGCTGATCAAGGCGACGATTCAGGGCCAGAAGGCAGGGGAGCTGGTGGGGCTGGACCTGTGGGAGCGGGGAGAATTGCTGCGGGTGCGAGGCCTGTCGGCCAGCAGCAACCTGCCCAGGCACATCCAGGAACGGCAGGAACGGGCGGCGCTTCAGATGTTGCGCTCCGGAGGCGTGAACGCCCGGATTGACCTCCTGGATGCACCGTCCAAGGGGCAGGGGACGGTGGTCTTTTTGTGGGCCGAATTCGCAAACGCGGTCGCCGGCTTTACCTCGCTGGGGGAACGGGGCAAGCCGGCCGAGCAGGTGGCCGAGGAGGCCGCCCGCGACCTGTTGGACTTTCTCCACAGCAGCGCCGCTCTGGACCGCTACCTGGCCGATCAACTGGTGTTGCCGCTGGCCCTGGCCGCCGGCCCCTCCCGGTTCACGACCGAAAAGGTCACCTCCCACCTGTTGACCAACGCCTGGGTGGTCAACCAGTTCTTCCCCGGTCGCGTGCAGGTGGAGGGAGAAGAGGGCCAGCCGGGAAGTTGCTGGATCGGCGCCGGGCGGCAGGGTTAGATCAGGAGCAGCCACCAATGGCAACAAAGGTGGACCTCACCCCATCCTCCAACCCCCTTCCCTGAAGTTTGGCCTTTTTCAGAACGGGGCGGGAAAATCTCCAAAACCCGCCTCCGGCGAGGCCAAAAGAACAAAAAGAAAATTTTTCATTGCGTCTGAAAACCACCAAGGACACAAAGGACACCAAGGGCACCATGCAGTTTTTTTATTCGTTTCCTTCGTGTTCCTTTGTGACCTTTGTATCTTTGTGGTAAGCTTTTCAGACTGGCTCTAAGGACGCAAAGGGCACGAAGTGCAGGTTATTCTTGGTGGCTCATCAGCCGGTTGTACTCCAGGTAGGGATACCACCACGGCTTGGGTTCCATGGCGAAATCCCAGTGGACATGTTTGGTCACCCGGAACTCGTCCAGGCCCTCCTCGCCCAATTCGCGGCCAATGCCGCTCATCCCCAGACCGCCAAAGGGGCCGGCATCATTGTCGGTCAGCGGGTCGTTGATCCACAGGGTTCCCGCCCGCACCTCTTCATAAAACCGCTTGACGTAGCGGGCGTTGTGGGTATAGAGGTTGGCTCCCAGGCCGTACACTGAATCGTTGGCCAGAGCGATGGCCTGATCAAAGGTCTGGAAGGTGGCGACAGGTAGCAGCGGGCCAAAAGTCTCCTCGCGCATGACCAGCATCTCGCGCTCCACCTCGACCAGGACCGTCGGTTCGTAGAAATAGCCGTGGGGCAGGCCGGGGGGACGACGGCCCCCGGTCAACACCCGGGCACCGCGCTGGACGGCGTCGGCCACCTGGCGCTCCACCCGGGCCCGATAGGTCTCACGGGCCATCGGTCCCAGATCGGTGGCCGGGTCCAGCGGATCGCCCAGCACCAGACCCTCCACATATTCGGCCAGGAGCGCCGTGAACTCGGTGTACAGGCTCTCGTGGACGTAGATGCGCTCGGTGCTGGTGCACACCTGGCCGTTGTTCAACAGTGCTGCCCAGGCCACCCCCGGCACGGCCACCTCCAGGTCGGCATCCTCGGCCACCAGAAAGGCATCCTTACCGCCCAACTCCAGGTGCAACTTTTTCATCAGCGGGGCGGCCAGGCGGGCGATCCGCTGGCCCACCTCCGTGCTGCCGGTGAAGGCGATCACCGGCACCTGGGGGTGCGTCACCAGGAAATCGCCCACCGATTCGCCCGCGCCGGTGATGATGTTGACCGTGCCAGGCGGCAGGTGCTCGAAACAGCCGGCCAGCATCAGGGTCGAAAGGGGGGTCACCGAGGAGGGTTTGAGGACCACCGTGTTGCCGGCAGCCAACGCCGGGGCCACCTTCCAGGCCATGAGCAGCAGCGGATAGTTCCAGGGCACGATGCAGCCGACTACCCCATAAGGTTCTTTGAGCACCAGGCTGAGCTGGCTGCTTTCGATGCTGGGGATCACCCGCCCCCGGCTGTGGCGGCCGATTTCGGCGTAATAATCAAAGCAGGCTGCCGTCCACCCCACCTCATCCCGGTTTTCCACCAGCGGCTTGCCCCCCTCCAGAGTCATCTGCCGGGCCAGTGCTTCCCCATTTTCCCGGATCCGGCGGGCGATCTCGTGCAAAAAGCCGGCCCGCTCCACAGCCGGCACGCGGCGCCATTCGGCAAAGGCGGCCAGGGCGGCCTGCACCGCCCGCTCCACATCGGCGGGTGTGCCGGCCGGTACCCTATCGAGCACCTCTTCTGTGTAGGGGTTCAACACCTCCAGCGTCGCATCCGACGAACCGCTGACAAACTGGCCGTTGATCCACATCGCCTGGGGCATAATTTCAATCCTCCATCTCCATCGTAATTACCTACCCCCGGCTGCCTGCCGCCGTGTACCGATCGGAAATCGGCCTTTCTGGGCGCCTGGGGCGCCGGGCGTCGGCCTGCGCCGACGCGGAAACAGCGGTCGGCGCAGGCTGGCCGAAGGCCTGCGGCCCAAAGCGGGCGACTTCAGTCAGCAACGGGAGGCAGTTCCCCTCCATCTTTCACACCCCTGCCCGGTGCAGCTGCTCCTCGTCCAGGCCGAAGTGATGGCCGATTTCGTGCAGCACGGTCCGGCGCACCTGATCGCGGATCTGGGCCGGGGTGCGGCACATCAGCTCGATCGGCTCCTGGAAGATCACAATCCGGTCGGGGAGGGTTTCACCATAGGTAAAGCCACGCCGGGTTTTGGGCACACCGCTGTACAGGCCGAACAGCAGGTCGCCACGGCCCAAACCTGCCTGGGCCAGCTGCTCCGGCGTCGGCCGCCGGGCGACGACGACGGCCACATTGTCCAGCCAGCCCTGGATCTCCGGCGGCAGGCTGTCCAACACCTCAGCGACCAGGCGCTCAAAACTGTCGCGATCCATGTTGTTCCACCAGCCGTTCCAGGCACCGGTCCAATGACAGAAGCGGGGCTGTGACCTCACCGCCGATGGGTCTATCGGGGCGCAGCGGCGCTCTGCCCCGACCGGCGAGCGAGGTTCATGCCCTTGTGGTTTTCAGGCTGTTGCTATTTGGTCTTGATCTCGGTCCAGATACGGTCGTAGAGGGCCGTCGCCTCACCCACATCGTAGATAAATTCCAGCCTGTCCATGATCTCAGGCGGCGGATAGATGGCCGGGTCCCCCAGGATTTCGGGGTTGATGAACTTTTCGGCCGCCTGGTTGGGACTGGCATACCAGGTAAAGTTGGTGACTTTGGCTCCCACCTCTGGCCGCAGCAGGTAGTTGATGAACACCTCGGCCGTGTACTGGCTGGGAGCCGTCTTGGGGATGCACAGGTTATCGGCCCAGATGGTGCCCCCCTCCCTGGGGATCGCGTAGCCGATCTGTTCCGCCTCCACGGCTGCCTGGAAAAAGTCGCCGCTCCAGCCGTGGGCGATCACCGTCTCCCCTGCCGCCAGCAGGTCTTCGAACCCCTCGCTGTCGTAGGTGGACACCCACTGTTTCTGCCGGATGAGGAGCTGTTTGGCCTCTTCCAACTGCTTCGGGTCGGTGCTGTTCAGAGAATAGCCCAGGTACTTGAGCGCCGCACCGAGGGCCTCGCGGCTGTCGTTCAACATGCTCATCCGGCCGGCGTAGGGGGCAGCCTTCTGCGGGTCAAAGAGGTAGGCCCAGCTATCGGGCGGCTCGGCGATCACGTTCTTGTCGTAGCCGATGCCGGTGGTGCCCCACAGATAGGGGACCGAATATTTGTTGCCGGGATCGTAGGGGGGGTCCCGGAACTTGGCGCCGATATTCTGAAAGTTGGGGATATTGTCGTAATTCAACGGGGCCAGCAGGTCCAGCTCGATCATGATGGCGACCATATAGTCGGAGGGCACGATCAGGTCATAGCCGCTGGCTCCCGCCTGAATTTTGGCCAGCAGATCCTCGTTGCTGGCAAAGGTGTCCTCGATCACCTTGACGCCGAACTCTTTTTCAAAGTCGGCATAGATCGTGGGGTCAATATACTCCGACCAGTTATAGACATGCAGCTCTTTGGCCAGTTCCTGCCTGCCTCCCCCTTGGGCCGGACCGCAACCGGCCAGGGCGACAACCAGGACCCAAACCAGCCCCCAGGCAAACAGCTTTTTCATCATTCTCCTCCTTATCATTGGTTCTGTCCATTGTCAGCCGATCTCCACCACCGATCCCCCTCCCCGGCGCTGAATCAACAGCGACAGCAACAGCAGGGTCATCGAAGCCAGCACCAACAGGGTCGAGATGGCGTTGATTTCGGGCGTGATGCCCAGTTTGACCATCGAGTAGATGCGCAGCGGCAGCGTGGTCGAACCGACGCCGGCGGTGAAAAAGGTGATGACAAAGTCATCCAGTGACAGGGTAAAGGCCAGCAGCGCCCCCCCCAGGATGCCCGGCATCAGCAGCGGCAGCGTCACATACCAGAAGGTCTGGAGCTCATTGGCCCCCAGGTCCTGGGCAGCCTCCTCCAGGCTGCGATCAAAACCCACCAGCCGGGCGCGGACCACCACCGACACAAACGAGATATTAAAGGCGACGTGGGAGATGATAATCGTCACCAGGCTCAGGTCTATGTGGACCATGACGAAAAAGAGGAGCAGCATCACCGCCATGGCGATGTCTGGGATGATGATGGGCAGGTAGAGCAAGGCGTCGAAGGCCAGCTTGCCGGGGAACTGCCGGCGCTCCATGGCCAGCGAAACCATAGTGCCGAACAGGGTCGAGATGGCTGTGGAAACGACGGCCACGATCAGACTGTTCTTCAGGGCCGCCATCATGGCGGCATCTTTGAACAGTTCGCGGTACCAGCGCAGGCTCACCCCTCCCCAGGCGGTGACAAAGCGCGAGGCATTGAACGAGAAAACGACCAAAACAATGATGGGGGCGTAGAGAAAGAGGTAGCCCCACAGGCCGCTGAGGGTGATCCCGGCCCGGATCATCTGCCCCAGGCGGCTGCCACGGCGGGCTACCCGGCTGAGCGGCAGTGTCCGGGCGACCGGGGTGCTGGCGTTGGCCTCCATGCTGTTCCTCCTCCTCTACAGAGTCCGCCGCGCCGTGCGGAAATAGATCAGCGTGGCCAGCAACATCAGGGCCATCAAGACGAAAGAAAAGGCCGAGCCGAAGGGATAGTCCCGCACGGTGAGGAACTGGCTCTGGATGACATTGCCGATCATCACCGATTTGGCCCCGCCCAACAGGTCGGGGGTCACGTAGGCCCCCAGCGAGGGGATAAAGACCAGCATCGAACCGGCGATCACGCCCGGCAGGGTGAGAGGAAAGATCACCCGCCAGAAGGAACGCACCTCATTGGCATACAGGTCCTGGGCCGCTTCCACCAGCGAAAAGTCCAGCCGCTCGATGGCAGCGTAGCAGGGCAGCACCATGTCGGGGAACCAGCCGTAGACCAGGCCGATGACGATGGCCAGATCGTTGCCGAACAGCGGCAGGGGGTGATGGATCAGGCCCAGGCTCAACAGCAGGTTGTTGATCAGGCCGGTGTCGCGCAAGATCAGGATCCAGGCATAGGTGCGCACCAGGAAATTGGTCCAGAAGGGGATCATGATCAGCAACAACAGCGTATTGCGCCACCGGGCCGGACGGGTGGCAATCCAGTAGGCCATGGGATAGCCCAGCAGGAAGCACAGCAGGGTCGTGATCCCGGCGATCTTGAAAGAGCGGACAAAGATCTTGAGGTAGAGCGGGTCGAAAAAGCGGGCATAGTTGTTCAGGCTGAATTGCCGGACAAAGACCTTCAGGTAGAGCGGGTCGAACAGACGGGTAAAGTCCAACTCCCAAAGGATCTGGCCGTAAGGGCCCCGCTTGAGAAAGCTACAGACAAAGACGATCAGCAGGGGCAGGGCGAAAAAGAGGGTCAACCAGAAGAGGCTGGGGGAGATCAGCACCAGGGTCTGGAGGCCCGGCCAGCGGCGGATGGCATCCAACAGCGTCCGTTTCTTCGGCGTGGCCGTGGCGGCGGTCATGGGGCCTCCCTTCAGTCCAGCAGCAGCCGGCCGGCTTCAATCAGCCAAGCCGCATACACCGGCCCACTGCCCTCCGAATAGTAGGCCGTCGCCGACGGCGCCGAGACCACATTCTGCTCCCGCACCGATAGCACCACCCTGTCCGACAGACGAACCCGAAAGCGGGTATCGGTGCCGACATAGACCATCTGTTCCACCCGGCAGGGGAAGGAGTTGTGTTCGCCCCGGGCCGGTTGGGGCAGCAGGCGGATCTTTTCCGGGCGGACCGCCACCGTGACCTGTCTTCCCCGCTCCAGCGGCCGGTCGGTCTGAACCATGAGAGGAAGCGCCTCATCCACCACCACTGTGACCCGGTCTCCATCCTGCTCCCGGACGATGCCGTCCAAAAAGTTGGTCTCGCCGATGAAATCGGCCACGAAACGGCAGTTGGGCCGCTCGTAAATCTCGGTGGGGGTGCCCACCTGCAACACCTTGCCCTGATGCATGACCGCGATCCGGTCGGACATGGTCAGCGCTTCTTCCTGATCGTGAGTCACATACACGAAGGTGATGCCCACCTCTTTTTGCAGCGTTTTGAGCTCAAGCTGCATCTCTTTGCGCAACTTGAGGTCCAACGCCCCCAGCGGCTCATCCAGCAGCAGCACCTCCGGTCGGTTGACCAGAGCGCGGGCCAGCGCGATGCGCTGTTGCTGGCCCCCCGACAGTTGGTTGGGCCGCCGGGGGCCGTAACCGGCCAGGCGGACCATCTCCAGCGCCTCCTGCACCCGACGCTCGATCTCTCCTCTGGGGACCTTTTTCATCTCCAGGCCAAAGGCGATGTTGCGGGCAATGGTCATGTGCGGAAAGAGGGCATAGTTTTGGAACACCATATTGGTGTTGCGTTGATAGGGAGGGGTCAGGCCCATTGGCCGGCCGTGGATATAGATCTCCCCCTCGGTCGGGTGTTCAAAGCCGGCGATCATGCGCAGGGTGGTCGTTTTGCCACAACCGCTGGGGCCTAGCATCGAGAAAAACTCCCCATCGCGGATCTGCAGCGTGACGTGGTCCACGGCGGTCACCTCGCTGCCAGGTCGTCCCGCCGGGCCGGGGAACACCTTGGTGACGTCACAGACCTCCACGGCAAAACTGTCTTCCATCATCCGCTCCTTGAAGAGGTTAGAAGGGATGCTATATACAGCCGTTACCGCCAGGTTGTACGGCCGGAGTGGCGCTCCGCCTGGCAGATTATACCCTGTTATGGCCAGATAGTCAAGATGGCGATTGAATTCATGCCTCTCTGGGGCACAGGCCTGTGCTACCGATGCGATTGACAAAGCCGCCCGCCCGTGATACACTTGCCGCCGATTTCTGCTGCCAGGAGGAACAAAGGTGAGTCAAGTTCGAGTAGCCATCATCGGCGTGGGCAATTGCGCTTCGGCGCTGGTGCAGGGGGTGCACTTTTATCGGGATGTGGCCGACGACGAGTTCGTGCCGGGCCTGATGCATCCGGTGCTGGGTGGCTATCGCATCCGCGATATCGAGTTCACCGCCGCCTTTGACGTGGATGCCAACAAGGTGGGCCGGGACCTGTCGGAGGCGATCTGGGTTGCGCCCAACAATACCCTCCGCTTCGCCCAGGTGCCCCACCTGGGTGTACCGGTATCGCGGGGCATGACCCATGACGGCTTGGGCTCCCAGTTGCAGAAAAAGATCCAAAAGGCACCCGGTGCCACAGCCGACATCGTGCGCATTCTCAAAGAGACACGGACCGACGTGGTGGTCAATTTTCTGCCGGTGGGCAGTGAAATGGCCACCAAGTGGTATGTGGAGCAGGTGTTGGACGCCGGCTGCGGTTTTGTCAACTGTATCCCGGTGTTCATCGCCCGCGAAGCCTACTGGCAGGGACGGTTCAAAAGCCGGGGCCTGCCGGTCATCGGCGACGACATCAAAAGCCAGGTGGGGTCCACCATCATCCACCGCGTGTTGACCCGCCTCTTCCACGACCGGGGGGTGCGCCTGGACCGCACCTATCAGCTCAACTTTGGCGGCAACATGGACTTTTTCAACATGCTCGACCGGGACCGGTTGCAGTCGAAAAAGATCAGCAAGACCGACGCCGTCACCAGCCAGCTCGACTATTCGTTAGAGAGGGACCAGATCCACATCGGCCCCAGCGATTATGTGCCCTGGCTGGCCGACCGCAAATGGGCCTACATCCGCATGGAGGGCACCACCTTCGGCAACGCCCCGCTCAACGTGGAACTCAAGCTGGAGGTGTGGGATTCGCCCAACTCGGCCGGGGTGGTGATTGATGCGGTGCGCTGCTGCAAGCTGGCGCTGGACCGGGGCTTGAGCGGGGCCATCGAAGGGCCATCGGCCTATTTTATGAAATCGCCACCGGTGCAGTACACCGATGACCAGGCCCGCCAGTTGGTGGAAGCTTTTGCACGGGGGGAATGACCCTGCCCTTGAACGATCCTGAAGGAGGGTGCTTAAAAAATATCCCCTCTCACCGCAGAGGCGCAGAGAACGGGAGGAATCATAAAAAAAACCGGCCTCTGCGCCTCTGCGGTGCAAACCAGGACTTTTTCAGCAGCCTCTGAAGGGAGGAGTCAGGGGGAGAAGCTACCGGTATGGGAGGGAAAGAAGAGGATGAGGCTCAGTGGTGGACAGCTCGTGGTCCAGATGCTCCGGGCCTATGGGGTACGGTACCTGTTTGGAGTTCCTGGCGATACCGGCCTGGCCTTGTATGATGCGCTGTATCAGGCCCAGGCACAGGGGGAGATCACCCACATCCTGGCCCGCGACGAGCGTTCAGCCGCCTTCATGGCGGATGTCTATGCCCGGGTGAGCTCCCGTCCCGGCGTGTGTGAAGCTCCAAGTGGCGCAGGTGCCACCTATCTGGCCAGCGGCCTGGCCGAGGCCCATGCCTCCTCGGTCCCGGTGGTTGCTTTGACCTCCGACACCCCGCTGCGGCAGGAAGACCGCAACGTCCTGACCGCCCTCGATCAGCCCGCCCTTTTTGCCCCGATCACCAAATGGCGCACCCTGGTCAAATGTGCCGGGATGATCCCTGACGCCCTGCGTCAGGCCTTCCGGGTGGCTACCACTGGCCGGCCTGGTGTCACCCAGGTCACATTGCCCATGGATGTCCTGGCCGAGGAGGTGGAGGCTCCCTCGCTCCACGCCGAAGCTGCCTGTCGGCACTACCCGGCTTATCGCACCCGCCCTGACCCGGCGGCGGTCACTCAGGCTGCCGGGCTGCTCCGACAGGCCCGCCGGCCGGTGATCGTCGCCGGTGGGGGAGTCCTTCTCTCCGGTGCCTGGGCTGAGCTGGCCGCCCTGGCTGAACTGCTGGGGGCCCCGGTGGGCACCTCCATCTGTGGCAAGGGGGCCATCTCCGAGTTCCATCCCCTCAGCCTGGGCGTCGTGGGCGGCAACGGGGCCCGCCCCTATGCCAATGCGGTGCTTCGGGCCGCCGACCTGATCCTGTATGTCGGCTGCAAGACCGATTCAGTAACCACCGACGGCTGGACCCTGCCACCCCGGACGACCGATCAGGCCATTCTCCACCTCGACATAGACCCCAATGAGATAGGGCGCAACTATCCCACGGCGGTCGGCCTGGTGGGCGATGCCCGATTGGGCCTGGCCGATCTGGTGACAGCCGTCAGCGCCCTCGGCGGACAGCCGCATTCCGACCCGCTGGCCCCCTGGGCTGAGGAGGTGGATGCCTTCTGGGCCGATTTTGAGGCCAGGGCTGCCGCTTCCACCACCCCGATCAAACCCCAGCGGGTGATCCAGGCCCTGACCCGGCTCTTGCCGGCCGGCAGCCTGATCGTCGCCGACGCCGGCACGCCTACTCCCTTTACCGCCGCCTACCTGTGCAGCCAGGCGGGCCGCCAGGTGATCATCCCGCGCGGCCACGGCGGGCTGGGTTATGCCCTCCCCGGCGTGGTGGGGGCCAGGCTGGCCCGGCCCCAGGCCACAGTGGTGGGCCTGATGGGCGACGGCAGCTTTGGCATGAGTGCCGGCGAACTGGAGACCGTGGCCCGCCTGGGCCTGCCGGTGATCATCCTCCAGTTCAACAACGGCTGTTTCGGCTGGATCAAGGTCGGTCAGAAGTTATGCTATGGCGGGCGTTATTTCGGCGTTGACTTTGGAGCGACGACCGACTATGCGGCCGTGGCCCGTGGCTTTGGCTGGCAGGGGGTCCGGGTGGAGCATCCCGACCAGGTCGAACCGGCGCTGCGCCAGGCCCTGGCAACCGATGGCCCGACCTTTGTAGACATCCTGTCGGCCTGTGAGACCGACGAGCTGCCACCGGTGACCGGATGGCAACGGATGTGGCAGGGAGAATAAGCCGCCACTTCAGACTCGCGATCTCTTTTTCAGAGCGCGGCGCCAGTTGTGCCAGAAGGGGCGCCGCACCGATGGCGGAGTAGCAGGTGGCGGTTGGAGGGGGGCATCAGCCGGAGAGACCGGCAGCAGGGCACGGAGCCGTGCATTTTCGGCCTGGAGGGTCACATTTTCGCTGCGCAGCCGCTGCACCAGAGTGCGCAACCCCTGGTTTTCGTTTCGGATCGCACCGGTTGAAAGCTCCCAGGCCTCATTGGCCTGTTGAGCCTCCCAGGTGCGAAAGCGTAAGGCAGCCAGACGCGTCTCGGTTTCTACCATCCGCGACAGCAATCGTTGCAGGTCATCCTGACTCAGCGCACCCGACTCGACAGCCCGCAAGACCTGTTCCCCCCTGGCATAGGCCAGGCCGCTGCCCAACAGCAGACGCAGCCCCTCGGCAAGTTCCCAACCACGTTCCTGGATCACCTGCTCGATCTCACGCATGGTCTCGGCCTCAACCAGGATCTCCAGCCTGACCAGCCCTTCTGTCTCACTCTTTGAATTCTCTCTCCGGCCCATCGCCCACTCCAGAGCCACCGCCCTCCAGAGGTCTGCCCTCTCCGCCAGACTCCTGGCCTTTGCGGCGAACCCGAAATCTGTGGCTCAACAACGATCTCGCACGAGATGGCCCCGCCGACCTGGAGTCGGCCTCGACCCCGGCGCACTTGCCGTTTGCAGGTTGAGGGTCTCCTCTGGCCTTGAGCGCCTCATTCTCGGATCGCAGTCTTGAGATGGAGGCTTCCAGTTCTTTGCACTGGGCTCTCAAAGCCATGTTCTGCATTTCCAGGATCTTGTTGTCCCGCATAAAATCAAAGGCGTAGAACCGCATCACAGCCGTGACCGATTCCATCTCCAGCAGCCGGTTGAGCAAGACATCCTGCGTCTCCTCCCCGTCGCGCAAGAGGAGTTTCCCTTTGGTATATCCCAATCCCCGGGTCAGCAAGATACGCAGGGCCTCTTCTGGCAGCCACCCCTCCTGCTCCGCCACAGCCAGGATGTCTTGATAGGTCTCCTGGAGCAGGCGGACCTCTACTGTGACAATTTCGGTCCCGCCGAAGGCGTCGGCAAAGAATTGCCGTTCATAGTCGGATGCGCTGATGACCAGCGATTCGTCTGACATTGTCATTCTCATGTCATGGCTGGCCTCCGGCCTGCGCTCCGCTCAAGGCCGCGATGCCCCGCAGCCAGGCACTCCCCTCGTCGCCCACCGGCTCATCCCGAAAGCGCACATCACTCTTGCGAATCGCTTCGGCCAGGCGGTCGGCCAGCCGCTGCCAGATGATCTGTTGGGCGTTGACCAGGGATCGAAAGGTGGCTTCGTCGCGCACATGGCGCAGTGCCTGGCGGAAATGGGCCAGGCATAGACCATCCGAAGCCTCATAGGCAGCCAGCAACCCATCCTCTTCCAGAAGATGCCCGACCAGGGTGGTCAAATAGACCTTTTCCATCTTTTCGGCCTGAACGCAGGCCGGACACCGGCCTCTGGGGGTCAGACGGTCAATCAGCCCGGCCGTCGCCGCCGACGGTCGGCTGCGGTCCAGGTTCTCCTGGGCACGCCGCAGCGACAGGGCCGGCAGAGCCTCAAAGTGGGCATCGGCCATGGCGCCAAGCACTCCCCGCAAGGCATCATGCATCAGGATCGCCACCCCCAATGAGGCTCCTGGCCGCACCAGGCCCCAGCCATGCTCATGGCAGAAGCCTTGTGCCCGGCGGACCTGATCGCGCACCGCCGGGTCGTTCACACTCTCCCACAGCAGACCATCCAGATACCGCCCGGCCGCTCTGGCCTTCAGGCGGCAGAGAGGGCAGTCTGGTTGGGCCAGGGCATCGCGCAGATCATAAAAACTCATCGTCCGGCTCATCGCACCTCAGCCTACCAAAAAGCCTCTACCGGCCGGACGCACCCGCGTCGCGGTGGTAGAGGCTATCAGTCACTGAAGACAGATCAGGGGCATCAGCCCCCCGGGCGAGCCTCATCGCCCGATTTCAGCAACCCAATTGTACCACAGGCCGGCAAAACAGTCAAAAGGTGCCGGTCACTTTTCACCGCCGAGAACGCAGAGGAATCACAAAAACTCTGCGGCCTCTGCGGTGCAGGCCGGGACTTTTTCAGCAGCCTCCGACATGGGGGGCAGGGGGTCCCACCGCTGTTCAGGACCCTGACCGTCCTGCTCAGCCCTGCCCTGAGCTTGCCGAAGGGTAGATGCTGGTCCTGGCGGCATTCACCTTCTTGACCAATGCGCCGTCACCGTCAAGCGGGTGCAACGCACTTGGGAAGTCCGTCGCATCTGCCCATAAGCCATTGAAATCGCCAGAAAGTGGACGGCACGAAGCCGGACCAGTGGGACTATGAGAATGACAGATTCCCACCACCGGTCAGTCTGGCCCAAACCCCTGCCATTCAGCAGTCTCATTCCCAGAACTCATCCCACAGCCATAGATCGGATATCCCTTTTGCGAAAAAAGATCAGATCGAATTGGGTTAAAGTAGACCCATTGATAGACATGGGTCTCAGACGATGGCCGCTGCCACGGACGGCCAAGTGTCGCTACAAAGCCTGAACCCAAAGCCAGGCCTTGCTCAGGGTAGACCAGGTATATAAACCCCTGGTCAGTGTCAGGAGCACATGGGGTCATCAGCACAGCGGTGGGTGGCCCAAATTCATCGACAGCAGTCTGAAACGTGTATTGTCTATCAGGCTCAACAAGTATGATAGACTCGGCTACATTGTTTACATCGAGGAAAATCGTAACTTGAGTCATGCCATCGTGCTTGAAACAGCGCCAGCCCCAATCCATTCGTTGCAATCCTGGCTCGGTATCAGGTGGTTTCTTCAGAAGGTCCACTATTTCCTGACGATTTGTCTTGCCAGGGATAACTCCCCGCCAGCATGGTGGAGCACAATTCGACTTGAGGACATCCTGGAAGACAATTCGCTCACCGGCACAGCCACAACCGGCCAACACAATCAACAACCAGAGAAGACAACACCCCTTACGCATAGTCATCTCCGGGGGAATCCACCGAGATGTGTCTATCGTGGCCCCCAAACCCAGGGGATTTGCACAAATTGATGGAAAAACCGGAATCTGCTGGTATCCATCACAGCACCCGGGCACGGGTCTCCTATCTGTTGGTAAACAAAAATCTCAAAGGATGCAGCAAAGTCTTCATAGAGACCGTTCTTTTTCACCCACTCATTAGGTGGGGTTCCACCCCATTTGTAGGGAGTCAAATTGAGCGACGCCATTCCGAACAAGTTGAATTGAGACCCGCCGGTAGCTTTTCTGAAATCATCTATCAAGCCCTGTGATTCCTGGAAATAGTGTCCCAGTTCGTGGGTAAGAGCGTGCTCGGCGTTCCCCGGTACAGCAAAAGCACTATCGTTAACTCTGACTGTGCCAAGAGCTTCCCATGCGCCGCCAGGCTTCCATCCAAATCCCAGTGGCCACAGGCTCTTGTGCATCCTTTTGAGGGTAACGCCACCAATTATCCGCGAAACCGGAGCACCGAAAGCTTGAGCGATGTTGCTGACCACTTGCCCGACTGTTGCAATTTCCTCTAGGGTCCATTGCGCATCTCCACTTTTTATCGTCACACCTGCTATATACAGTAAGGCCCGTAGTGCGCAAGTAGTCACCCAGTTGCCGGCGGACCATCCTGCAATTTGGAGGGAAAACTGATAGTCCCACCAATCCTGGTCTGTCGGGTCTTGACCGCCATGAGCATCCCTGAATTCTTGCTCCCACTGCTCTCTCGATTTGTGTCCCGTTGGGTCGATGTATCGCAGAGGATTCCCCAGAACATAAGAGTACCTGTTGAACGATTGCGGCTCCCCCGCCTCCGGCACCAGCGTATCGGCGCTCAGCCAGCGGGAAAGCGCCGGGTCGTACCACCGCGCCCCCATGTGGTACAGCCCCAGGCCCTCCTCCTGCCGCTGGCCGGTGTAGCGATAGGTCGTCGGCGTCGTCCCCCAGGTGTAGCGGGTCTCCCCCCAGGCTTTGTAGCGCAGCTCGGCCACCTTGCTGCCGCTGCTGTTGACGGTGAGGGCCGTGGAGCCCAGATGGTCCCCCAGCAAATAGTATACCACACCTCCCTGCCGCATGGCAACTCGCCGGCCCCCGGCATAGTAGTAGCTGGTCGCCACCCCGGTGGTGACGTTCTTCTCGTAGTGCGCCCCGATGTAGATGGTGGTCTG